>NZ_JCBDHJ010000002.1:0-355124 GCF_059834135.1 Vibrio sp. R10-SG-ISO4
GAAACCGTGTACGTACAAGCAGTAGGAGCACCTTCGTGGTGTGACTGCGTACCTTTTGTATAATGGGTCAGCGACTTATATTCAGTGGCAAGGTTAACCATCTAGGGGAGCCGTAGGGAAACCGAGTCTTAACTGGGCGCTCAGTCTCTGGATATAGACCCGAAACCAGGTGATCTAGCCATGGGCAGGTTGAAGGTTGAGTAACATCAACTGGAGGACCGAACCGACTAATGTTGAAAAATTAGCGGATGACTTGTGGCTAGGGGTGAAAGGCCAATCAAACCTGGAGATAGCTGGTTCTCCCCGAAAGCTATTTAGGTAGCGCCTCGGACGAATACTACTGGGGGTAGAGCACTGTTAAGGCTAGGGGGTCATCCCGACTTACCAACCCTTTGCAAACTCCGAATACCAGTAAGTACTATCCGGGAGACACACGGCGGGTGCTAACGTCCGTCGTGGAGAGGGAAACAACCCAGACCGCCAGCTAAGGTCCCAAATTATTACTAAGTGGGAAACGATGTGGGAAGGCTTAGACAGCTAGGATGTTGGCTTAGAAGCAGCCATCATTTAAAGAAAGCGTAATAGCTCACTAGTCGAGTCGGCCTGCGCGGAAGATGTAACGGGGCTAAGTAATAAACCGAAGCTGCGGCAATACCTTTTAGGTATTGGGTAGGGGAGCGTTCTGTAAGCCGTTGAAGGTGTGTTGTAAAGCATGCTGGAGGTATCAGAAGTGCGAATGCTGACATGAGTAACGATAAAGGGGGTGAAAAACCTCCTCGCCGGAAGACCAAGGGTTCCTGTCCAACGTTAATCGGGGCAGGGTAAGTCGACCCCTAAGGCGAGGCCGAAAGGCGTAGTCGATGGGAAACGGGTTAATATTCCCGTACTTCAACTTATTGCGATGGGGGGACGGAGAAGGCTAGGTGGGCCTGGCGACGGTTGTCCAGGTTCAAGTGCGTAGGCTTGAGAGTTAGGTAAATCCGGCTCTCTTTAAGGCTGAGACACGATGTCGAGCGCCCAAGGGCGTGAAGTCATTGATGCCATGCTTCCAGGAAAAGCCTCTAAGCTTCAGATAAGTTGGAATCGTACCCCAAACCGACACAGGTGGTCGGGTAGAGAATACCAAGGCGCTTGAGAGAACTCGGGTGAAGGAACTAGGCAAAATGGTACCGTAACTTCGGGAGAAGGTACGCTCTTGACGGTGAAGTCCCTTGCGGATGGAGCTATTGAGAGTCGCAGATACCAGGTGGCTGCAACTGTTTATTAAAAACACAGCACTGTGCAAAATCGTAAGATGACGTATACGGTGTGACGCCTGCCCGGTGCCGGAAGGTTAATTGATGGGGTTAGACTTCGGTCGAAGCTCTTGATCGAAGCCCCGGTAAACGGCGGCCGTAACTATAACGGTCCTAAGGTAGCGAAATTCCTTGTCGGGTAAGTTCCGACCTGCACGAATGGCGTAATGATGGCCACGCTGTCTCCACCCGAGACTCAGTGAAATTGAAATCGCTGTGAAGATGCAGTGTACCCGCGGCTAGACGGAAAGACCCCGTGAACCTTTACTACAGCTTGGCACTGAACATTGAGCCTACATGTGTAGGATAGGTGGGAGGCTTTGAAGCAGGTACGCCAGTATCTGTGGAGCCGACCTTGAAATACCACCCTTGTATGTTTGATGTTCTAACTTAGCCCCGTTATCCGGGGTGAGGACAGTGCCTGGTGGGTAGTTTGACTGGGGCGGTCTCCTCCCAAAGAGTAACGGAGGAGCACGAAGGTGGGCTAATCACGGTTGGACATCGTGAGGTTAGTGCAATGGCATAAGCCCGCTTGACTGCGAGAATGACAATTCGAGCAGGTGCGAAAGCAGGTCATAGTGATCCGGTGGTTCTGAATGGAAGGGCCATCGCTCAACGGATAAAAGGTACTCCGGGGATAACAGGCTGATACCGCCCAAGAGTTCATATCGACGGCGGTGTTTGGCACCTCGATGTCGGCTCATCACATCCTGGGGCTGAAGTCGGTCCCAAGGGTATGGCTGTTCGCCATTTAAAGTGGTACGCGAGCTGGGTTTAGAACGTCGTGAGACAGTTCGGTCCCTATCTGCCGTGGGCGTTGGAAGATTGAAGGGGGCTGCTCCTAGTACGAGAGGACCGGAGTGGACGAACCTCTGGTGTTCGGGTTGTGTCGCCAGACGCATTGCCCGGTAGCTAAGTTCGGAATCGATAACCGCTGAAAGCATCTAAGCGGGAAGCGAGCCCTGAGATGAGTCTTCCCTGGCACTTTAAGTGCCCTTAAGGGTTGTTCGAGACTAGAACGTTGATAGGCAGGGTGTGTAAGCGCTGTGAGGCGTTGAGCTAACCTGTACTAATTGCCCGTGAGGCTTAACCATACAACACCCAAAGGGTTTTGATGGACTCGATGTAAGAACATTGAATGTGTGATAAAGAGACGAGTGTCTAGTTCCTAGTAGCTAGAAACGATAAACACAGCTTTCCGAATTATTAAGTTCTAGGAACTAGGCACTAGCTTCTAGAAACTTAAACAAAATTTGCTTGGCGACCATAGCGATTTGGACCCACCTGATTCCATGCCGAACTCAGAAGTGAAACGAATTAGCGCCGATGGTAGTGTGGGGCTTCCCCATGTGAGAGTAGGACATCGCCAGGCCCTATTTATTTTCACTTTTTATATAAAGTGAAGACAAAGGTAAGACCTCTGATTTTTAGAACAAGGTATCTAAAAATAAAGAGAGCCCGTTGTTAGACGGGTTTTTTTAGTCCACCGACACAAGATTTTGTGTGCTGATATAGCTCAGGTGGTAGAGCGCATCCTTGGTAAGGATGAGGTCCCCAGTTCGAGTCTGGGTATCAGCACCAGTTATTCGTCTCACTCATCATGGTGAGTAGACAACAAAATTTGCTTGGCGACCATAGCGATTTGGACCCACCTGATTCCATGCCGAACTCAGAAGTGAAACGAATTAGCGCCGATGGTAGTGTGGGGCTTCCCCATGTGAGAGTAGGACATCGCCAGGCTTAAATACTCAAACGCCCAGCTAATTCAGCTGGGCGTTTCTCGTTGTAATTCTCTTAAAAACGTAGAGTGTGGTTTGCGGATCGCCGCACCGCCCATGTGAGAGTAGGACACCGCCAGGCTTGAACACTCAACCGCCCAGCTAATCAGCTGGGCGTTTCTCGTTTTTACTCTTGTTGTTCTCGACTACTCTTTTCGTTCGTTCAGTTGCCAATCGTAATCGTAGCGTATTTTGCCTGAAAACTCGGCCAGTTCCGGGCGGTAGTGGGTTAGGTGATCAAACAGCGCTTCTTTGTCGCCAAAGTCTGCGGCAAACCAATCATAAATTGAGGAGAGAGTGAGTGTCTCACCTTGTATCTCTGCTCCTTTATAACTATTGATAAATGCCTCTGCGGCTTGTTCTAGCAGCGCTTCAGTATTCTCTGCGGTGAACGCAGACGCCTGCAAGTTTGGACAGCCAAGACTGGCGCAATTGACGGCGTAGTGAGTACGAGGATCCTGCCAGATTGGGCGTAAAATGCGGTGCTCGATATCGTTGAGAGTGACCTCTTGGCCATTGATCGTCAGGACATCTTGATCCCAAGGGCCAAAGCTAAATAGCCCACCGAGTTTCGTTATGGATGATACGGGGTAGTGGTCGATGATGAGTTTAACGGTGACGGCATTGTACAGGTTTACCCAATAGGCATATTGCTGGTTCTGGCGTAATTGACGAGGGTCGATCGTCTCCAATGACTCGATATATCGATTGAGTTTGAGTGTATCTTGAGGCTCAAACGCGCCATAACGCAACAGATGGTCTTCGCCTTGCACAACCAGATATTTATCAAGGAGCTCTTGCCATGCTTGATGAGAGATTGACTCTGCGTGTTCCGGGTTGCTTGTGTTCCAATATGCCCAAAGTTTTGATTTGGGTGCAGCCAACGCGGAGATAGGGGCGAGCAGGAGAAGTGCAGCGAGCGATGTTTTCATCTTATACCTTTACAAATCTGATCTGACAAATCGTACATAATGATTGAGACCCGCCGAGTGGCTGATATATTTCATCTTCAGAGTGGTCAAAAAAAAAGCTGGCAGGTTGCCAGCTTTATGGTAAGTGCGAGATTAACGCAAGAACTCGGGGATATTCGCCTCAAAAGCGGCGATCTTCTCTTCGTGTTGTAAGGTCAAACCGATGTTGTCGAGTCCATTGAGCAAGCAATGACGACGGAACTCATCGATCTCAAAACTGTACTCTTTGCCGTTAGCACGCACTTTCATCGCTTCTAAGTCCACTTCCACTTCCGCGCCTTCAGTGGCCTCAACAAATTGAAAAATCTCGTCGACTTCTTGTTCTGCTAAGCGCACAGGGACCATTTGGTTGTTGATCGAGTTGCCGTAAAAAATATCGGCAAAGCTCGTCGCGATCATGGCTTTGATACCGTAGTCGGCTAACGCCCAAGGAGCATGTTCACGTGATGAACCACAACCAAAGTTCTCGCGTGCGAGCAGGATTGAGGCCCCTTTATAACGCGGAGCGTTGAGGACGAAGTCCGGGTTAGGCTGTTCGCCGGCATCATCTAGAAATCGCCAATCATGAAAGAGGTGCTTGCCAAACCCTAAGCGCGAAACCTTTTGTAGGAACTGCTTAGGAATGATTGCATCAGTGTCGACATTCGCTGCATCGAGAGGCACGACCAAGCCGGTATGTTGTTTAAATCCTGACATGTGGTGTCTCCTTAGTTTAACTCACGAATATCAACAAAGTGGCCAGCAATGGCGGCAGCCGCGGCCATGGCAGGGCTGACTAGATGGGTACGACCCCCACGGCCTTGTCGACCTTCAAAATTTCGGTTTGATGTGGAGGCGCAACGCTCTCCTGGCCCTAAGCGGTCATTGTTCATGGCAAGACACATAGAGCAACCAGGTAAGCGCCATTCAAAGCCAGCTTCTTTGAAGATGACATCGAGCCCTTCAGCTTCGGCTTGCGCTTTCACTTGCTCGGAACCCGGTACGATCAACGCTTGCACATGAGCCGCCACTTTGCGTCCTTTCGCCACTGCGGCAGCGGCGCGCATATCCTCGATACGAGAGTTGGTACAAGAACCAACGAATACTTTATCAACGGAGTAGTCAGACAGCGCTTTGCCAGCTTCTAGTCCCATGTAGGCAAGGGCTTTCTCAGCAGAGGCTTTCTCGATAGGATCTTGAAAGCTCTCGGGCGTAGGGATTGGACTATCGACGGCGATCACTTGTCCTGGGTTTGTCCCCCAAGTGACTTGTGGTTTGATGTCTGCACCATTTAGCGTAACGACTGCGTCAAACTTGGCGTCATCGTCGGTTTTCAGGGTTTGCCAATACTCTACGGCAGCGTCCCAGTTGGCACCCGTAGGCGCAAATTTACGACCTTTGATGTAATCGAAAGTGGTTTGATCGGGTGCAATCAGGCCTGCTTTAGCGCCTAATTCAATTGCCATGTTACACACCGTCATACGACCTTCCATCGACAGATCTCGGATCGCTTCACCACAGAACTCGACTACGTAACCCGTGCCGCCTGCGGCAGTGGTCTTCCCTATGATGGCAAGCACGATGTCTTTTGCTGTGATGCCTGGGGCGACCTTGCCTTTGACTTCAATCTTCATTGTTTTGGCGCGCGCTTGCTTCAAGGTTTGAGTGGCAAGCACATGCTCAACTTCTGAGGTGCCGATACCGAATGCCAAGGAACCAAAGGCGCCGTGCGTTGCGGTATGTGAGTCACCACATACGATGGTCATACCCGGAAGCGTAATACCGAGCTCAGGGCCCATTACGTGGACAATGCCTTGGTATTTGTGGTTGATGTCATACAGTGTGACGCCAAATTCTTCACAGTTTTTGGACAGCGTTTCCATCTGGATTCGCGCCATTTCACCGGATGCATTGATGTCTTTGGTGGTGGTCGAGACGTTGTGATCCATGGTTGCGAAGGTCTTGCTGACTTGACGCACGGTGCGTCCTTTCTCACGCAAGCCATCAAACGCTTGTGGTGAGGTCACTTCATGCACTAAGTGACGATCAATATAAAGGATAGGGTTTTCACCCTCGGCTTCGACGGCGATATGTGCGTCATACACCTTTTCGTATAATGTTTTACCCATTGCTCTTCCTCGTCGTCCTTGTCGATAAACCCGCCAATGCCAAGCGGCGATTGGCGGTGTCATGACGACTTATAGTCTGTTGTGTTTGGTCTGTCGATTACGAGTTTAAAATGTATCCAGCGATTTTGTCGCCCATCTCTGAGGTCGTCAGAGCGGGGTTGTTACCAGCAAGGTCTGCGGTAAGCTCGCCAGCGGCTAGCGCTTTTGACACGGCATGTTCAATATCTTGCGCTGCGGCTTCTTCGCCTAGGCTGTAACGCAGCATGAGCGCTGCTGACAGAATTTGCGCTACTGGGTTGGCGATGTTTTTGCCTGCGATGTCCGGGGCACTACCGCCAGCGGGTTCATACAGACCAAACTTGCTCTCATTGAGACTGGCAGAAGGGAGCATACCCATTGAGCCGGTGATCATCGCACACTCATCCGAGATGATGTCGCCGAAAATATTCGAGCACAGCATGACATCAAACTGAGCCGGATCTTTGATAAGCTGCATCGTGGCGTTATCGATGTACATGTGAGAAAGCTCAACATCTGGGTACTCTTTTGCGATCTGTTCCACCACTTCTCGCCATAGAATAGAGCTTTGCAGTACGTTCGCTTTATCAACTGAGCACACTTTCTTGCGGCGCAGCTGTGCAGACTCAAACGCAATACGCGCAATACGCTCGATTTCAAAGCGGTGGTAGACTTCGGTATCAAACGCTTTCTCGTTGGCGCCTTCACCTTCACGTCCTTTCGGTTGACCGAAGTAGATGCCGCCAGTCAGCTCACGCACGACGACGATATCAAAGCCACGCTCAGAGATGTCTGCGCGGAGTGGTGAGAAGGCTTCCAGTCCAGAATGGATTTGAGCTGGGCGCAGGTTGCAAAAGAGTTGGAAATGTTTACGTAGCGGCAGTAACGCACCACGTTCAGGTTGATCGTTCGGCGGTAGATGTTCCCATTTCGGACCACCTACTGAGCCAAATAGAACGGCATCGGACTCTTCACACGCCTTCACCGTGCTCTCTGGGAGTGGCGTACCGTGGTTGTCGATGGCGATGCCACCCACATCATGCTGTTCACGCTCAAAGCGGATTCCGTGCTTACTCTCAATCGCATCCAGTACTTTATTGGCTTGCGCCATTACTTCTGGGCCGATGCCGTCACCAGGGAGAACGGCAATGTTGTACGTTTTGTCTGTCATGTTAATCCTTTAATTTTAATTATCGTGAAGCCTAGAGACCGGAGTCTCAGGCGTCTTATACGGTTGCGATTTTTTTCTGTTTGATTTCAGCAATTTGGTTTGCACGGTGAATGCTGTTGATCACGTGAAGAAGGGCTTGGCCTGAGGCTTCGACAATGTCCGTTGAAACACCGGTACCGTGATATTTTCGGCCTTTGTAGTTGGCGATAATATCCGCTTGGCCCAAACCATCTTCCCCTTCACCTTTGGCGGTTAAGTCAAACTTATCCAGCACAATATCATACCCAGTGACGCGATAGATACACTGGTACAAGGCATCCACCGGGCCATTGCCGACGGCTGCTTCGCAGCGCTCTTCATCACCGCACTGCAACTTGATACTGGTGGTGGCCATTACGCTACCAGATTGCACGCTGAGATAGTTCAACTTGTAGTAGTCATCTTCTTCGCGCAAGTTAGAGAAGTGCATCAAGGCTTCCAAATCGTAGTCAAACACTTGCCCCTTGCGGTCAGCCAGCTTCAAGAAATCTTCGTACAACGCATCTAGGTTGTACTCTTCGCTCTTGTAGCCCATCGAGTCCATATGACTCTTCACCGCGGCACGTCCACTGCGACTGGTTAGGTTCAACGCTTGGTTTTTCAATCCAATCGACTCTGGCGTCATGATTTCGTAAGTGTTCTTATTCTTCAGCATGCCATCTTGGTGAATGCCGGAAGAGTGGCTAAACGCGTTGGCGCCGACGATCGCTTTGTTGGATTGAATCGGCATATTGCACAATTGGCTGACGAGTTTACTGGTGCGATGGATTTCGTCGTGTTTAAGGCCAGTGTGAACGCCAAGCAGTTCTTGACGAGTTTTGATGATCATCGCGATCTCTTCGAGAGAGCAGTTGCCCGCTCGCTCTCCGATGCCATTAATGGTGCCTTCAATTTGACGTGCACCTGCTTGAACCGCTGCAATTGAGTTGGCAACAGACATACCAAGGTCATCGTGACAGTGAACAGAGATAATCGCTTTATCGATGTTTGGCACGCGGTTGAATAGAGTTTGAATAATGCCGCCAAACTCGTTGGGCACCGTGTAGCCTACGGTATCAGGGATATTGATCGTACTGGCACCTGCATCGATCGCCGCTTCGACCATACGACATAGGTTGTCAATTGGAGTACGGCCAGCGTCTTCACACGAGAATTCGACATCATCGGTATAGTTACGCGCATGTTTAACCGCTTTGACACCCATTTCGACTACATCGTCGTAGCTGCGGCGAAGCTTGTCTTGAACGTGCACTGTAGAGGTTGAAATGAAGGTATGGATACGGAATTGGTCTGCGACTTTTAATGCTTCAGCCGCCGCATCGATGTCTTTTGCCACTGCACGAGAAAGCGCACAGATTCGGCTATTTTTGATATTGCGAGCAATCGCTTGGACGGATTCAAAATCACCCGGAGACGATACAGGGAAGCCTGCTTCAATAACATCAACGCCGAGTCTTTCAAGCGCGTAGGCAATCTGCAGTTTCTCTTTAACTGTCAAACTTGCTGACAACGCTTGTTCGCCATCACGCAATGTGGTGTCGAAAATAATGACTTGATCGTTCATGTTTGCTTCCTTAGTGATTTCTACACATTTGAGTGAGTGAATCGATGACTTCCGGTTTCGTTATAGTAAAAAAAAGCCCGCATATTGATGCGGGCTTTTTGAATCTGTGTGGTGGTTTTTCGTCCACAGCCTACCCGCGCGATTTGGTCACGATAAGGAGGAGGCTCAGCAGGAGAGAAAAACGCATATACATGATTAACGTGTCCTTAAAGGTCGTTATATATCCACAAAATTAAGTTAACAAATTAGTACCGTACTCAACCGCATAGGTCAACCCTAAAGTGCAAGTTTTCTCCTCTTTCTTGTTTTCTTTATTTTCAACAGACGCAAAGTTTTGCGTTCTCTACTGAATGTTGATGTCACGCAACTACAGTGAAACGTTCACGAACCTGTCACCAAAAACGCTTAATTTGTCATCAATACCGTCATGGAAAGGAGTCGGTCATGCGTACTATCGAACCTATCGCAAAGTTAGATTTGGCGTTCTCATTGTTTTGCTTGCAGCACAAGTTTTCTTGGCCTGTGTCTCGCTTGAGCAAAGCCGTTTCTCACACAGGTGATGGGCACCTCTATGTGTTATTTGGCGCTCTAGCGTGGGGCTGGGGTGGCGATACTGGGGCTTGGTTTCTGCTTGTTGGTTTAACGGCGTTTCTTATCGAGCTTCCGATTTACTGGACGTTGAAAAACCTATTTAAGCGCCGCCGTCCGCAGGAGTTGTCAGATCTGGTGCCCTCTTTTATTACGCCATCCGATCGCTACAGTTTACCCTCTGGGCATACGGCAGCGGCGTTCTTAATGGCCACCTTGATCGGACACTTTTATCCAGGCTTAGCGGTCATCGCGTTAGTCTGGGCCTGTTTCATCGCCTTATCTCGTATCTTGTTGGGTGTCCATTTTCTCACTGATGTGTTGTTAGGCGCCGTCTTGGGCATGATGTGTGCTCAAGCTGCCCTCACCCTGATTGGAGGTTAATGAGTGAAAATACTGTATGGCGTTCAAGGCACTGGTAATGGTCATATCGCTCGTGCAAGAGCAATGGCACAGTGTTTAAAAAAGAGCGGGTTGGAGGTGCAGTTTCTCTTTTCTGGGCGAGAAAAGTCTAAGTACTTCTCTATGGAGGAGTTTGGCGACTATCAAACTCGGCAAGGCTTTTCATTTGTGACCAATAAAGGTCAGGTGGATTACCTAAAAACCGCCTTGAGCAATAACCCCTGGCACTTTTGGCGAGAAGTCAAACAGCTCGACTTATCTCAGTACGATCTCGTCCTCAATGATTTCGAGCCTGTGTCTGCTTGGGCCGCACGGCAACAAAACATCCCATCGATTAGCATCAGCCACCAAAACGCCTTTCGCTACCCTGTCCCTTTA
Organism: Vibrio sp. R10-SG-ISO4; assembly: GCF_059834135.1. Lineage (NCBI taxonomy): Bacteria > Pseudomonadati > Pseudomonadota > Gammaproteobacteria > Vibrionales > Vibrionaceae > Vibrio > Vibrio sp. R10-SG-ISO4. The sequence continues at coordinate 10,313 of NZ_JCBDHJ010000002.1, forward strand.
CGTGGCGCGAGTTGGTTTGATAGACAAGTCATCGAGCATTTTGCCCCAGCCAATTATCACATCGGGTTGCATTGGTATCATTTTGATCAACCCATTTTGCCACCAATTGTGCATACGCACAGAGAAGAAGTGGCAGAAGAAGCGTTTATTTTGGTTTATTTGCCGTTTGAAAGCACCGCCGACATTTCGGAGTTGTTGCTTCGCTTTGTTAACCATCGCTTTATCTGTTATCACCCAGAAATCATCGAACCTGAACTTATCGACAATATCGAGTTTATGCCACTCAGCGTCTCCTCTTTTCATCACCATCTCAATCGCTGCGGTGGGGTGATTGCCAATGGTGGTTTTGAGCTGCCATCAGAAGCGTTGACGTTGGGTAAGAAGCTGCTACTCAAGCCCTTGAGTGGGCAGTTTGAGCAACTGAGCAATGTGGCAACATTAGAGGATCTCGGGTTGGCGTCGTCGATGGAGATGTTGGATGCCTCGATTGTTCGTCGTTGGCTCGATGAGCCTGGAGCAGAGAGTGTGAATTACCCCGATGTCGCACAGGCAATTGTGGCGTGGATTGAAAAAGGGCGTTGGGATGATCAGTTGGCGTTGACCGGTGAACTATGGGAGCGAGTGGATTTTCCAAGTTATGTTACCCCCTCCTAGCGTTGAGATAGGCGCTACGTTGATTCGACAAAAACAGCATCAGTTATTGATGCTGTTTTTGTATCTGCGAGAGTAACTATTGATTCCCTCCATAATAGCGGCGCGATATGGAAATGCGCTAGGTATATAAAATATTTGTATATTTCTATAAAAAACAGCGTTTTAGTTATTTTTATATGTGGATTAACATGTTGATTTGTAAGTTCTTTCTGATTTGTATGATAAAAAATACTGATTAAATATCAATCTAGTTGATAAGCGCAGTTTGATTCGTTGATAGTAGTAATGCGTTAGGAAATATCTGACTTAGAAATACGAGTGCCATCCCGTGCCACGGCTTTCTGTTCCCCACCTATTCGCATCAAAAATATTGAATGAATTTGACGAATTTTAATGAGGCTTGCCAAATGAATGACAAGAAAGAATCGGTTAGCGCTATGTCTAGCTACCGTATGGAAAGTACGTTACGTGGAGTGGATCTCAACCTATTAACCGTGTTTGATGCAGTGATGCAAGAGCAAAACATCACACGCGCTGCGCATAACTTGGGCATGTCTCAACCTGCAGTGAGCAACGCTGTCGCACGCCTAAAAGTGATGTTTAATGACGAACTCTTTATGCGTCAAGGTCGCGGTATCCAGCCGACTCAACGCGCTCGCCAACTGTTTGGCCCTGTGCGCCAAGCGTTGCAACTGATCCGTAACGAGCTGCCAAGTTCTGTGTTTTCTCCTGAAACGTCAACACGTCTTTTCAAGCTTGGTATTTGCAGCCCTTGTGACATGCGTTTTGCACCAAAAATCATGGCAACGATTCACGAGTTGGCACCGAATGTTCAACTGCACCTCGATGCGGAATTTGACCGTCAATTGGCTGAGCGCATGCGTTATCAAGAAATTGATTTTGTGATTGATTACGCCCGTTTTGATGAGCAAGGTTTCTCAAGCACAGAAATCTTCCAAGACGAATTGGTTGTCGTCGCATCAAAAGCACACTCGCGCATTAACGGCAGCGTGAGCGCAGATGACTTGCTGCGTGAGCGTCACGCAAAACTGTCTAAAATCCATGGTCAACGTAGCTTCTCTGAGCAAGCTTATCGTGATCTAGACTTACAAGCGTACTATGAAGGTACGAGCTTGAGTAACGTGCTGTACGTGGTCGGTCAGTCAGAGCTCGTGACTATCGCACCGCGTTGGATGGTTGAAAATGCCGCCAACAAAGAGCAGCTACAAGTACTTGAGTTCCCGTTTGAGAACGCCAGTATCAGTGGCTACCTCAGCTGGCACGAGTCGAGTGAAAAAGACAAAGGCCACATCTGGTTGCGTGATCAACTGATGATGGTGTGCGGTGAAGTGGTCGCTTTAAACTAATTGACACACTTTTCTTGTATTAAAAAACCTTGGGTGGCTCTGGCCTCCCGAGGTTTTTTACTATTTAGCGGCAGAAGTTTGATGAGTGTCAGTTGCCTTTTCAAACTTGAAATGTACACTTGTGCGCTGAAATAAGGCTTACAGGTGTAAGCTAAAGGTAGAAGTGATGGCCAATTTAGATTTTCATATCGTACAACGAATTCGAGACAGAATTGCACAAGGCGCCGAGCGCGCCGCGCTCAAGCACAAAGTGAACGGTGCTTGGCAAGACATCAGTTGGAAGCAGTTCGGTCAGCAAGTGGACGCCGTGTCGCTTGCACTATTGGCTCAAGGATTGAGAATACAAGATAAAGTCGGCATTTTTTCCAACAACATGCCGCAATGGACCATCGCTGATATCGGTGCGCTGCAAGCCCGTATCGTGACTGTTCCTATTTATCCGACCAACACCGCCGCCCAGTCCGCATACATCGTAGAAAACGCAGATGTGAAAGTACTGTTTGTTGGCGAGCAAGCCCAGTTTGATGCGGCGTTAGAGATCACGACACTGTGCCCGCAGCTTGAGTTGATTGTCGCTATGTCCGATGACATCGAATTAGGGGATGCGCCGAACGCGATGAGCTGGAAAGGGTTTATTGCCAGCGGCAGCCAAGCGCACCAAGCGGAGCTTGACGCGCGTTTAAGCCAAGCAAACGCCGATGATCTGCTCACACTGATTTACACCTCAGGTACCACAGGTCAGCCAAAAGGCGTGATGCTCGATTACGCTAACATTGCCGCGCAACTCGAAGGGCATGACAAACGTCTGAGCCTCTCTCAAGAGGATGTGTCGCTCTGTTTCTTACCGTTGTCTCACGTGTTCGAGCGGGCGTGGACTTACTACGTGCTCTACAAAGGCGCGACCAATTGCTATCTGCAAGACACCATGCAAGTGCGTGATGCCTTAGGCGAAGTGCGCCCTACTGTGATGTGTGCGGTGCCAAGATTTTACGAGAAAATCTTCTCGGCCATTCATGAAAAAGTGTCTAAAGCCCCACTGATTCGCAAAGTGCTGTTCACTTGGGCGGTGAATATGGGCGCTAAGGTGTCGGCGTGTCATCAAGAGGGACGAAAGCCTTCTTTTCTACTGAAAAAGTCACATGCGCTTGCGGATAAGTTGGTTTTGTCGAAGTTGCGTGCTTTATTGGGTGGTCGCATCAATTTTATGCCTTGTGGCGGCGCAAAGCTTGATGAAACCATTGGCCGTTTTTTCCATGCCTTAGGCATTAACGTCAAGTTAGGCTACGGTATGACGGAAACCACCGCGACAGTGTCATGCTGGAGCGATACCGGTTTTAACCCTGACTCTATTGGTGTCACTATGCCCGGTGCGCAAGTGAAAATCGGAGAGAACAACGAGATTCTCGTTCGTGGCCCTATGGTTATGCGTGGCTATTACAAAATGCCTGAAGAGACAGCGAAGAGTTTTGACGAGCAAGGCTTCTTGAAGACAGGAGACGCGGGGCATATTGATGAGGATGGCCATCTCTTTATTACCGACCGTATCAAAGAGCTGATGAAAACCTCCGGCGGTAAATACATTGCGCCTCAAGTGGTTGAAGGGGCGATCGGCAAAGATCACTTCATTGAGCAGGTGGCGGTGATTGCCGATACGCGCAAATTTGTCTCCGCTCTGATTGTGCCTTGTTTTGACAGCTTGGAAGAGTACGCCAAAGAGTTGAACATTAAGTATCACGACAGGGTCGAGCTGATAAAACACCACCAAGTGGTCGAAATGCTGGAAAAGCGAGTCAAAGATCTGCAAAAAGAGTTGGCCAACTTTGAGCAAGTGAAAAAGTTCAAACTATTGCCTAAAGCCTTCTCAATGGACGATGGCGAGCTAACGCCAACTCAAAAACTGCGAAGAAAAGTGATTAATGATAAATATCAGGACGAAATCGAAGAAATGTACAGTGATAAGCCGGAACGCAAGTAGTTCCGCGCTAGGATAATTTTTCGATTGATGAAAAATCCCTCAATGGCATACATGAGTCATTGAGGGATTTTTTTTGCGCTTTACTCATCAGCTTTAGCCAATGAGATTAGGGTGATAAGAAGTGATGAAACAATATATATGACTAAAATTTTCCATTACTTTAATGCCTTGTATTGCTTTGGTGCCACTTGGTGAGTATTTAAGGCCCTGTTTCCTTGTTTAGTAGCATCTTGTCAATTTTGCGAGGTAAATCGCATTAGACCTGGTGCTAATTAAACGTTACATTTGTTGCGTTACCTTGCTTTTTGTTACGACAGAGCAGGACATAGCCGAAAAAGTGTATGTATTTCGATTAGGCTACGAATAAGCCCTAGACTATGTAAAACCAGCTCAATTGATTGACCTTATTGATTGAGGTACTGGTAAGGAGAAAAATATGGCAGCAATGTTGTCCGGAGCAGAGATGGTGGTGCAATCTCTGATCGAAGAAGGCGTTGAACAGATTTTTGGATACCCAGGTGGTTCCGTTCTTGATATCTATGATGCGCTGCACGCCAAAACCGACCAAATCAAGCACGTTCTCGTGCGTCACGAACAAGCCGCTACCCACATGGCCGACGGCTATGCAAGAGCAACGGGCAATCCAGGTGTGGTGCTTGTCTGTTCTGGACCCGGTGCGACCAATACCATTACGGGGATCGCGACGGCGTACATGGATTCTATCCCGATGATCGTCATTTCTGGCAACGTGCCCAATAACCTGATTGGCAACGATGCGTTCCAAGAGTGTGACATTGTTGGTGTCTCTCGTCCTGTGGTAAAACACAGCTTTTTGGTGAAAAAAGCGGAAGATATTCCTGAAACGGTCAAAAAAGCCTTTTATATTGCCACTACCGGACGACCAGGTCCTGTGGTGATTGATTTGCCTAAGGATGTGATGAATCCTCTGGTGAAGCTGCCTTACGAGTATCCTTCATCCATCTCAATGCGCTCTTATAAGCCGACAACCAGCGGGCACAAAGGGCAGATCAAAAAGGCGCTGAAAGCGCTGCTCGACGCGAAAAAGCCGGTTCTTTATGTCGGTGGTGGCGCGGTGATCGCCGAAGCAGATAAACCTCTGCTCAAATTGGCAGAAGCGCTGAATTTGCCGGTTGTTAGCACACTGATGGGGCTAGGGGCTTTTCCCGGCACACACAAAAATGCGCTCGGTATGCTCGGGATGCATGGTCTGTATGAAGCAAACATGGCGATGCATAACGCCGATCTGATCTTTGGTGTTGGGGTTCGCTTTGATGATCGCACCACCAACAATCTAGAGAAATATTGTCCCGATGCGAAAGTTATGCATGTCGACATTGATCCCTCATCCATCTCTAAAAACGTCAAAGCGGATCTGCCGATCGTCGGCTCTGCGGACAAAGTACTGCAAGCTATGGTTGATCTGCTAGAAGATCAACAAGCATCCAACGATCAACAAGCATTGACTCGCTGGTGGGACGACATTCAAGCATGGCGCGATCGCGCTTGCTTAGCGTATGAAACCTCTCCAGAGCGGATTAAGCCTCAGCAAGTTATCGAGACACTGCACAAGCTGACGAATGGCGACGCTTATGTGGCTTCTGATGTTGGTCAGCACCAGATGTTTGCCGCGCTCTACTATCCGTTTAATAAACCTCGCCGCTGGATCAATTCTGGTGGTCTAGGCACGATGGGCTTTGGCCTTCCTGCGGGTATGGGAGTGAAATTTGCTAAGCCGAATGAAGAAGTGGTTGTCGTGACGGGCGATGGCAGTATTCAGATGAACATCCAAGAGCTCTCTACGGCGATGCAGTATGATATTCCGGTGAAGATCATTAACCTCAACAACCGTTTCTTGGGCATGGTCAAACAGTGGCAAGACATTATCTACCAAGGGCGACACTCCAACTCCTACATGAGTTCTGTTCCTGACTTTGCAGCCATTGCACAGGCGTATGGGCATGTGGGTATCCGTATCGAAACCCCCGATCAGCTGGAAGCGGGCCTAAAGCAAGCTTTGGATATGAAAGATCGTTTGGTGTTTGTGGATATCAATGTCGATGAAACAGAGCACGTTTACCCAATGCAGATCAAAGGCGAGGGTATGGACAAAATGTGGTTGAGCAAAACGGAGAGAACCTAATTATGCGACATATTATTTCACTACTACTGGAAAACCAGCCGGGCGCCTTGTCTCGCGTGGTGGGGCTATTCTCTCAGCGTGGCTACAACATTGAGTCATTGACGGTATCACCGACAGACGATGAGACCTTATCACGCCTCAACATTACGACCATTTCAGATAACATGCAGCTTGAACAGATTCAAAAGCAACTGCACAAGCTGATTGACGTGCTGAAAGTGCAAGAAGTCACCGAGTTTGAGCATATCGAACGCGAACTGATGATGGTGAAAGTCAAAGCCAGTGGCTTTGCTCGCGCTGAAGTGAAGCGCACGGCGGATATTTTCCGCGGCCAAATTGTCGATGTGACCTCTTCGCAATACACCGTTCAGTTGGCCGGGACCAGCGACAAACTGGATGCCTTCATTCAAGCGATTTCTGAAGTGACGGACGTGATTGAAGTGGCGCGAAGTGGCGTGGTAGGCATTGCTCGCGGAGAGCGAACGCTCAAGCCATAAACCCATCTTTAATTAAGTTTATCCCAATAAAAAACCACCTCGCGGTGGTTTTTTATTGCTGCTCAACGAACCATTAGTGCAGGATTCGCGCGCGAATGGTGCCTTCAATGCTTTTTAGCTTCTCAAGCGCCTCTTCAGAGCGGCCCGTTTCAACGTCAATCACCACGTAGCCGATCTCTGCGCTGGTTTGCAGATACTGAGCCGCGATGTTGATGCCGTCTTCTGCGAAGATGGTGTTAATTTGCGTCAGGATGCCAGGACGGTTTTTGTGAATGTGCAGCAAACGCGAGCAGTCACGGTGTTCAGGCAACGACACCTCTGGGAAGTTAACACTCGATAGGGTTGACCCGTTGTCTGAGTATTTCGCTAATTTACCCGCGACTTCTACGCCGATGTTCTCTTGCGCTTCTTGTGTCGAACCGCCGACATGAGGAGTGAGGATAACGTTATCAAACTTCTGTAATGGCGATTCAAATGGGTCCGCATTGGTCTTTGGTTCCACCGGGAACACATCAATCGCCGCGCCAGCTAGGTGGCCTGATTCCATTGCATGGCACAGCGCTTCAATATCCACCACGGTACCACGAGCGGCGTTGATGAAGATTGAGCCTGGCTTCATGCGAGCAAACTCTTCAGCGCCCATCATGTTTTTGGTTTCTGGCGTTTCTGGTACGTGCAGAGAGATGACATCACACTTATTGAGAAGCTCACTCATGGTGTGGACTTGTGTCGCGTTGCCAAGAGAGAGTTTGTTTTCAATGTCGTAGTAGTAGACGCGCATACCCAAGTTTTCAGCGATGATGCCAAGCTGGGTACCGATGTGACCGTAACCAATGATGCCAAGGCGTTTACCGCGTGCTTCGTAAGAGTGATCGGCACTCTTCTTCCAAATGCCACGGTGGGCAAGGGCATTCTTTTCAGGGATACCGCGAAGGAGTAGGAGAACTTGACCTAGCACCAACTCTGCCACACTGCGCGTGTTTGAGAATGGGGCGTTAAACACTGGAATACCGCGAACGGACGCCGCATTAAGATCCACTTGGTTGGTACCAATACAAAAACAGCCAATCGCGACTAACTTTTCTGCAGCATCAATCACTTCCTTGGAAAGATTGGTGCGCGAGCGAATACCAATAAAGTGGGCATCTTTAACGGCTTCTAGAAGCTCATCTTCTGCAAGGGAACCTTTATGGTACTCAATGTTGGAGTAGCCAGCGGCTTGCAAAACTTCGACCGACGATGGGTGAAGGCCTTCTAGGAGTAGAATCTTAATTTTGTCTTTTTCCAGTGAAACTTTGGCCATTATGTTCATCCTTATAATGGGAAATTGGGGCTTAACTGGCGCACATGTTAAATGACAACGTTTTTTCGACACTTAGTGTGACGCAAACGTTTTCCTTGTGCGTCTTCTGCTCACTAAGTTAACAAAAAAAATACAGCTTGGGTAAGAAAATTACGGAATAAGGAATAATTTTTATCGGGCTAAAAAGAAAAACGGCACCTAAAGGCGCCGTTTGTAAGGAAATAACTAAATTAAGTCGTTTTATGCCTCGATTTGGGCTCCGTTTGGTGTCCCGGTGATCACGACATCCGCGCCGCGATGAGCGAATAGGCCAACGGTCACGACGCCTGCGATGGCATTGATCTGATCTTCGGTCTTTTTAGGTTCAACAATCTTCATATTGTGAACGTCGAGAATGATGTTGCCATTGTCGGTCAGAACACCTTCACGGTAGACAGGCTCACCACCAAGTTTAACCAGCTCACGTGCAACGTAAGCGCGAGCCATAGGGATGACTTCAACAGGCAATGGGAATTGACCAAGAACGTCAACGGCTTTGGTGTTGTCGACAATACAGATGAACTTGTCGGAAATCGCCGCGACGATCTTTTCACGAGTCAGTGCCGCGCCGCCACCTTTGATCATTTCACGTGCTGGGTTGATCTCATCCGCGCCATCGACGTAAACATCCAGTTTGGTCACGTCATTGCAATCAAACACTTCGATACCGAGTCCTTTGAGTTTCTCGGTGGAAGCTTCAGAGCTGGATACGGCACCTTTGATGTCGTCTTTCAAAGTGCCCAATGCATCGATGAAGTGATTTACAGTGGAGCCCGTACCCACACCGACAATACTGCCTTTTTCGACATATTGTAGTGCAGCCCAGCCGGCTTCTTTTTTCATTTCATCTTGAGTCATGCCCATCTCCTAAATGCGGTGTAAATATCAGTGAATTGCGCGCGATTATAGCCGCAAATGACGTCTATTCCCAATCCCATATCCGGCTTGGGGTCACTATTTTTGGAAGTGGCACGTCCCATTGCTCAGCAGGTAGGACATCAACGTGTTGGCAATCATGGGCTAAGCCAATTGGCTTTGCGCCTTGCGAGCAGGCAAACCATTTGGCTAAGGTACGATCGTAGTAGCCGCCGCCCATGCCAAGGCGTTGGCCACGTGAGTCAAAACCGACCAAAGGTGTGCAGATTAAATCCAGTTTTTCTACCGGGATGACTTGAGTTTGGTCAAGCTTGGGCTCTGGAATGTAGAAGCGGTTTTCCACTAACGGCGTGTTGGCGTGATAGTGCAAAAACAGCAGGTGGCCTTTGGAAAAAGGATGCAGCACAGGGAGATAGGTTTTTTTACCTTGTTGCCATAGCCATTCGATTAACGGCATGGTGTCAATTTCGCCGTCCGTTGAGAGATAAAGTGCGATGTGCTCGGCAGAGGTGAGCTCTGGAAGTGATGAAAACTGATGCACGAGATCAAGCGCGGCGAGGTGCTGCACATCACTGTCAAGTTGCTGTCGTTTTTGGCGGATGGTTTGACGAAATTGTTGTCGAGACTCAGACATGCTGCGTTACCCCTATCAAAGGGTAAATCCAACGCATGTTGCGCAAGGAGGATACCCCAGAGTGCCGTTGGAGATGTTGACCCTTGAACCAGCTGGTTCAAGGCGGATCAGCAATGATAACCGTAGGCTTCTCGGTGCATGCCGAGCTTGCTCAATAGCTATCAAGTACCGACCCTTGGGTATTGCTTATCGGCTCAGGGACTAATCCCCTCACGCACACTCCAGGGTAAATTCTTGATTATTGCTGTCCTGGCTTTACTTTATTCAATGCATCGTCAATCGATGCGGTGAGCAATTCCATGCGCTCACACATGTGATTCTGTTGCTCTTCCACAGTATCACGGGTTTCGAGTTCATGACAGAAGTTCAGCGCGACGAAGGTCAGCAATTGCACTTCATTGGTCATTTTAGTTTTTGCGGTCATCTCTTTTAGGCTTTCATCAAGGCGCTTTGCAGCTCGACGTAGTGAGTCTTCTTGTCCCGCAGGGCAATTCACTCTCGTCAGCTTTCCTAAAATTTCGACATCTACCGCTTGATTACTCATATCAATTCAAATATTCCGATTAAGATGACAATTCAGCGCCCTACGCAATGTCACCGAGGAGGAAACTATAGGAAAAGCCTAGATAAGATTCAAGCTTTTCACGACCGACTCGGGTGTAAAAAGACACGAAATGGACAATTTGCGTAAAAGCTATTCACTATTGTCGATTCGTGCGTTTTCGCAAGGTGTGGTAAGTGTTAGGATTAGTCCTATTCCTGTAAAATTTGGGTCATTTCTATGAGCAATAAATCCCTACCAGATTACCTCTCTCTCGCAAGCGAACTGCAAAGTGCCGGACTGGCTGTGAACCCTTCGGAGCTACACGGCTTATTGACGGGCATGCTCAGCGGTGGTTTGAGTCTGACTGATAAAAGCTGGCAGCCGATGCTGTTTGACTACACCAACGAAGGCATGGGATGGCCAACCAGTGCGTTAGCGCACGCGCAAAAGACGTTGGATGTGACGGTTGCAGATATGACCAGCGCCAGCTTAGAGATGGCCTTGCTATTGCCCGATGAGGAGGCCAGTGCCTCGTTGTTTGATGTGGCTGATGGTGTGGCCGATTGGGTAAACCATTTTATCTCTGGGCTTGGCTTGGTAGGCACCAATTTGAAAAAAGCGTCTCAAGAGTGCAAAGAAGCCCTTGCGGATCTTGAGGAGATCTCGAAATTGGGGATCGACGAAGACGATGATCTGCAAGAGCAGGCCGATCTACTTCTGCAAGTGATCGAGCACATCAAAGCGTGCGTACTGACGATTCATGCCGAGTTCGGTCAAAAACCGAGTACGCCCGAGCGCGCACCTACGATCCATTAATTCGTCAGTAAGGAATCAGGATGAAGCAGTATGATGTGGTGATATCAGGGGGAGCCATGGCGGGAATGACGCTGGCTCTCGCGCTGGATACTCTGTGTCATGGTGAGTTGTCGATTGCGGTTGTGGAGTCTTTCGAGTCCGATCACAGTCGACACCCTGGCTTTGATTCGCGTTCGATCGCGCTCTCTTATGGCAGTGCGAAGCAGTTGAAGCAGTGGGGGCTGTGGGCAGCCATCGCGCCAGTGGCAACGAGCATCAATCATATCCATGTCTCTGATCGCGGCCATGCAGGCATGACGTCGATCAGCAGAGAAGAGATTGGTGATCAAGCGTTGGGGTACGTTGTCGAATTGGCCGATGTTGGGCGTATTTATCACCAACTGGTCAGTGAGCGCCCCGCGATTACGCTCTACTGCCCAGATTCTGTGCTACAACTTGAGAGAAGTGCTCAGCACGTTGAGATTATCCAGTCTAGTGGCGAGCACATTCGAAGTCGATTGCTGGTTTCGGCAGACGGTGCGTTATCATCGAGCTGCGATCAAGTGGGGCTGACGCTCGATGAGCATGACTTTGATCAAGTGGCAATCATTGCCAATATTCGTGCTCAGCAGCCACATCATGGACAGGCATTTGAACGCTTCACTGAAACCGGCCCTTTGGCGCTGTTACCTATGTCGCAAGAGCGGTTGTCTTTGGTGTGGTGCGTCAAACCTGATCGCGCTAGCGAGTTGCTTTCCCTCTCTGACAGCGCTTTTTTAGCTCAGCTACAAACGGCGTTTGGTTGGCGACTTGGCCAGTTGCAACAGGCTGGCCAACGCGCCAGTTATCCACTGATTTTGCGTACTCGTCGACAAACGATCGCTCATCGTATCGCGGTGGTGGGCAACGCAGCGCAAACCTTGCACCCTATCGCAGGGCAAGGGTTTAACCTAGGTATCCGAGATGTGGCGACGCTAGCTGAGCTGATCGCGGGCGCACCAAACGATCCTGGGCACTATGATCTTTTGTCCAAATATCGCCAGCGTCGAGAAACGGATCGTGAGCAGACCATTGCGTTGACCGCCGGTCTGGTTCATACCTTCTCGAACGATTACTTAGCCATGCGAATTGGTCGAAACGTCGGACTGGTGGCAATGGAGTGGGCGCCGCCAGTGAAAAAGCCACTTTTACAACGCACATTGGGTTTGGTGGCACGTTAACCGGCCATCACATCGTAGAAAAGAAAGGACAGTTCATGCAAAGTGTTGATATTGCTATCGTTGGTGGCGGAATGGTTGGTCTAGCGTTGGCCGCAGCGCTCAAAGAGACCGATTTGAGGATTGCCGTGATTGAAAGTCAGCAACCCGAGCCTGAGCTAGGAGCATTGCCGGACGTTCGCGTCTCTGCGCTCAGTCGTTCAAGTGAAATTCTATTGCGCAATATTGGCGCTTGGGATGGCATTATTTCAAGACGTGCAGCGCCTTATCAAGCGATGGAAGTGTGGGAGCAAGACAGCTTTGCACGTATCGAGTTTGATGCCACGCAGCTCGCCCAGCCCGATCTCGGCCATATTGTTGAAAACCGAGTCATACAGCTCGCGTTGCTTGAGAAAGTGACGCAGCAAGCCAATGTATCAATGTTTATGCCGGCCAAGTGTCAAACCCTTGCGGTCGGTGAAAGCGAAGCGTGGCTGACGCTGGATGATGGTCAAGCATTGACGGCCAAGTTGGTGGTTGGCGCAGATGGCGCGAACTCTTGGGTTCGACAGCAGCAAGATATTCCATTGACCCATTGGGACTATGGCCATAGTGCGGTGGTGGCGAATGTCGTCACAGAAGATGAGCATCAAAGAGTCGCTCGGCAGATTTTTACTGCGCAAGGGCCGCTTGCGTTTCTTCCGCTTAATGATAGTAAGATGAGCTCGATTGTCTGGTCCACCGATCCGAACCGAGCTCAGCGCTTAGTCGAGATGAGTGACACCGAATTCAACAAGCAGTTGATGGTTGAGTTTGACGGGCGGCTAGGGCTATGTGAAGTGCAAGGTGAACGCTTCGCCTTTCCTCTTAAAATGCGTTACGCACGAGACTTTGTTGCTGAGCGTATCGCCTTAGTGGGCGATGCCGCGCACACCATTCACCCATTAGCCGGTCAAGGCGTGAACTTGGGCTTGCTGGATGCGGCTAGCCTAGCGCAAGAGATCGTCGAGATTTGGCAATGCGGTGAAGATATTGGCCGCAAGCGCAATTTGCGTGCTTATGAACGCTGGCGTAAAGCGGAAGCGGCGAAAATGATTGCCGCCATGCAAGGATTTAAAGATCTGTTTGCCGGCGATAACCCTGCGAAGAAACTGGTGCGAGGGATTGGTATGTCTTTGTTGGGGCAACTACCGGGCGCAAAAGATGAAGTGATGAAGCGCGCCCTTGGGCTTAAAGGCAATCTCCCTGAGTTGGCCAAACGGGCTCGAACACTCCAACCCGATTAAGCTCACTCCGCGCGTTTATCAAGCGCCTATAGGCGGGATACTCTTATCCACAAAAACCTTAGTCGTAAACCATAGCCGCGAAAAGAATAAAGGGTTGGTCACTGACCAACCCTTTTACTTTATCTCTTTGAGTGTTCCACCCGCGCTCATTGGCGGTATGGTAACGCTCAAGCGTACGCGCAACGGAGCTTCATAATTTCTTGATTCACTTCCTTCACCGCTTTGAAGTGTTTGCTTTCTGCTTTTGCGGGTAGGATGAGCTTGCCATTATCAAACTCAAAACCTCCGACTCCGTAGATGTAGATTCTTCCCTTAAATAGCCGACTCACGTGTTTAGCAATCATACTTGGTGTATAGCGCTTAAACAGTCTCATACGTTGTTCCTTTTCTTTAGCAAGCACTGCGAATCATACTAAATTCCCCAATTAGAATGTGTGATTGTTATGGGGGAATATGCAGTTAAAGTCTTTCTATTTGGATATTTGTGTTGCTGTAGGCAAATTTACGGATAAATATCCAAATTGGTGTGATTGTTACCTCATTTATGTTCTATCGATACTGTTCGGTTTGGGGTTTCTCAACGCCGGCAATTAAGCCAGAGCAATATGACAGAAATAAGAATAGCCCAAACTAATAGGAAGGTGTTAGAAAATTGTTAATTGCCAGAAAAAATGCCCGCACAAGGCGGGCGAATAGTCACAGATGCATTACACAAAAAGTGGATGTCCTGAAACAATCAGTGGATTCACTTTTTTGTTGGAGAAGGATTACACTACGCGCTTTACACTAGGTGAATAAAATCGCAGTGCCAAGCAATACATCTTAATTCGCTCGATTCTTAAACCAACGCGAGCAGGATACTGTATTTTATTTCTGGTGACTATATATGCTTTAAAAATGAATAAAAATTTTTAATTAGTGATTGCTAATTGCGATCTTTATCACACAATTTCTGAAAGTGAGAGCTGTGTATCATGTATGAATGATATCTGATACCAAGGGTTGGCAAAGCTTAAGCAGGTCGTCGCACTGAAGAGCGATACCCGCAAAGGGAGAACCACTACTAATGGTGACAATGGGTTCATTAAGAATGTGAGCATCGAACAGGATCGGCATTTCTTGAGCGAGTAGTAAAGGCACAACAGCTCCGATAGGGTAGCCGGTGATAGTGGGGACTTCGTCTATCGGAACGCAAGTCATGCGGCGCCAATTGAGCTGCGCTCTCACTTTTTTCGGGTCAACGCGGCAGTGCCCAGGGGCACACGCCAAGGCGTAGCGATCGCTCATATCACGCAGCAAAATAGACTTAACCATTTGGGCTGGGCGCACGCCACGTTGCCGTGCTGCCTCTTCAATTGTGATCGCTTCGCTCTCGTGAGGCAGCAAGCGATAGGGCACCTGCTGCTGCTCTAGAAATTGCGTGACTTGAGTACGGATACGCTTACGCCTCGTCAAGTGAGTATGGCAACGGTGCAAACGTCAGACGAGAGTGCTCAAGGTGCTTGAAACGAAAGGGCGTATCTGCATCTAGATTATTTGGCAGCACCGCTAACGCGAGGCACACGCCATCGGTGTATTGGTAGCTCGCCAATACATGGCCCGCACTGCGCCAGTTGTCACCGACCGCACGCTCAAGTTCCGCGTTTTCTTCCAGCACTGCATCGCACTGGCCTTTTAAAATAAACAGGGCTCGCTTGTTGATGCCACGGTATTTCGCTCGTGCTACGGTTTCTTGTCCGGTGTAGCAGCCTTTTGTGAAACTAATCCCGCCGAGCGCTTGAAGGTTCAGCGCTTGAGGAATGTGCTCATTTTGCTGTGTTTGAGTAAGGCTAGGGCTGGCTGACTGAATGTCGTACAGGCGCCACAGTGACTCATCGCTCTTTTGCCCTTCAAAGGCATCGACGATTTGAAATACCGTCTCTTCATTGGTGATCACAACCCAGCGCTGCTGACCGATACGTACCGCGCTGCCTTCGCGTAGCGAACGCACATCACCGCGCTCTTGAGTCAAAGTATCAATAAATGCATCGGCTGCACTGCCCATCACGCCGAGGAGTGTTAGCGGACTTTCACTGAATTCCACTTTGGAAAAAATGGCGTATTTTTTTAGCTCGGCGATCTCTTTCTCAACTAAAGCCTTAGGCTGAAACATCCCATAACCTTGTTGGTGATGAAAGAGATGAAACGCACTCCATACCTTACCTTTCGCATCGCAATGGGCGCCGAGGCGAACTTCATCTTGCGCCAGAGTCACGACGTCACAGGTCAACTGCCCTTGCAGGTAAGACTTACTGTCTTGGCCGGTTGCCTGAATCAGCGCCCAAGACTCCAGTGGGGCTATGGCAAGCGAAGGAAGAGCGTCTTGCGAAGAGAGTGGGAGTGGCGAAAATGTCGTGTTCCAGTCCATAGTTGACTACCTAATGAGTAATGAAGGTGACTTAATTGGGCTATCA
This sequence comes from Vibrio sp. R10-SG-ISO4, assembly GCF_059834135.1. Lineage (NCBI taxonomy): Bacteria > Pseudomonadati > Pseudomonadota > Gammaproteobacteria > Vibrionales > Vibrionaceae > Vibrio > Vibrio sp. R10-SG-ISO4. The sequence continues at coordinate 26,093 of NZ_JCBDHJ010000002.1, forward strand.
TAATGCCCCTCTGCGCCCTGAAACAACCTTTGTCTTCAACAGCAAGCGTTCGGACTGTGACTGAGTTAGTAGTTGCAAAGTGCTTTGCTTGTTACACTCGGCGAAAACAACCGACAAGGTGAGGAATAAATAGAATGTACACCGCGGAAGAGAAAGCGCGTATCAAATGGGGATGTCGCCGAGGAATGTTGGAGCTGGATGTGGTCATCATGCCGTTTTTCGAAGAGTGCTTTGATAGCCTACAAGAAAACGAACAGCGTGATTTTGTGTCACTGCTGGAGTGTGATGATCCAGACTTGTTTACCTGGATAATGGGACATGGTCGCAGTGAAAACTTAGGTCATGCAGCAATGGTGGACAAAATTGTCGCCCATAACCTCAGTAAGGTACGTTAACTCCCCTTCATCCATGAGCGTTTACGCTCATCCTTCTTTTATGGCCGCTCAAGTCAACGTCATTGTATCGATGTTGACTTGCTGTCTGCTCATCACAAGCGCCTTACCTTTAGTTGTGACGCCTATTGTGTTGTTGCCTCTGTTTCGATGGGCCAACTCAGACGGGATGCTCCAGGAGTCTCTAAAGGGGGCTATCACATTTGATGCTTATTTTTGCTATCACTACCAAGGTCGACAGTTTGGGATCAAAGCGGTCTCCACCGCTTTGTCTGCGTGGGCGCTGTGTTTGACGCGTAGTGACGGTAAGCGTGTGTTGTTGTGGCGAGACAGCCTGCCCGATGAGCACTATCGACATTTGCTGGTGGCGTTGCGTCAAACCAAGTTGCAGCAAACAAAAAGGGAGCAGCGCGCTCCCTAGTGTTAATTTTTGATCGACTGACGTCTATCTGGCACGAGAATGGTCGGGCCGCTGTCTTTGGCCAGTTCAGGGTAGTCGAGGGTGTAATGCAAGCCGCGACTCTCTTTACGTTGCATGGCACAGCGCACCATTAACTCAGCCACTTGGAGTAGATTTCGCAATTCCAACAGGTTATTCGAGACTTTAAAGTTGCTGTAGTACTCATGTGTCTCTTGCTGAAGCAGTTGGATACGGCGCATGGCGCGCTCTAAGCGTTTGTCGGTACGGACAATGCCCATGTAATCCCACATGAACAGGCGCAGTTCATGCCAGTTATGTTGGATCACCACCTCTTCGTCTGAGCAGCTGACTTGGCTTTCATCCCAAGCCGGTAAGTTCGAGGCCAGTGTCGCCGATGGCAGTTTCTCAATGATGTCTTGTGAGGCAGACCATGCATACACCACACACTCGAGCAGAGAGTTCGAGGCCATGCGGTTGGCACCATGCAAGCCGGTGTAACTCACTTCACCGATCGCATAAAGCTGCGCCAAATCGGTTTGACCATTGAAGTCGACCATCACGCCACCACAAGTGTAGTGAGCAGCCGGAACGACAGGAATCGGCTCTTTGGTCATATCAATGCCAAGATCGAGCAAACGCATATTGATGGTTGGGAAATGCTTTTCGATAAAGTCTGCCGGTTTGTGGCTAATGTCGAGATACATGCAATCGGCACCTAGGCGTTTCATCTCGAAGTCGATAGCGCGAGCCACCACATCTCGAGGGGCCAGCTCTTCTCGCTCATCGAAATCGGGCATAAAGCGGGAACCATCGGGGCGGCGCAAGTACGCACCTTCACCACGCAGTGCTTCAGTGAGCAAGAAGTTTCGCGCCTCTGGATGATAGAGACAGGTTGGGTGGAATTGGTTGAACTCTAAGTTCGCCACTCGGCAGCCTGCACGCCACGCCATTGCGATACCGTCACCGGATGAGACGTCAGGGTTTGAGGTGTATTGGTAGACTTTAGAGGCGCCGCCGGTGGCTAACACCACAAACTTTGCGCGCACGGTTTCGACGTGTTCTTGGTTACGGTTCCAAATATAGGCGCCGATGACTTTGTCTTTATCACCGCCTATTTTATCTTCTGTAATGAGGTCGAGCGCGTTATGGCGTTCGAGCACCGTGATGTTTGGGTGGTTGTGAGCGTTGTCTTGCAGCGACGTTTGCATTGCCATGCCCGTCGCATCGGCAGCGTGCAAAATACGTCGGTGGCTGTGGCCGCCTTCTCGCGTGAGATGGTAGCGAGGCGATTCGCCATTGCCGTCGTCATCTTCTTTGTCGAAGGGTACACCACCATCAATCAACCACTGTACGCATTTTTTTGCATTTTCGGCGATAAATTTGACGCTTTCCTCTTCGCACAATCCTGCACCAGCGATGAGGGTGTCTTGGACATGGGATTCAATACTGTCTGATTCGTCGAAAACGGCGGCAATGCCTCCTTGTGCATAGTAAGTCGCGCCTTCACTACGCGGTCCTTTGCTCAATACAATGACCTTGCCATGCTCCGCCACTCTAAGCGCCAATGAAAGACCCGCAGCGCCGCTGCCCACCACTAACACATCACATTGATGTTCACGGTTTGTGTTCATAAAACTGTTACGTTCCCGAGTTAATTTGTACCCGACAAAATCCATCCTCCACGGTCAGCTGTCGCGTACGGGTAGCCATGAATTGCAATAAAAGCTTGCTCTGGCTTGCTATCATAGCACCGCCAGTGGTGCAATTCTTCGTAAATTACATTGCTTTTCCCCTTGGCACTGCGCACAATCAAATCGTCTTCGTGGCAAGGGCATCACTTCTCAAAAAATAGTGAAATTTGTTTTGAACTTTATTTTTATTACTAGGTCACAATAGTGCTCAAGTAAGCAGTGGTGTCAATACTACATTTTGCATAATTAATGCTCATATCTGAGAGGATAAGAGTCGATAACAATAGGAGTACCCGCTCGAATGAACGAGCAGCTGACCGATCAAGTATTAATTGAGCGAGTTCAGAATGGAGATAAGCAAGCGTTCAACCTGTTGGTGATTCGCTATCAAAACAAAGTCTGTAACCTTATCTCCCGCTACATCAATAACCCAGGGGATGTCCCGGATGTAGCACAAGAAGCATTTATTAAGGCGTATCGAGCCATCCCAAGTTTTCGAGGCGAGAGCGCGTTTTACACTTGGTTGTATCGAATAGCCGTTAATACTGCGAAAAACCATATTGTTGCCCAAGGTCGCAGACCACCCGCGCAAGATGTGGATACTGAAGAAGCTGAATATTACGAAAACGGTAGTGCGCTGAAAGAAATATCGAACCCTGAGAATTTAACGTTGTCCAATGAATTGAAACACGTTGTTTTCAGTGCGATTGAAGCACTGCCTGATGATTTAAAAACCGCGATGACGTTGCGTGAGCTAGATGGCTTGAGCTATGAAGAGATTGCTGCGGTTATGGATTGCCCAGTAGGAACCGTACGTTCGAGAATATTCCGTGCTCGAGAGGCGGTGGAGAAGAAAATCCAACCGCTAATGCAACGTCAATGATAGGTAAATGACAACCCTAATGCCTGATAGATAGGATTAATGGTGAATGATAATGGCTGACAAAGAGAAACTTTCAGCGCTCATGGATGGAGAGTTGGTGGACAAAGGTCTGATTGCAGAGCTCGAGCAAGATGCGTCCAGCCAACAAGCTTGGAAGCATTACCATCTCATTGGTGATGTCATGCGTGGCGATGCGCCGCAAAAGCCTGAATGGAATATCGCAGACAGCGTCGCTTTGGCTTTGGAGTCTGAGCCTGCGCATTCGACTCTGCAAGATACGTCAGTGCGAGAGATCAACGAGACTGCGGTAGAGTCGCAGCCGACGCCTGCTCAAGCCCGTCGTCAGTTGCCTGCATGGCTCAATCAGTTTGGCCAAGTCGCGGTCGCGGCTTGCGTATCGCTGGCCGTTATTTTAGGCGTTCAGCAATACGGTGGGTCTGACGCCGCTGCGCCAGAATCAGACCAGTTACCTGTTTTGCAAACCATTCCGTTTGCGGGCAGTGCAGAGCCGGTCAGCTTGACGCGTTCGTCGGTTGAGCCGCAATCCAGTACGGCGAGTCAAGTCGATGTGCAAGAGCAACGCCGTCGCATAAACGCTATGTTGCAAGATTATGAACTTCAGTTGCGTCTGAACAGTAAAACAGAGCAGATGAATGACCACCCAGAAATGGTAGTTGAATGAGAAAAATCCTGATCAGTGCGCTGGCACTGTTCAGTTTGAATACACCAATCGCCTTTGCAGCCGATGACGCTGCGAAGGCGTTGTTGGATCAAATGAACGATGCCAGCCAGCACCTCAATTACGAGCTTTCTTACATCCTGATCAAGAAAAACAGTATTGAGCCTTTGCTGTACCGTCACGCGCGAGCGGACGACCAACAACTTGCCCACCTTGTCTATCTCAGTGGGCCTATCCGTGAAGTGATTCGCCGTGGCAATGAAGTCAGCTACATTGAGCCTGGTGTCGAACCGTTTACGATTGAGTCGGGTGAAATTGTCGCCCCCACCATCCCTTTGCTTAATGCCGACGTTGATGAATTAAGCCAATTCTACGACTTCGTCCAAGTGGGCCGAGCTCGCGAGGCTGGTACGGCGTGCCAAGTGCTGCGTGTGGTACCCAAAGACGGATTGCGTTACTCCTACGTGCTGTGGGTCGATGAGAAAACGCATTTGCCTCTAAGAGCGGATCTGGTGGATCGTGATGGCGAAGTGTTAGAGCAATATCGCACCATTTCCTATAGCGTCAACGACCATATCGGCACGATTTTAAGTGGTTTGAATGAGGTGAAATTGCCAGAGGTCCTCTCACTGCCCAAAGGCAGTTTAGACAATCCTAATTGGCATGCAGACTGGATTCCAAACGGCTTTGAGCCCAAAGAGCTCAACCGTTATCGTATGGCGAACACTGAGCGCATGGTGGAGAGTCAAATGTACAGCGACGGTCTGTTCAGTTTCTCGATTTATGTCTCCGACAGTGACAACTTGTCACTAAAAGGGCAACTTGTTCGTCAAGGTCGAAGAACGTTGCACAGCTTTGTTAGTGGTTCAGCGGAAATCTCTGTGATTGGCGATATTCCTCCTGCGACGGCAAAACGCATCGCTCAGTCCGTCACGATTGATGCTTCAAGGCACAACCAATGATGACGGCACTGGCGACCGTCTCCTCGGTCAAGGCGCACCATGGCGGATTTCACGTGGAGCTGAGCTGTGAGCAGCAGACCAGTTGCAGCAGTTGCTCGTCGCAAAAAAGCTGCGGCACAGGGATTGTGTCGAAAGCGGTTGGCAATAAATCACTCTACTGGCACTTAGAGACCAAGCAAGCGGTACGTGAAGGACAGGTGGTGGAAATTGGCCTGCCTGAGAAACGGGTGTTGCAGTCGGCCGCGCTAGTCTATCTGCTACCATTGTTTGGTTTGATCCTGGGGGCTTGGCTTGGCTCCGCTCTCATCGCGCCTTGGTTTGACCTTGGCGAGGGCGTCGTCATTTTGTGCTCCGCACTGGCAACGGCAGCGGGTATCCTCTTTGCCAAGACGTTCGCCTCTCATCTTGAGCGACAGTCGTCGCAACAAGTCACTTTGATACGGATTCTGGGTGAGCCAATTAGCTAGTGCGTAGCGCTTAGAAATTGGGTAGAATCTGCCAACTTGTTTGAAATGCCGTCATATGACGGCTTTCTCATACCAATCTGGATAACTCTCTGAACTGAACTGCTCAGCAGAGGGTTATTTCGATTGGTATTTCGTCCCTATTTGAAAGAGTTTAGTCACACCAAATCATGAAGCACATTCGTAACTTTTCGATCATTGCCCATATCGACCACGGTAAGTCGACCCTATCAGACCGTTTAATCCAAGTTTGTGGTGGTTTAAGCGACCGTGAAATGGCCGCTCAGGTTCTCGACTCAATGGATCTGGAGCGTGAGCGTGGTATCACCATCAAATCGCAGAGTGTGACACTGAACTACACCGCTAAAGACGGTGAAACTTATCAGCTCAACTTTATCGACACTCCAGGGCACGTTGACTTTGCCTACGAGGTGTCGCGTTCTTTGGCGGCTTGTGAAGGTGCGCTGTTGGTGGTGGATGCCGGTCAAGGCGTTGAAGCACAAACCCTAGCGAACTGCTACACCGCGATCGAAATGGATCTGGAAGTCGTGCCTATTCTGAACAAGATTGACTTGCCTGCCGCTGATCCTGAGCGCGTTGCCGAAGAGATCGAAGAGATCGTCGGGATTGATGCTATGGAGGCTACTCGCTGCTCAGCGAAGACGGGTCTAGGTGTCGAAGATGTGCTGGAAAACATCGTTGCTGCGATTCCAGCGCCAGAAGGCGATCCCGATGCACCTCTGCAAGCGTTGATCATCGACTCTTGGTTTGACAACTACTTAGGTGTCGTCTCTTTGGTGCGCATCAAGAACGGTCAATTGAAAAAGAACGACAAGATCAAAGTGATGAGCACAGGTCAAACTTGGGGGGTGGATCGTTTAGGTATTTTCACGCCAAAACAAATCGATACCGACATTCTTCGCACTGGCGAAGTCGGTTGGGTTGTGTGTGGTATCAAAGACATCTTGGGCGCGCCTGTTGGTGATACGCTGACGTTGGCGAAAAACGGCAGTGAAAAACCACTACCGGGCTTTAAGAAAGTCAAACCTCAGGTGTATGCGGGTCTCTTCCCTGTCTCCTCAGACGATTACGAAAACTTCCGTGACGCGCTAGGTAAACTGAGTTTGAACGATGCCTCTTTGTTCTACGAGCCAGAAAACTCGGCGGCACTGGGCTTTGGCTTCCGTTGTGGTTTCCTTGGCATGCTGCACATGGAGATCATTCAAGAGCGTCTAGAGCGTGAATACGATCTTGATCTTATCACCACTGCGCCAACCGTAGTGTACGAAGTGGAAAAGACCGACGACACGCTGATCTATGTGGATAGCCCAGCAAAACTGCCGGCGATCAACGATATCGAAGAGATTCGTGAGCCAATTGCACGTTGTAATATTTTGGTGCCTTCTGATTACTTAGGTAACGTGATTACCTTGTGTGTTGAAAAGCGCGGCGTTCAAGTGGATATGGTGTACCACGGCAACCAAGTGGCGGTGACTTACGATATCCCGATGGCAGAGGTGGTGCTTGATTTCTTCGACCGCTTGAAGTCTACCTCACGTGGTTACGCTTCTCTGGATTACAACTTCCAACGCTTTGAAGCGTCTAACATGGTACGTGTGGATGTACTGCTCAACGGTGATAAAGTCGACGCGCTGGCGCTAATCACGCACAAAGATCAATCGCAAACTCGCGGCCGTCAGCTGGTGGAAAAAATGAAAGAGTTCATTCCACGTCAGATGTTTGATATTGCGATTCAAGCGGCGATCGGTAACCACATCATCGCTCGTTCTACGGTGAAGCAGTTGCGTAAAAACGTTATCGCTAAGTGTTACGGTGGTGACGTGAGTCGTAAGAAGAAACTACTGAAGAAGCAAAAAGAGGGTAAGAAGCGTATGAAGCAGATCGGTAACGTCGAGCTGCCACAAGAAGCGTTCCTTGCTATTCTGCACGTAGGCAAAGATTAAGTTTGCCCACCGGTAAAGATTGAGCGCGCTAGTGGGTCGGCGATGTTGACTTGCTTTGGCGCCAACGTTTTGAGTGAAAGGGGTTACCCTTTCACTTTCGTATTTTTGAGATAAGGGAAGTCAATGGCGAACACATTTTCACTCATCCTAGTCATCGTCACTTTGGTGACAGGTATTGTTTGGCTACTGGAGAAGCTGGTTTTTGCTAAGCAGCGTCAACGCCAAGTGATGGATATCGAAGCACAAACCACAGGTTTGGATGACGCGACGTTAGCCAAAGTGAAAAAGCAGCCTTGGTGGATCGAGAACAGTGTCTCCATCTTCCCCGTGATTGCGATTGTGTTGGTGCTGCGCTCGTTCATTTATGAGCCGTTTCAGATTCCATCAGGCTCCATGATGCCAACGCTATTAGTCGGCGACTTTATCCTGGTTGAGAAATACGCTTATGGACTCAAAGATCCCGTTTGGCGTACACAACTGGTGGAAACAGGCAAACCGGAGCGCGGTGATACGGTCGTCTTTAAGTATCCACCACAACCGAGCATCGATTACATCAAACGCGTGGTCGGCCTTCCGGGTGATACCGTGCGTTACAGCAGCAAAAAAGAGATCTGCATTCAGCCACAAGGTGAGAGCACTTGCCGCCAAGTGGGATTATCGAATGTGGTAGAGAGTCCGTTTATTCAAGACGGCGTACCACTTATCCAACTGAATGAAGAGTTGGGTGAAGTGGAGCATCAAATTTTGGTTAACCCTCTTCGTCGTGATCGCGTGTCGGCGTATCAGCCACGCAGTGGTGTGAACGAGTGGGTCGTACCGCAAGGGCACTATTTTGTCATGGGTGATAACCGTGACAACAGTGCTGACAGCCGCTACTGGGGCTTTGTTCCAGAGGCCAACCTCGTTGGCAAGGCCGTTGCAATTTGGATCAGTTTTGAGTTTGATCGTGGTGCAGACAGTGTCTTGCCGACTTGGATTCCAACTGGTGTGCGTTTTAACCGCATTGGTGGCATTAACTAGCTTGTTTAAAGCACAAACTATCGAGAGAGCATGAATTCTCCAATCACTAATCTAGAAAACAGACTCGGCTATCCGTTCAACGATGCCGAGTTACTCCAACTTGCGCTGACACACCGCAGCGCAAATGGAAAACACAATGAGCGTCTTGAGTTTCTGGGCGATTCAATTTTAAGTTTTGTCATTGCTGACGATCTTTATCACCGCTTCCCTAAAGTGAACGAAGGGGACATGAGCCGTATGCGTGCGACCTTAGTGCGTGGCAATACGCTAGCGGAACTGGGTCGAGAATTCGAACTCGGAGATCACTTAAAATTAGGTCCAGGTGAGTTAAAAAGTGGCGGTTTCCGTCGTGATTCCATTCTTGCCGATGCCGTAGAGGCGATCATTGGGGCGATATACTTGGATAGCGATATTGAAGTGGTCCGTAGAATTATACTCAGCTGGTACCAGAGTCGTTTGGATGCCATTAAGCCGGGGGTATCGCAAAAAGATCCCAAGACGCGTTTGCAAGAATTTCTGCAAGGGCGAAGAAAACCGCTTCCTGTCTATACAGTGACTACTATTAAAGGTGAAGCACACAACCAGCAATTTACGGTTTCGTGTGAAGTGGCAGGCATCGGAGATCCTGTCATTGGCAAAGGCACCAGCCGCCGCAAGGCAGAACAAGCGGCTGCGGAATTAGCGCTAGAGCAACTTAACAATGACTGACTCAACCGACAACAACGAATTTGATATCGATGCGTTCTTTTCATCAAGTGGTGAAACCGCGTCGCCAGAGAGCCAACACTGTGGTTTTATTGCCATTGTTGGCCGACCGAATGTTGGCAAATCGACACTGCTGAATCGCATTCTAGGTCAAAAAATTTCGATAACTTCACGTAAACCTCAGACCACGCGCCACCGTATCATGGGTGTGGACACAGAAGGGGATTACCAAGCGATTTATGTCGATACCCCAGGGCTACACATTGAAGAGAAACGCGCCATCAACCGTTTGATGAACCGCGCGGCCAACTCTTCATTGAGTGATGTCAATCTGGTGTTTTTCCTCGTTGATGGCACCCACTGGACCAAAGACGATGAGATGGTGCTCACCAAGTTGCAGAAGTCGAACTTCCCTGTTGTGCTTTGTGTCAACAAAGTCGACAACGTTCAAGACCGCAACGAAGTGATGCTGCACATGATGGATCTGTCGAAGAAGATGGAATTCGTCGATGTGGTACCGATTTCGGCCAAACACGGTAAAAACATTGATGTGCTGCGCAAGCATGTCCGTGAACACTTACCTAAAGCGGCCCATCACTTCCCTGAAGAGTATGTGACTGACCGCTCTCAGCGCTTTATGGCGTCTGAAATTGTGCGTGAAAAGTTGATGCGCTTTACTGGCGAAGAGTTGCCTTATTCGGTGACGGTGGAAATCGAGCGTTTCGATTACAATCCAGACACCGACGGTTTCCACATCAACGCACTGATCTTGGTGGAGCGCAGTGGCCAGAAAAAAATGGTCATCGGCAAAGGCGGCGAGAAAATCAAGACGATTGGTCGCGAAGCGCGCCTTGATATGGAAGAACTGTTTGGCCGTAAGGTCTACTTAGAAACGTGGGTCAAAGTGAAATCGGGTTGGGCGGATGACGAGCGTGCCCTACGCTCTCTCGGTTACATCGACGATCTTTAACCGTTGGCTCTCTTAGCGCTTCGCTAAGAGAGCACTCTCCTCACAGGGTTGACGAAGGATCGCAACCTCGTGTCTGTTGTGATCAAAGGCTATGTCATCAGAAGGTTTACAACGCTGCTTTGTACTTCATCGCCGACCCTACAGTGAATCGAGCCTGATTCTTGACGTATTCAGTGAAGAGTATGGCCGCATCACCTTGATGGCAAAAGGCGCGCGCAGCAAACGTTCTAACCTCAAAGGGGCGCTGCAACCCTTCACACCACTGCTATTGAAATGGTCAGGCAAAGGTTCAATGAAAACACTGCGCCAAGCCGAGCCGGTCAGTTTAGGTCTCCCTCTCTTTGGTATTCATCTCTATTCTGCTATGTACGTCAATGAGTTGATTGGCCGAGTGTTAATGGCCGAAGTGGCGATGCCCGCCCTGTTTCATGACTACCTGCAGGCGTTGACGGAGTTGGCGCAAAGCGAGAATCCAGAGCCTGCCTTGCGCCGCTTTGAGTTGGCGCTGCTGTCGGCGATGGGGTATGGCGTGGATTTTTTACACTGTGCGGGCAGTGGCGAGCCAGTCTCACCGGAGATGACCTATCGCTATCGCGAGCAGAAAGGATTCATTGCCTCAGTGAGAAACGACAACCTGACGTTTTTAGGCAATGAACTGATCGCGATCAGCGAGCGTCGCTTCACCACAAAAGAACAACTCAAAGCGGCAAAACGCTTTACACGACTGGCCTTAAAGCCGTATCTTGGCGGCAAACCTTTAAAAAGCAGGGAACTTTTCATCGCAAGGGTTCCCAGAGCACGGAGTATGGAATAATGAGCTCAATCTACCTTGGCGTGAACATCGATCACATCGCAACTCTACGTAACGCACGCGGGACAAAATACCCAGACCCTGTCCATGCCGCAGAAGTGGCTGAGCGCGCCGGTGCAGATGGGATCACCATCCACCTACGCGAAGATCGCCGTCACATCAACGATCGTGATGTTCGTATCTTACGTGAAACGATTCAAACGCGAATGAATCTGGAAATGGCCGTTACCGATGAAATGGTCGAGATTGCGCTGCAAACCCAGCCAGAGTATGTCTGCTTGGTGCCAGAGAAACGCGAAGAGCTGACCACAGAAGGTGGTCTGGATGTGGTGGGGCAACTTGAGAAAATCAAAGCGGCGACCCAAAAACTCACCGACGCCGGCATTAAAGTCTCTCTGTTCATTGATGCCGATCGCCAGCAAATCGACGCCGCAAAAGCGTGTGGTGCACCCTACATTGAACTGCACACCGGCCACTATGCCGATGCAACCAATGATGCAGACCAACAAGACGAACTGAAAAAGATCGCCGCAGGCGCCAGCTACGCCGCCGATCTCGGCATTACCGTGAATGCCGGGCATGGTCTCACCTATCACAACGTGGCTCCGATTGCGGCCATTCCAGAAATGTACGAGTTGAACATCGGTCACTCTATTATCGGCCGCGCGGCCTTTGACGGTTTGGCAAAAGCCGTGGCTGACATGAAGGCCATTATGGTCGAAGCTAGAAAGTAGTCACTATGGCGATCGTAGGATTAGGCACAGACATTGCGGAAATCGAGCGAGTGGAAAAAGCCCTCGCTCGCAGTGGTGATGCGTTTGCCCAGCGAATCTTAACGCCGCCTGAGCTCGATACGTTTCATGCCATTAAACAGAAGGCGCGTTTTCTCGCCAAACGCTTCGCTGCGAAAGAAGCCGCGTCAAAAGCATTGGGAACGGGAATCGCGCTCGGCGTGACCTTTCAAGACTTTACCATCAGCAATGACGAACTCGGTGCGCCTGTCCTAACGCTGGCCAATAAAGCTTTAGCATTGGCGAATCAAAAGCAGGTGGCGCATGTCCACCTGTCGATCTCTGATGAGCGCCACTATGCGATGGCGACGGTGATTTACGAATCGGCCTGATGTCAGGCCGAGACCTAATTAAGTGCTAGGTAGTGGGCCGACGCCTCGGTCACTTTTTCCATCTCATCTTGCAACTCAAACAGCTCCGGCTCCACCTCTTCAATACTCGCGTCTGAGCGCAGCGCTTTCTCTAGTGTCGCGCAAATCGACTTAAGACGTGGTACACCGCAATATGAACTGCTGCCATGCAGTTTGTGGACATGATGAATCAGATTCTCTCGACCTTCTTCATCCCCATCCCCCGTGAGCGCCTGTTCGACAACCGAATTGACCTCGGGAATGTAGTCGACCAGCATTTGCAACATCTCTTTGGCAAGCGAGGCTTTGTTGGCGGATTGCTTCAGCGCGGCGGGCCAGTCAATGACGATTTGGCTATCACTCGTGGACGGTGTGCTCTGCACATCCGGTGTTGTGTGGACTGAAAGATCGAGCTTTTCCAACTCTTGCACAGTGGCATTGGGGTTCCAGTGCATCAACACCTGCTGCAATACATGCTCTTCTATTGGTTTGGTGAGGTAGTCATCCATGCCGGCTTTGAGTAGGCGGTCGCGCTCGCCTAGCATGGCATGAGCGGTGACAGCGATCACCGGAGTCTGCTCATTGAGCGGCAGTTTTTTAATCGCTTTGGAGGCGGTAACCCCATCCATTTTCGGCATTTGAATGTCCATAAGGATCATATCAAAATGCTGATGTTCCGCCTGCACGACGGCGTCTTCGCCATTGCTACAGGTGATCACTCGCTCAACGCGCTCTTTGAGTAGGGCGGTGATGAGTTTCAAGTTCGCGGGATTATCATCCACCGCCATCACCGTCAGTGGCAATTTATCGGTGCTGACAGGCGTATTGGGCTCCAGTATAGGTAGCGCCTCTTGGTTCGCGGCTAACGTCTGTAGAAGCTTACGGCGTGACAATGGTTTGGTGATGCAGTGAACTTGATACTTTTGAATCAAGTGATCAGACAAAGCAAGGGCGGTACTTGGCATGCCGAGGACAACGTGCGGCGCGTAGGCCATGGCGCGTTCCACCAAGCTTTCCACTTCGCTAACGGTGTTATCTTGGCTCGGAGCCAGATTGAGCAGTACGTAATCATAGCTGGCGGCTTCTTCAGGCATCGACGAGCGGTAAGTGACCGACAAGCCCTCGCGAGTCAACATGTTTTGTACGATCGAGGCCGCTTGCATATTAGGTTCGATTAGCAGCAACTGGCGCTGCGCTAGGGTTTGCGCTTCGATGAGATCGCTCACCGGCATATCGGTGACATGCAACCTCAGGGTAAACCAGAAGGTAGAGCCTTGGTGCAAGCGACTGGTTAGGCTGATTTCACCGCCCATTTGACTGACGAGTTTCTGCGTGATGACTAGCCCAAGCCCGGTGCCACCATAGCGGCGCGAGATGCTGGCGTCTGCTTGACTAAAGGCTTGGAAAAGCTGCGCTTGTTGACGCTCTGAGATACCGATTCCCGTATCACGCACCATAAATTGCAACTCGACCACGTCATCGCGCTGTGAGCGAAGTTCGACGCTGATATCGATGTTGCCACGCTCAGTAAACTTGATGGAGTTGCCCACCAGGTTGGTCAACACTTGTTGGATGCGCAGCGGATCGCCAGCGAGACCCGCCGGAATTTTCGGATCCACTTTGAGCGTCAACTCTAGCCCTTTCTCATGGGCGCTGGTGGCTTGTAGGCTGACCACCTCTTCCAGCGACTCTTGGAACTCAAAAGGAATATTCTCCAGCGCCAGCTTACCCGCTTCAAGTTTCGAGAAATCGAGGATGTCATTGATGATGTTGAGCAAGTTGTTGGCGGAACGCTCGATGGTCTGCAAGTAATCGGTTTGGCTGTTGGTGAGTTTGGTTTTCAACATCTGGCGAGTAAAACCGATCACACCATTTAGCGGCGTTCTTAACTCGTGTGACATGTTTGCCAGAAACTCGGATTTCACTCGCGCCGCTTCTTGAGCGCGTTTTTTCGCAATATCGAGCTCGACGTTTTGGATCTCAAGCTGCTCAAGGGTTTCGCGCAGATCGGAAGTGGCTTGGTCGATGCTGTGCTGCATTTCCACATGGTATTCCGACAGCGAGACCGCCATTGCGTTGATGCCGTTTTTCAACGAGTCGAGCTCGCCGTGCATTTTGCCTTCGATACGCACATCCAAATGCCCACGACGAATGCGATCCACCATGTTTTTCATGTGAGAGATCGGACGGGTCACGTCGTACATCAAGCGGTAGGCGAAGACGGCGGATAGGCCGAGTCCGACGAGCAACACTAACGCAGCGGCAAAAATCTCTTGATACTGCTGCAAGCGCAGCGAAGAGAGATCGAGCTCAATCGAGACATAGCCGAGTGCTGGTGTGGTACTTTGCCCTTCGAGTGTGGCGGTTAAGCCCGCCTCAGAGATAACGGGCGCGCGAAGAATTAAGGTGTTGTCGCGCAAATCAGAGGTGAGTAGCAGCGGGATGGGCTCTTGTTTTGGAAAGGTCAGCGACTCGAAGTTTGGGTGAAAGTTCGAGGTCACGAACAGATCGTGCTTGTAATCAAACACGGCAATACTGCGGACAAATTTCGAGTTCTTACGATGCGCAAAGCTGATGATACGCCTGACGGCTTCGCGGCTGTTGTTGCGAAGCCCATCTTCACTGGCAATCGCCAAAGGCTCAACGATATTTAAACCTGAATTGATGACCTGAGTTTCCAAATCGTGATAGCGATTAAAGGAAAAGAAGGCGGTCAGTAGAAGCCCGATGATCAATGTGGGGGCGAGAGTAAGAGAAATAACGCGGGCGCGTAAGCCATATCTGGTCATTATTGTCTAAACATCGTGGTGTGGATATGGGAAAATAACTTCCATAAATAGAAGCCGCCGAAGGTTTAAGCATAATCAACTCGGTCGGCTCACACAATGATTCTGCTGTAAAAGCGGGAATCGACACTGTAATTAGAGCAAATACAGTCTGTTGACTGCGAAATAGGCACGGCACATGGCGCGTTTCTTCCAACCTAAAAAGAAAACTCAACTCAATACTAAGCATCAATCTGTTCTGGTCGAGAAACTCGATCACCACGGTGCGGGCATGGCATACCAAAATAAAAAGCCGATTTTTATTGAAGGCGCTCTGCCTAAAGAAGAGGTATTGATTCAACTGACGGAAAGCAAAGCCAAGTACGCGCGTGCCAAATTGATCAAAGTTCTCACGCCTAGCCCAGAGCGTATTGCGCCATTTTGCCCGCATTATGACATGTGTGGCGGCTGTAACATGCAGCACCTCTCTAACGCCGATCAACAAGCGCATAAATCGCGCACCTTGGCGCAGTTGATGCGCAAATTCAGCGGACAGGATGCAGCGCTCTCAGCGCTGATTTCTGGGGATGAGCAAGGCTATCGCCGCCGCGCGCGCATCAGTATCAAGTGGGATAAAAAGCAGCGTCAGTTACAGTTTGGTTTTCGTAAAAAACAGAGCCAAGAGATCATCACACTGACCGATTGCCCAGTATTGACGCCAGAGCTGAGCGCGTTAATGGCGCCGCTGTATGCCTTGTTGTCGGAGTTCAGTCAGCCAGAGCACCTTGGCCATGTGGAGTTGGTGAAGGGAGACAACGTCAATATTCTGGTTGTAAGACATCTCAAGCCGCTGGCCGAGAGTGAAGAGGCGGCGTTGATCGCCTTTGCGACCACTCACCACATCACGCTTTACCTGATGCCGGAAAGTCATCAGTTGAAGTTGGTGAAGGGCGAGGCAGGGGTCTACCAAGAAGCAGGCGTGACTATTGCGTTTGAACCAAATAACTTTATTCAGGTCAATCAGAAGGTCAACGCGCAAATGGTCCAACAGGCAATGGCGTGGCTAACGTTGAGCGACAGCGATCGTGTGTTGGATCTGTTTTGCGGTCTAGGCAACTTTAGCTTGCCAATCGCTAAGCAGGTTGCGCATGTGGTTGGTGTTGAAGGTGTGGAGGCGATGGTTGAGAAAGCGGCGAACAATGCGGCGCTTAATCAACTCTCCAATGTCGAGTTTTTCCAAGCGAATTTGGAGCTGCCCATCGCAAATAACGCCTGGGCGGGCGAAAAGTTCGATAAAGTGTTGCTCGACCCAGCACGAGCGGGCGCGAGTGGTATCGTAGAACAACTTTCTGCCTTGGGTGCGACTCGTGTCGTTTATGTTTCTTGCAATCCTGCTACCCTAGCAAGGGATTCGCAAAGCCTTCTCGAGCAGGGCTACCAATTAGAAAAACTCGCGATGTTGGATATGTTCCCCCATACCAGCCATTTAGAATCAATGGCGTTATTTGTTAAGGATTAGACCCGCCCGTTGGGCGAGGTTAAAAAAATAAAAAAACTAGGACGATAGAGATGGTTGCGGTAAGAAGCGCACACTTAAATCAAGACGAACAGTTTGAGCTAGAAAAATGGATTGCGAGCCTGAATCAGGACGCAAAAATTGCCCAGCGCTTAAAAGAAGTGTACCGCCAGTGTGAAAAGGTACTTGAGGGTAATGAACAAGGCCCACTGCTGCTATGGCGTGGCCGTGAAATGATCGAAATTTTAATCACGCTGTCGATGGACAAAGCCACCTTAGTGGCGGCGCTGCTGTTTCCGCTCGTCTCGGCTGGTGCCTACGCGCGTGATGCCTTTGAAGAAGACTTTGGCAAAGAAACCATCAAACTGATTGATGGCGTAGAAGAGATGGCGGCACTTGGCCAGCTCAACATCACCATGGAAGGCAGCGCTGCATCGGCGCAGGTGGACAATGTCCGCCGAATGCTACTGGCGATGGTTGATGACTTTCGCTGCGTAATCATTAAGTTAGCTGAGCGAATCTGCAACCTCATTGAAGTAAAGAAAGCGCCCGATGAAGTGCGCCGCGCTGCAGCGAAAGAGTGTGCGAATATCTACGCACCACTGGCCAACCGTTTGGGTATCGGTCAGTTGAAGTGGGAAATTGAAGACTACGCCTTTCGTTACCAGCAACCGGAAACCTACAAACAGATTGCGAAGCAGCTCTCTGAGCGACGCATTGTCCGTGAGCAGTACATCAAAGATTTTGTCGATGATCTCTCCGATGAAATGAAAGAGGCGGGCATCAACGCGGAAGTGAGCGGGCGTCCCAAGCACATCTATAGCATCTGGCGCAAAATGCAGAAGAAAAATTTGGCGTTCGATGAGCTGTTTGACGTGCGCGCAGTGCGCATCATCGCCGATAAACTGCAAGACTGTTACGCCGCACTGGGGATGGTGCACACCAAATACAAACACCTGCCCAGTGAGTTTGATGACTATGTCGCAAACCCAAAACCGAATGGCTACCAATCCATTCACACCGTAATTCTCGGCCCAGAAGGCAAGACCATCGAGATTCAGATCCGCACCAAGCAGATGCACGAAGATTCTGAACTTGGCGTGGCCGCGCACTGGAAATACAAAGAGGGCGGCGCTGGTCGCAGTGGGTACGATGAGAAAATTACCTGGCTACGCAAACTGCTTGATTGGCAAGAGGAGATGTCCGACTCGGGTGAGATGTTGGATGAAGTGCGCAGCCAAGTGTTTGATGACCGCGTCTATGCCTTTACTCCGCGTGGCGATGTCGTCGACTTACCGATGGGCGCGACTCCGCTCGATTTTGCTTACCACATTCACTCAGAAGTGGGGCATCGCTGTATTGGTGCCAAAGTAGCGGGCCGTATCGTACCTTTTACCCATAAATTGTCGATGGGCGATCAAGTGGAGATCATTACCGCTAAAGAGCCCAACCCATCGCGCGACTGGTTAAACCCGTCGATGGGGTTTGTGACCTCAGGGCGAGCACGCGCGAAGATCAATGCTTGGTTCCGCAAGCAGTCTCGTGAGAAAAACCTCGAGGCGGGGCGCGAGATTCTCGAGGTGGAACTGGCGAAAATTGGTGCGACGTTAAAAGACGCCGAGCGTTACTCGCTGAAGCGCTTCAACGTTAACTCGACCGATGAACTGTTTGTTGGGGTGGGCAGTGGTGATTTGCGGATTAACCAGATCATTAATCATATCAATGCGTTGGTGAACAAGCCCACCGCTGAAGAAGAAGACAAGCAAGCACTAGAAAAGCTCCAAGAAGCAGAGCACAAAGCGCCGGCTCAGAGCCGCCCTAAGAAGGATGCGGTTGTGGTCGAAGGGGTCGACAACTTGATGACTCACCTCGCTCGATGCTGTCAGCCAATCCCGGGCGATGAAATCTGCGGTTATATCACCCAGGGCCGTGGCATTTCAGTACATCGCGCCGATTGTGAGCAGCTTGATGAGTTAAGGCACCATGCACCAGAACGTATTATTGATACCGTTTGGGGCAGCGGTTTTGTGGGCTCCTACATTCTCACCGTCCGTGTTGAGGCGATGGAGCGCGGTGGGCTGTTAAAAGACATCACTACGCTGTTTGCTAATGAGAAAATCAAAGTGACCAGCATGAAGAATCGCGTCGACTACCGTAAACAGTTATCGATCATGGATTTTGATCTTGAAGTGAACAACATCGAGGTGTTATCACGGGTGATCAAACGTGTGGAACAGATCCGAGACGTGATGAGCGTTAAACGTTTGGGCTAACCGGAATCCGTAGCAATTATTGACAATGCGCGTTAAGCGCGACCAACAGTTCGAAGGTGAGTGGTTATGCTGCTCACCTTTTCATTTTGTGAGGGAGAGGCATGAGTCATCCAATTGAACAATTAGAGCAAATCATGGCCAAGCTGCGTGATCCAGAACACGGCTGCCCATGGGATTTAAAGCAGTCTTTCGACACCATAGTGCCGCACACCATTGAAGAAACCTATGAAGTGGTGGATGCGATTCACAACCGCGATTGGACCAATCTAAAAGAAGAGCTTGGCGATCTGTTGTTCCAGGTGATTTTCTACAGTCAACTGGCTAAAGAGCAGCAATTGTTTGATTTTTCTGAGGTGGTCGACACAGTGAATGAAAAACTCACGCGCCGTCACCCGCATGTCTTTGGTCAAGCGGAGTTTGCCAGCGACGAGGAAATTAACGCCAATTGGGAGGCGGAAAAAGCCAAAGAGAAAGCGCAACTAGGCAAAAATGAACAAAGTATCCTAGACTCAATACCAGCTTCTCTACCGGCGCTTTCTCGTGCTACAAAAATTCAGAAAAAGTGCGCCAAAGTGGGTTTTGATTGGGACACTTTAGGACCCGTGGTGGATAAAGTACGCGAGGAGGTCGATGAAGTCGTCGCGGAAGCGGTCCAAGTCTCGGTGCAAGATGACAAGGTCGAGATGGAGCTCGGTGATTTGCTGTTTGCGGTGGTGAATCTTGCTCGTCACCTCGGTCATGACCCAGAATCGGCATTGAGTAAGGCGAATCTTAAGTTTGTGCGTCGCTTTAAAGGCGTAGAATCACGCGTTGCGGCGCAGAATAAGACGCTAGAACAGTTACCCTTAGAGGCGCTTGATGCTCTGTGGGATGAAGTAAAAGCGGCGGAAAAAAATACTCGCTCAGAGTAATCACGCGAATTCGTCTGAGTACAGTCAGCCGTCGTGTGAATTTGATTTGAAGCAAAAAAGAAAAAATCACAGTGTGATAGATTTCACGTTGTGGCGGTTAGGGTCTTCTGGTATATTTTCGTCCCGTCCAGAAGAATTCCATTTCCCTCATTCAACCAATTTCAGGTTAAACATGACGACAAATTACATTTTTGTTACTGGCGGGGTTGTATCCTCTCTAGGTAAAGGTATTGCAGCTGCATCTCTAGCCGCTATTCTAGAAGCTCGTGGTCTTAAAGTGACCATGATGAAGCTTGACCCTTACATCAACGTTGACCCGGGCACCATGAGCCCAACTCAGCACGGTGAAGTGTTCGTCACGGAAGATGGCGCAGAGACCGACCTAGATCTTGGTCACTATGAGCGTTTCATTCGCACCAAGATGACTAAGCGCAATAACTTTACTGCCGGTCGTGTTTACGCAGACGTGCTTCGCAAAGAGCGTCGTGGTGACTACCTAGGTGCCACCATTCAAGTTATCCCTCACATCACTAACGCCATCAAAGACCGTGTTATTGCCGGTTCTGAAGGGCACGATGTGGCTATCGTTGAAGTTGGTGGTACGGTCGGTGACATCGAGTCATTGCCGTTTATGGAAGCGATTCGTCAGCTTGCTGTTGAACTCGGCCGTGAACGTGCGATGTTCATGCACTTGACGCTAGTCCCTTACCTTGCTGCGGCGGGTGAAGTGAAAACCAAGCCGACTCAGCACTCAGTGAAAGAGCTGCTCTCTATCGGTATCCAACCTGATATTCTGGTTTGTCGTAGCGATCGCATGATCCCAGCGAACGAGCGTAAGAAAATTGCCCTTTTCTGTAACGTTCCTGAGAAAGCGGTGATTTCGATGAAGGATGTGGATTCGATCTACAAGATCCCTCAACTGATCAAATCGCAAGGTCTTGATGATCTTGTGTGTGCACGTTTTGGTATCGACGCTCCAGAAGCAGACCTGTCTGAATGGGAGCAGGTTATCTATGAAGAAGCGAACCCAACGGGCGAAGTGACCATCGGTATGATCGGTAAATACATCGAACTGCCGGACGCGTACAAATCAGTCAACGAAGCGCTTAAGCATGCTGGCTTGAAAAACCGCTTGAACGTCACCATTAAATACGTAGATTCACAAGATGTTGAGACTAAAGGAGTTGAAGTGCTTGCCGGTCTTGACGCTATTCTAGTACCGGGCGGTTTTGGTGACCGTGGTATCGAAGGTAAGATTCGCGCAGCGCAATACGCGCGTGAAAACAATGTCCCTTACCTTGGTATCTGTCTTGGTATGCAAGTCGCGTTGATTGAATACGCTCGTAACGTTGCGGGCATGGAAGGCGCGCATTCAACAGAATTTAATAAAGAGACGAAATACCCTGTGGTAGGCTTGATCACTGAGTGGGTCGACGGTGAAGGTAAAGTTGAAGAACGTACCGAAACGTCGGATCTTGGTGGTACTATGCGTCTTGGCTCTCAGCTATGTCACTTAGAGAAAGGAACTAAGGCTCGCGAGCTATACGGTAGCGCGACGATTCATGAACGTCACCGTCACCGTTACGAAGTGAACAACGTCCTTCGACCACAAATTGAAAAAGCGGGCTTGAAGGTCTCTGGTCTTTCTGCAGACAAGAAGCTGGTGGAAATGATTGAAAACCCAGCGCACCCATGGTTCGTTGCGGCTCAGTTCCACCCAGAATTCACATCGACGCCTCGTGATGGTCACCCATTATTCGCAGGTTTCGTGAAAGCCGCTGGTCAGCACTCACGCGGCGAGTTTGAGAAGTAAGTAAAAAGGATACGGGCGGCGGCGAAGGTTGTGCTGCTGCCTTTTAAATTTGACATTTATATTTGAACGAGAGGAAACATTAATGTCTAAGATCGTTAAAGTTCTAGGTCGTGAAATCATCGACTCACGTGGTAACCCAACTGTAGAAGCTGAAGTACACCTAGAAGGCGGTTTCGTAGGTATGGCTGCTGCTCCATCTGGCGCATCTACTGGTTCTCGCGAAGCTCTTGAGCTACGTGACGGTGACAAAGCACGTTTCCTAGGTAAAGGTGTTCTTAAAGCTGTTGAAGCAGTAAACGGCGAAATCGCAACTGCTCTAACAGGTAAAGACGCGAAAGACCAAGCGGCTATCGACGCAATCATGATCGAGCTAGACGGCACTGAGAACAAATCTAAGTTCGGTGCAAACGCAATCCTAGCGGTTTCTCTAGCGAACGCTAAAGCTGCTGCAGCAGCGAAAGGCATGCCTCTATACGAGCACATCGCTGAGCTAAACGGTACTGCTGGTCAGTTCTCTATGCCTCTACCAATGATGAACATCATCAACGGTGGTGAGCACGCAGACAACAACGTTGACATCCAAGAGTTCATGATCCAACCAGTTGGCGCTAAGACTCTAAAAGAAGGTCTACGTATCGGTGCTGAAGTATTCCACAACCTAGCTAAAGTTCTTAAGTCTAAAGGCTACAGCACTGCAGTGGGTGACGAAGGTGGTTTCGCTCCAAACCTTAAGTCTAACGCTGAAGCGCTAGAAGTGATCGCAGAAGCGGTTGCAGCGGCAGGTTACGAACTAGGTAAAGACGTAACTCTAGCTATGGACTGTGCTGCATCTGAGTTCTTCGACAAAGAAGCTGGCATCTACAACATGAAAGGCGAAGGTAAAACCTTCACTTCTGAAGAGTTCAACCACTACCTAGCTGAGCTAGCAAGCAAGTTCCCAATCGTTTCTATCGAAGATGGTCTAGACGAGTCTGACTGGACTGGCTTCAAGCACCAAACTGAACTACTAGGTGACAAGCTTCAACTAGTAGGTGACGATCTATTCGTTACTAACACTAAGATCCTTGCTGAAGGTATCGAGAAAGGCGTAGCTAACTCTATCCTTATCAAGTTCAACCAAATCGGTTCTCTAACTGAGACTCTAGCTGCAATCAAGATGGCTAAAGACGCAGGTTACACAGCTGTAATCTCTCACCGCAGCGGCGAAACTGAAGATGCAACTATCGCTGATCTAGCGGTAGGTACTGCTGCAGGTCAAATCAAGACGGGTTCTATGAGCCGTTCTGACCGTGTTGCTAAGTACAACCAGCTAATCCGTATCGAGGAAGCGCTAGGTGAGCGTGCACCTTTCAACGGTCTTAAAGAAGTAAAAGGCCAAGCTTAATTCTTTATTGAATAAGGTCTAGCTTTAAAGCTCTTTAGAAACGCTCCACTTCGGTGGAGCGTTTTTTTTTGGAAACGCTCGGTGAGCGTGCACCTCCATATTTCAAGGAAGCGGTCTTAAAGAAGTAAAAGGTCAAGCTTAATTCTTTATTGATTAAGGCTTAGCTTTAACGCTTTTTGGAAACGCTCCCTTCGGTGGAGCGTTTTTGTTTTTCTATCCACAATATCAATGATATTTACGACCTGTTTACATCATTGCTCATTATGCACTCAGTTCTATAACTAAAGTATCTAGATAATGGAAATTGAGTATTTTCTATTTTGCCAACAAACCGTTACCGTATTTGTCTTACATTATTCAAATAACAACGTTGGTTAAAAAGGAAACATCATGAGTGTCGCAGTGATTGCAAATTTAGTGGTATTTGCAGCGCTTCTTTTCTTCTTGAATCTTCAGCAAAGAAAAGGCGCAACACTATCAAGACAAGTGCTGATTGGATTGGTGCTAGGTAGTGGATTTGGTTTAGCGTTACAGCTGATTTACGGTGAAGGTAGCCTAGCGATTGGTGCGAGCCTAGACTGGATCAATGTGGTTGGCCGCGGTTATGTTGGTTTGCTGCAAATGGTCATCATGCCTTTGGTACTGGTCTCAATGTTTGCGGCGGTAGTGAAGCTTGAGAACTCGGCCTCCCTTGGCAAAATTAGTGGCTTAACCATTGGCGTGCTGCTGTTTACCACCGCGATTTCTGCTTTGATTGGTATTGCAGTGACGCAAGGCTTTGGTCTTTCTGCGGAAGGCTTAACAGAAGGTTCGCGTGAAGCGGCGCGTCTGTCTGCCTTAGAAGGTCGAATGGATCGTGTCAGTGACCTGACGATTCCCCAGATGTTAGTCAGCTTTATTCCAACCAACCCCTTTGCTGATCTGACGGGTGCGCGTTCGACCTCGATTATCGCCGTGGTGATCTTCGGTATCCTTTCTGGCGTTGCCGCGCGTAAGGTGATGTTGGAAAAAACCGAACTGGCGGCGCCGATTCGTACCTTTGTTGAAGCTGTGCAATCCATTGTCATGCGCCTAGTGAAAATGATCATGGCTCTGACGCCTTACGGTATTGCCGCTTTGATGGCCAAAGTGGTCGCGACCTCAAGTGCGAGTGATATTCTTAATCTGCTGGGCTTTATCATCGCCTCTTACTTTGCGATTGCGTTGATGTTCCTTGTGCATGGTGTGTTGGTCTCTTTTGTTGGCGTGAGCCCGAAAGAGTACTTCACTAAGATCTGGCCAGTATTGACCTTTGCTTTCACGTCACGCAGCTCGGCAGCGACCATTCCATTGAACGTTGAAGCGCAAATCAGCAAATTAAAAGTGCCGCCTGCGATTGCCAACTTATCCGCCTCATTTGGTGCCACTATTGGTCAAAATGGTTGTGCGGGTATCTATCCGGCGATGTTGGCTGTGATGGTCGCGCCGACGGTTGGTATCAACCCAATGGACATCAACTTTATCCTGTCGTTGGTGGCGATCATTACTATTAGCTCATTCGGTATTGCTGGTGTAGGTGGCGGCGCGACCTTTGCTGCACTGATTGTGTTGCCTGCGATGGGGCTGCCGGTAACAATTGCTGCACTATTGATCTCGATTGAGCCGTTGATTGATATGGCACGTACAGCGCTCAATGTCTCAGGCGCGATGACAGCCGGTACGATTACCAGTCGCTTGTTAAAACAGAAAGCGGATGAGCGGGAACTCAATGAGCAAAGCGCATAACCGTTACTCTGTGTAGAGTGGAAAGCCTAAGCCTTGTTGCTTAGGCTTTTTTCGTTTCGGTGACGATTTTTCTTTTAAGCATCTACTCTTCGTTTTGGTCACTAGAGAGACGCTTCGCTTTGCTTTGGGCAATCGCTTCGACGCGGCGTTGATTGAGCGCTTGGCGAATCTCTGCACCTTGATAACCAGCGGCAATGATGTCTTTGACTTCAACGCTCAGCGCCGCTTGGTAGGCTTGTTCGAACCATAGTTTTTGTGGATAGGGTGCGGTCTCAAAGCCTTTTCTTCCCTGGCTATCTGCCATGCAGCAGAGCAGGATATCGTCTAATCGTTCAGGCTTTCGCCAGACGTCAAAGGTATCGAGCACTTTGAGTAGCGTTGCCGGCTTGAGCTCAGCGGCGCGATGAATATTGGAGTGGTATTGGCAGACGAGCAACGCCAAGTCGCGGTATTCATTGGGAATCTTTACCCGCTCACATAGATCTCTAATCAACTTGAGTCCGGTATGACAGTGCAGTTTATGACTCGGCCACTCATTTTTTGGCGTGACCCCTTTGCCGAGGTCATGCACTTGAGCGGCAAAACGCACGCTTGCAGAAGGCGACAAGCGCGCCGCACGCTCAGCGACCATTAGCGTGTGGATACCAGTATCGATTTCTGGGTGCCATTGCTCTGGTTGCGGTACGCCAAATAGAGCGTCTAGTTCGGGCAGCACGACTGCGAGCGCACCGCATTCGCGCAGTACGGAAAGAAAAATGTGCGGGTTCTCTGTGGTGAGCGACTTTTGCCACTCCAGCCAGATTCGCTCAGGGGTAAGTTGAGACAGTTCTCCCGACTCGGCAATGGAGCGCATCAAACCGAGCGTCTCTTGAGCAACCTCAAAGCCTAAATGATGGAGTTTTGCTGCGAATCGAGCAACTCTTAACACGCGCAGCGGATCTTCCACAAACGCCTCTGAGACATGACGAAGTTGGCGCAGTTCGATGTCGTTTAGACCACCGTAGGGATCAATCAGCTGTCCCTCACTGTCTTGCGCGATGGCGTTAATGGTCAAATCGCGGCGGCGTAAATCCTCTTCGAGCGTGACATCCGGTGCGAAGTAGCAATCAAAGCCAGTGTAGCCCGCACCGGTTTTCCGCTCTGTACGCGCAAGCGCGTACTCTTGCTTCGTCTTGGGGTGCAGAAAGACAGGGAACTCTTTACCCACGGGGGTGTAGCCTTGCGCGATAAGATCATCGGGTGTGGCCCCAACGATCACCCAATCCTGATCGTAAACGTCAATATTGAGCAGGTGATCGCGTACCGCGCCACCGACAAGGTATCGTTTCATGGCCACTCCTTCTCATTTTAAAACATAGCCGTTGGCTAATTGGGTGTGCAATGGTACTTTTCTTATCAACAAATGCCCAGCAACAAATAGTCGCCACCCACCCAGAGACGAGATGCATGTACAAACACCATTTTGCTTTTCATGAGCTCCCTTTCTCGATTGTGCCTAGCTCTCGTTTTCTCTATCTCAGCCAGCGTCACAAGGAAGCGATCTTTCGCCTTACCTCTGGTTTAGGGGAAGGGGGCGGTTTTGCCATGTTAACCGGAGAAGTGGGGACGGGCAAAACCACAGTAGCCAAGGCGATGTTGGATGATTTGGATGCGATCGTCGATCAAGGACGCCTGCAAGCCGGTTTTATACTCAACCCAACCTTTTCCGAATCAGAGTTGCTAGAAGCCATCTGTGATGAGTTCTCCATTGCCTATTCTCATGACGCCTCACTGAAGCAATTGAGTCAGGCCATCCACCAGTTTTTAATTGAGAGTTACGCGCAAGGTCGACAAACCTTGTTGGTGATTGATGAAGCTCAGCACCTCAGTGCGCAAGTGCTTGAGCAGCTGCGCCTATTGACCAACCTTGAAACCGAGCAGCACAAGCTATTGAAAGTGTTATTAATTGGTCAGCCTGAGTTACAGCAAAAATTGCAAATGCCGATCTTGCGTCAGTTGGCGCAAAGGATCACGGGCCGCTACCATTTGCTCCCTCTAGACGGTGCCGAAACCGCGAACTATGTTCGTCATCGGCTGACACTCGCCGGCGGCGATCCTGATCTTTTCTCTTCGCGCTCGCTCAAGTGGATCGCCACACAAACGCAAGGGATCCCAAGGTTGATCAACTTGGTGTGTGACGCGGCGCTGCGTCATGCCTACTCGAGCGGTGAGCTAAAGCCTAGCCATGACAGTGTGCAGCGTGCCTGTGATGAGGTGATGAGCTTCCAGCCTTCGTTTCAAGTCACTCGCCCTCGTCATTCGACAAGAGCATCAGGTGCACCTTATTGGTTTGCGGCTGCAATAGGTATCGCGTTGAGTGTTGTGGGTTATCAAAGTGCGGCGCTTTGGGCTGATGATCTGATTATGCAGCAAGTCGCCCGCAGTCACCCTATCCAGCACCGTGAACCGACGATCAACCACGTGCTGCCAGATAAGCTGAAAACGGCACTCGACTCCGCTATCAATCTTGAGCAAGGTTTGGCGAACTTGTATCGCGTCTGGGGCTACCAGGCGTCCGTGTTGGATAAGCTCTGTTTGGAGAATGAGCAAAGCGTGTTTCAATGCCAACTGACTCAAGGGGATTTAGCCACTTTGGTGCAAGCCAATCGCCCAGTGCTGCTCACGTTGGGGGAGGCAGACTCCCCACGTTATGTGGTGTTGTATCAACTCGATTCAGATCACGCAACGCTGTTGCTTGACGGGCAGTTGTACACCTTGCCCAGCGCCGAACTTGAGAGGCGTTGGAATGGCGAGTATCGACATATTTGGCGGCGCTATTGGGGAGGCACGCTCAAGCCTGGCATGGAAGGGAAGGCCATTGCCGCGCTCGACGCTCATCTCTCCTCAATCCTTGCTCAGCCTTCAACACAAAGTGCACGCTTTGATGAGGCGCTAGAGCAAAAAGTGAGATTGTTCCAACGTTGGCAGGGGCTCACGGTTGATGGGATTGCTGGCTCGAAAACGCTGCGTAAAATTGAGCAGATGAGTCTGCATGAGTCCCCGAGGTTGGATACCCGGATGGTCATGGCTAGTCACAGCGCGGATGCGCAGGAGAACCGCTGATGTCACAAATGATGAGAGCTTTGAAGGCGTCCCAGCATCGCTATCAAGCGGCATCTGCACCTGATGATGTCAACAACTCGCCGATAGAGAGCGTTGCAACGCGCCCAAGTATGATGATCATCAGCTTGCTGATATTGCTGCCTGCCTCGCTAGGAGTAGGGTTGGGTGTTGAGCGTCACTACCGTCAAGTGGAAGCCGACTGGCTCCTCAAGCAAACGGCGTCGCCTAGTGTCATTGAGCGCCCTGTCGAGTTCAGCGTTACCCCTTGGCGAGACGAGCAGGCGTTAGCCATGACGCATGAACTCACCCTTTATGATGAACAAGCAGTGCCGAGCTACTCTCGTAGCAATGAGGCCGAGGATAGCCAACTGATGTATACACAGCCGGTATATCGCCAATCTAAAGTACAGGCTTCGCCTCAACCTTTCATCGATGACTTAGATCTCTCTCAGTTATCGCCCGAGTTAGCCCTTCGCGTGCAAAGTGCCCTCAAACCGTCGTCAACACCCACTCCGACGTCGAATGTCAGTCAACTCGCGCAGCAAGGTCTCAAGTGGACGGGGCAGTTACCCGCGCTCAATTTCCAAACTCATGTCTATTCAAGCAAGCAAGATAAACGCTGGGTTAAGGTCAATGGTGTCGAGTATCAAGAGGGAGACTGGATCGCAACCGGGGTTCAACTGGTTTCAATTGAACCGCAGCACTGTATGGTGAGTTTCTCGGGTGAGAGGATTGAAATCCCAGCCTTGTATGATTGGCAAGGGTAGCCCTAGGGCTAGTGTAAAAAACAGAGGGAAAAGAAAAGGTCGCATTGGCGACCTTTTCGTTATCTTGGTTAGGGGGGTAGGGGATTACGCCCAGCCCGATGGTGAACGCTTTCTGCGCGGGATAATGTGCGGCAGAATCAAACCCAACAGCAAGCCAATGCCAGCCACGCCACCGCCGTACATAAAGTACTTGAGCAGCAAGTCGTCTTTTTGGGTGTCAAGCTGTGCTCTTAGCTTGCGTACCTCTTCTTGAGAAGCCGTCAGTTGCTGACTCATCTCACTGTATCCGCTTTCTAGGTCGGCGATTTGGCGGTTGCGTGTTTCAAGAGAATCGACCAAGCCCGCTTTTTCTTGATCAGAGTTTGCGCGCGCGTTGGCAAGCTTCTCTTTCACTTCTGCCAGCTCTTTTTCTACGCGAGGTAAGCGCAGTGTCACGCTCTCTTGTGAGGTCACGAAACGGCTTTCGACCCATCCTCGGCGTCCTTTCGAGTCTTGGATGTGACTGTAACCGGAATCTTTATTGGACTCGATAAACGTCACTTTTTCGCCCGCATCGACACTGCCAATAATACGAAATTGATTACTTGGTCCTGAGTGCATGTAAGTAAACAATTGATCAGAGATGTAGCGGTCTTGAGCAAACGCGGCAGGGGCCGCCACAATCGATGCCAAAAGCAGGTAAACCCATTTTTTCACGGTAAATCCTTTAACAGTTTTTTGTGTCTAATTTTTACTAGGGCAAATAGTAAGAATTTTCTAGGGGCTTCGCAACAAAGAAGGGAGGCTGAGCCTCCCTTTCTGCGGTATTGAGTCAATAATGACAGTGTATTAACAGAAGTAAGAATCCACTAACACAGTACTGACAGATGACTTAGCTGACAGATGACTTAGACAAACATTGCTTGAATCGCGTAGTAGAACACCACGGCCAGCAGTGCACCGGCTGGGAGTGTCACAATCCAAGACGCAACGATGTTACGTACCACGCCTAGGTTCAATGCTGCGATGCCGCGAGCAAAGCCGACACCCAGTACCGCGCCGACCAGTGTTTGAGTGGTCGAAATAGGCAGACCAGTACCCGATGCTAATACCACAGTACATGCCGTTGCGAGCTGCGCAGCGAAGCCGCGGCTTGGCGTCAATTCGGTAATGCCGGTACCTACCGTTGCCATCACTTTGTGACCCAATGTCGCAAGACCGACCACAATACCAAAGCCACCTAGCGGAAGAATCCACCAAGCAATGGTGCTCTTGCCAGTGATTTCACCCATGTGCTCGACGGTAGAGACGACCGCCGACAGTGGACCAATCGCGTTGGCGACGTCGTTCGAGCCGTGCGCAAACGCCATCGCACACGCAGTAATGACCATCAGGACACTGAAGATGCCTTCAACGCCGGCAAATCCGTGGTCATCTTCGCGGCTCGCAAATTTCTTCTGGATATAGAGGTAACCACCAATCATGACCAGCCCTGAGAAGCCAGCTGACCACATCCACGCTTCGCTGTTCGATAGGTGAAGACCGACGTGCTTTAGGCCTTTCTTAATGGTCACAAGCGCAATCACCATGGTGGTGATGAACATGTAGACAGGCACAAAACGTTTGGCGTTGATCAGCGGTTTTTCAGTATCGAAAATCAGGCGCTGAGCACTGACGAAAATAACGTAAGCAAAGAAACCAGAGATGACAGGGGTAACGATCCAACTGCCGACAATGCCTTTCACACTGCCCCAGTCCACTGCTTCTGTGCCAACAGAGACACAAGCAAAACCGATGATGGCGCCGATAATAGAGTGAGTTGTCGATACTGGCCAACCCATATAAGAGGCTAGCAGCAACCATGTACCCGCTGCTAATAACGCAGACATCATGCCGTAGACAAGAACGTCAGGTTGATTGGCAAACAGAGAAGTTTCGATCACGCCTTTGCGGATCGTATCTGTCACTTCACCGCCGGCTAAATAGGCACCGGCAAATTCAAAGATCATCGCGATAATGATCGCTTGTTTTACGGTGAGTGCTTTTGAACCTACCGAGGTACCCATGGCGTTTGCGACGTCATTCGCGCCGATACCAATCGCCATTAAAAAGCCGAAGGCTGCTGCAATAATAATCAGGACAGTGCCGTAATTCGCAAGGATATCCATCGTAATACCTAGTTGTTGATAACAAGCGGAGCAAATTGGACACGACAAAACCCCACAGCGAATTCAGTGTAGCTCGCTTACTGGGGTGTGCTTATAAAATGCTCTTCGTTATTTGGTTAACTTATGTTTATGAGCGAGACAGCATGAGTTCAAGACGCGCACCAACACGCTGAGCTTGATCTGCAATACCACCGACCCATTCAAGAATCTTGTAAAGGAACATCACATCAATCGGATTCAAATCGCTTTCGATCGCCATCAGTTGTTGGCGAAGTTGGATTTGCATCGCGTCTGTGTCGTCCTCAATCACATCCAGTTGATGGATCATTTCAGCCACGAGAGTCACTTCGCGACCTTTAAATCCAGTTTCCAATAACTCATCGAGCTCATTGATGACTTCTTGCGCTTGGTTTGCGGCGTCGAGACAACGCTTCACGTAAGCAATGAAGTTTTCTTGAAGAGGCTCAGGAATAGTCAGTTGTCGGCCGTAGACACGACCAGCAATATCTTTGGCTAGGTTGGCCAGTTTGTCTTGTTGAGTCAGCAGCTCTAGCATGTCGCTGCGGTCGACTGGCAAAAACAAACCACGAGGAAGTTTGAGACGGATCTCGCGCTTTAGTACGTCGGCTTCTTTCTCTAGGTGAGAAATTTGTGCACGGATTTCTGCGGCTTTCTCCCAGTCACCCTTTGAACTGACTTCAAAGAAGTTCACTAGGTGCGAGCAACATTCGTTCACACACACAACGTGGCGCTGCAAAGGTTTGATAGGGGACTTTGCAAATAACCCCATAATTGTATTTACTGGCATGGTCATTCAACCCAATTAATATAACCTAGAAAAAACAGACACCAATAAGAATGGTGAAATGTTGAGCGATGGCTATAAAGGCGCGCATGTTAACCCATTAAAGTGTGCATTTAAACTGTTTTAGATCATCAATGGGGCGATATTTCTCTCTTGCCGAGTAAGAAAATAGGCAATATCCTTTGGCTATCTGCGTTAAAAGGTAACACTATGGAAACCGAGATAGAACTGAAGTTTTTTGTTTCACCTGAATTTTCAGAGACGTTAAGAGAAAAAATAGCGTTAACAAAAGTACTTCAGCACAGTTGTCGTGAGTTAGGGAATACTTACTTTGACACCCCGGACAACTGGCTACGTCAACATGATATTGGATTAAGAATTCGTCGTTATGATGATGTGTTCGTGCAAACGGTCAAAACCGCAGGACGTGTGGTCGCCGGGCTTCATCAAAGACCGGAATACAATGCAGAACATAATAGCAACGATCCCGTCCTTACCTTACATCCGCAAGACATCTGGCCCGATGGCCGCGCGATTGAGGAACTGCAATCTCAAATCGCTCCTCTCTTCTCGACCAACTTTACCCGTGAGCAATGGCTGGTTGGCATGCCAGATGGCAGCCAAATTGAAGTGGCGTTTGATCTAGGGTGTGTCGAATCAGGGGATTTAACCGCGCCGATTTGCGAAGTGGAACTGGAGCTGAAATCAGGCCAGACCGATGCCCTCTTTACCTTAGCGCGCAGCTTGTCAGAGCAAGGAGGGATGCGCTTAGGCAACTTAAGCAAAGCGGCCAAAGGTTATCGCTTAGCATCTGGCTACCAAGGTGACGAAGTGAAACCGCTAAGTTTGGTTGAGACACAGCAAAAAGACAGCGTAGAGACCTGTTTTGTCCAGTCGCTTGAGCATGCGTTGTCGCACTGGCACTACCATGAGCAGATTTACTCTGAGCGCGAGTCGATTGATGCGCTGCATGAAATCAAAAACGCCATCAGTTTTATTCGCCAAGTATTGACCGTCTATCGCGATGTGGTGCCACGTCGTGCCAGCGCCCTGGTTCGACAAGAGCTCAAATGGCTTGAACAAAGCTTAGAGTGGCTTAAGCAGTACGATTACCTTGAAGAGCTGCTGGAAGATAAAGGGCACGCGTTACGTAAACTAGAGGCACGTAAGTTCCTTGTCGCAGAGCTGAAAGAGATTCAGCAGCAGTTGCCTGACAGAGAAGAGATGTTGGCTCTGATTCATTCCGCCCGCTACGCCGGTTTGCTGCTGGATTTAAGCCGTTGGATTTTGACTCGCGGCTGGCAGCCGTTTTTAGATGAGAAAGCCCGTGAAGAGATGGCTGAGGGTGTAGAGCGCTTTGCTGTCGCCCAGCTCGATAAAACCTGGTCACAGTTGCTTGAGGTGTTCTCGCCTGAGCAAGATCTCAACGCGCCGGCGTATGTGGAGCAGCAGTACCATCTGATGCGCAATCTATACACAGGGGTGAGTTTTGCTAGCTTGTTCAATGTCGATGAGCGCAACAGCTTCCGCTTGCCTTGGAGTGACTTGCTGCATGGCATCGATGATTTGCTGACCCTTGAAACGCTGGATCAACTTAGCAACAAATTAGAGGGTGAGCAGCGCGAGCAACTGTTGCGTTGGCTAACTCGCCAAGAAAACTCCATTTTGCATGCGATGGAGCAGACGCGAATCATCTGCTTAGAGGCCCAGCCTTATTGGCGCCACTAGTCTCGCATCATCACCATCACTGGGGAGCTTAAGGCTCCCTTTTTGTTGTCTGGGGAGTAGCTTTTTGCGTTTTATTCTCCAATGTATCGAGCCGTTTAATGATGGCTCGTTGATTGGCGAGAATCTCTTTGAGTAGTTGTTCTTTGTGCTCAGATCGTTTGGCTTGCAACTTGGACGGCGAGGTGATCAACGAAGTGATAAGCCCTGAGATCATACCGAACAAGCCTACTCCACAGATGATCAGGGCCGACGCTAAGATCTTACCGCCATGGGTGACGGGAAAGTGATCGCCATAGCCAACGGTAGAGATGGTGACCAATGCCCACCACAGGGCATCCCCACCGGATTGAATATTGGCGTGATCTGATCCCCCTTCAATCAACAGCATCATACTTGAACCAACCGTAAGTAAAACGATCAACAGCAATAAGATCGACGCTAAGGTCATTTCATGACGATTACTTAAGATCTGACGCAAGATGTGCTTACTGGCGCGGATCACCAAGATCACGCGCATGATGTGAAACAGACGTGCGTAGCGCAGGGGTTCAATCATCGGGATGCTGGCGACAAAATCGATCCAATGGCGTTTCATGTATTTCACGCGATCTGTTGCACGGATCAAATCTATGCTCAACTGCAGGATAAATATGCTACAGATTGCGAAGTCCAAGCCGATAAGGACTTGTCGAGTTTCTTGACTGACTGGAAAGAACAATAAGCCTGAAATCACAAATAGTGCGACGAAAGACAAAATTAGTGACAGTAAGCTCATTGGTTTCGTATCGTCTTTGGTATCATCTCTTTTCATACGAGGCTCGAAATAAATAATATGAGTGCGACCGTTCCCTCGCGGTAGGCAGCGATAAGCATTAAGTGTCTGATAAGTACTCAATCACACCGTATCATAGTTGACTTAGCGGAGAACGAACAATGACCAAAATGGCATTTAAGCCATGGGAGCGAGCGATAACGAACGTCCGTTTGATCCCCAAAATGGTGCTACTGATGGTATTCAGTACCGTCCTTATCGTGGCTAAACAGTTGTGGGATGCCAGTACTTTCCACGACTCCTTGCTCGCCGCCACTCAAAATGCCCAAGTGGCGCAAGCGCATTATCAAGCCTACTTAGTACAAGTGGCTTGGCAAACTGTAATTTTGATTGGCGTCTTTGTCGTTATTTTGCTCTTTGCTGCTCGTATTATGCTGCGCCAAACTCAGTATTTGAATGATTCAATCAAACAAATGGCGAATCGCGATCTCTCCAATCCGATTGAAATGGACTGCAAAGATGAATATGGCGATGTGGCGCGTGAGCTAGAAAAAACACGCCGTCAGTTGCAAGAGGTGATCAAACTGCAAGTAGAGGCCTCGCAAGAGCTCTCAACGATGACTGAAGTGATGACTCTTAGCATGTCTGAGACGAAAGAGTCGGCGCAAGAAGAGTTTAATGAAATTGACCAATTAGCCACGGCGATGAGTGAAATGACCTCAACGGTGCAAACCGTAGCTGATCATGCACAGAATGCTTCTGCACTGACGGAAAGTGCGACAGGGCAAGCGCAAAGCGGTCAACACTTTGTGAAAGGTACGGTCGATAAAATCAGTGCGTTGTCGAAAGACATCGCTGCCTCAGCGCAGGCCGTTAACGAGGTCGAAGAGAGCGTTGAAGCCATCGGCAGTGTTGTCGGCACCATTCAAGGAATTTCAGAGCAAACCAACCTTTTGGCATTGAACGCGGCGATTGAAGCGGCGCGTGCCGGCGAAGCCGGGCGCGGTTTTGCTGTGGTTGCGGATGAAGTCCGTAATCTGGCGCAGCGCACACAGCAAGCGACGGTCGAGATCCAAGATATGATTTCTCAGTTGCAAAGCAGCGCATCCTCGGCGGTTGAGTTGATGGAAAAGAGTGTTGTTGAAGCGGCAGAAGGGGTGGAATTGGTCACCAATGCTGGCGGTGAGCTGGATGGTATCGTATCGCAAGTTAACCAAATCAATGATATGAACTTCCAAATTGCGACGGCAGCGGGCCAACAAAGCAGCGTGGCGGAAGAGATGAACCAGAACCTGACCAATGTTCGTGAGCTGGTGGAAGCCTCTGTGGTGGTGGTAACGGAACTGCTTGAGACGTCAGAAATGATGCAGCGCAACGCTGAAGAGTTGGATGAAAAAATTACCTCTTTCCGTGTCTGACGAATAAATCGCGCAACGACCAATAAAATTGATTGAACCAACGCCCATCGCCTACGCATGGGCGTTTTTTATTGACGCAAGTCTGGTATAACTAACGTCTTCGGTTTTTTATGCATTCGATTGTAAGGACTCCTCATGCATTTGCCTTCCTCGTTGTCTCCTCTTAGTGATAAAGCGTTCGCGGCGCTGCCCAGTGAGGCATTGGCGCAATGGCCAGCCGCGTTGCTCGAGTCGCTCAAGTACGTCCTAGGGTTAAGTCAGTTCGTCGCAGACAATCTGACCAAAGATGAGTCACTGCTGCGCCAGCTGCCAGAGATGCTTACTGAGCAAGATCGCAAGCAGCACTATCGTGCAGATCTTTGCGCGCAACTTGAAACCTGTTCCGATGAGATGCAAGGACAGCGAGTCTTAAGACAGTTTCGTCGTCGTGAAATGACCTACATCGCTTGGCGAGACTTTTGTCAGAGTTGGACATTGGAAGAGAGCCTGAGTCATCTTTCGGAACTGGCTGAGGCGATGATTGTTGAAACCTATCAATGGCAATACAAAGCCTGTTGCGAATTGTGGGGTACACCTTGTGATGAGGCGGGGAAGCCACAGCCGATGTTGATCATTGGTATGGGTAAGCTTGGCGGTGGTGAGCTCAACTTTTCATCCGATATCGATCTGATTTTTACCTATCCAGAAAACGGGGAAACCCAAGGCGCCCGTCGTTCGATTGCTAACGCTCAGTTTTTTACCCGTTTGGGCCAGCGCATTATCAAAGCGCTCGATCAACACACCTTTGACGGTTTTTGTTACCGCGTCGACATGCGCTTGCGCCCTTTTGGCGAAAGTGGCCCTTTGGTGATGAGTTTTGCCGCGCTGGAAGATTACTACCAAGAG
Source organism: Vibrio sp. R10-SG-ISO4 (assembly GCF_059834135.1). Lineage (NCBI taxonomy): Bacteria > Pseudomonadati > Pseudomonadota > Gammaproteobacteria > Vibrionales > Vibrionaceae > Vibrio > Vibrio sp. R10-SG-ISO4. The sequence goes on from NZ_JCBDHJ010000002.1 coordinate 62,246, forward strand.
CAAGGGCGTGATTGGGAGCGCTACGCGATGATCAAAGCGCGAGTGATGGGGCGAGAGATGTATCCCGAATATCAAGCGCTGAGAGAGATGTTGCGACCCTTTGTTTTCCGTCGTTACATCGATTTTAGTGCCATTCAATCGCTGCGCCGAATGAAATCCATGATCAGCAGTGAAGTACGCCGCCGTGGGCTGAGTAACAATATCAAGCTAGGGGCTGGTGGTATCCGCGAAATCGAATTTATCGCCCAAGTGTTCCAGTTGATCCGTGGGGGCCGAGAGCCGAGCTTAAGGCAGCGTGGATTGTTAGTCACCTTAGAGGGGATTGAAGCACTGGCGTTGCTCTCAAGGGATGAAGTGACTCATCTCACTCAGGCGTATCATTTTCTGCGTCGTTTGGAGAACCTGCTCCAAGCGATGGCCGACAAACAGACGCAAACCTTGCCAGAGTCTGACCTTGAGCAGTGTCAGTTAGCAACGGCGATGGGCTTTGCTGACTGGCCTGCACTAACGCGCGAGGTAGAAGCGCACATGCAGCGGGTTCACCATGTGTTTCAGGCATTAATTGGTGACGATGAAGAAGAGCATGAGCAGAGCGATGTCGCCAAGCATTTTCATGAGCTGTGGGATATGGCAGAAAAACCGGATGTGATGGAGCATATTTTATCTCATGACATCGGGCGAGAAGAAGCCAGTGCGATGGCGATGACCATCATTCAATTTAAGCATGATTTGGCGAAAAAAACCTTGGGCCCACGTGGGCGTGAGGTACTCAACCGTTTGATGCCCAAGATCTTTGCTGCGATCTATTCACATCAGGATGCAGAGTTCGGTTTACCTAGAGTGCTGCATCTATTGCATAAAATTGTCACACGCACCACCTATCTTGAGCTGTTGGATGAACATCCTGCCGCGTTGACGCAACTGGTGCGTTTGTGTACCGCCAGTCCCATGATATCGGAGCAGTTGGGTCGCTATCCGATCTTGCTTGACGAACTGATTGACCCTCAGCAGCTGTATAACCCCGTCCCACTTGATAGTTATCGCACCGAATTGCGCGACTTTCTTGCCCGTATTCCAGAGGATGATATGGAGCAGCAGATGGAGGCGCTGCGTCAATTTAAACAGATTTGCATCTTGCGTATTGCCGCCGCCGATATTGCCGGTGTCTTGCCTGTCATGAAAGTGAGTGACCACTTAACCTACCTAGCCGAAGCTATTGTTGAGTCGGTCGTCCATCAAGCTTGGCTACAAATGGCTGAGAAGTACGGTGAGCCGACGCATCTCAAAGAGAGAGAGGGCAAAGGCTTTGCGGTCATTGGCTATGGCAAAGTGGGAGGCTGGGAGCTGGGCTACAACTCGGATCTGGATATCGTGTTCATGCACGATTGCCCAGTGAACGTCTACACCGATGGCGCAAAAGAGATTGATGGGCGCCAGTTTTATCTGCGCCTTGCCCAGCGCATTATCCATATTTTCTCAACCCGCACAGCCTCGGGGATTTTGTATGAAGTGGATACCCGCTTAAGGCCATCCGGCATCTCTGGTTTACTGGTTAGCCCTGCCGACGCCTTTGATGAATATCAGCATCAAGAGGCGTGGACATGGGAGCATCAAGCTCTAGTGCGCGCCCGCATGATTTACGGTGATGAGCCGCTACAGGCTGCATTTGCTAAAACGCGCCATGAGGTCTTGGCGACGCCGCGCGATGAAGCCAGTTTGCGCAAAGACGTCGCCGAGATGCGAGAAAAAATGCGCGATCATCTGGGTGGGAAAAAGCCTGGCCGCTTTATGCTCAAACAAGACCCAGGCGGTATCACGGATGTGGAGTTTTTGGCGCAATATTTGGTGCTTCGCTATAGCCATGAGAAGCCAAAACTCACGCGTTGGAGTGATAACGTCCGTATTTTCGAATCCATGATGGCGCAAGGTGTGCTTGAGGATTCGGCGGCGCAGGCGCTGACTCACGCCTACACCACCATGCGCGACCAAATTCATCACCGCAATCTGCTCAACCTTGACGCCGATGTCACGCAAGATAAATTTACCGATGAGCGTGCGCTGGTGCAGAGAATATGGGCGCAGTGGTTAAGTTTGGAGTCGGCCTCCTAAGGTTTACTAAAGTGACAAAGCCGATACGCGGTGGCTGGCAGAAAAATCGCCTAATTCCGACAATTTGGCATTAAGGCAAGGGTTTAGGGTGGTATAACGCTGTGCTAAACTCTCGCGAGAATTTAATTTTGGAGATCGTTGATGAAACCTATCCTGCCGAACTACAAGGATTCTGGTGTCTTAATCATTGGTGATGTGATGCTGGATCGCTACTGGTACGGACCGACTGGCCGTATTTCACCAGAAGCACCGGTGCCTGTGGTTAAAGTAGAAAATAACGAAGAGCGTCCAGGTGGGGCCGCCAACGTCGCTATGAACATTGCGTCACTCGGCGGACATGCGCACATCGTCGGTCTAACGGGTATTGATGAGCCAGCTCAGGTGTTGAGTGAGACGCTGACGGCGCTGAACGTGACCTGCGATTTTGTTGGTTTGGCCGAGTATCCAACCATCACAAAACTGCGCGTGATGAGCCGAGGGCAACAACTGATTCGTCTCGATTTTGAAGACAAGTTTGAAGGTGTTGACCCGTCATTAGTGCTTGCTCGTATGGAGAATGCACTGCCCAACGTCAAAGCGGTGGTGTTATCGGATTACGCCAAAGGCGCGCTCGAGCACGTCCAGCAGTACATTCAAAAAGCGCGAGCGGCGAACGTGCCTGTCTTTATCGACCCGAAAGGCGCAGATTTTGAACGCTACCGCGGCGCAACTTTGTTGACACCTAACATGGCAGAGTTTGAGCATGTGGTAGGTAAAGTGAAGTCCGATGACGACTTGGTGGAAAAGGGCTTAGCCCTTATCGAGCAGTTTGACTTGGACGCACTCTTGGTGACGCGCAGTGAGCACGGTATGACCTTGCTACGTCGCGGTCAAGCGCCATTCCATCTTCCCACTCAAGCGAAAGAAGTGTTTGATGTGACGGGTGCCGGCGATACGGTGATTTCCGTGTTGGCTGCCTCCGTTGCGTCAGGGAAAGCGTTGGATGAAGCGTGTGCGTTGGCCAATGCCGCCGCAGGCGTTGTGGTGGGTAAGCTGGGTACTTCTACGGTATCAACCATCGAGCTTGCCGAAGCTGTACATGGCAGCCAAGATACCGATTACGGTGTGATCAGCGAGAAAGCGTTAATTACTGCCGTTAAGCAGGCGCAACAGAAAGGCGAGAAAGTGGTCATGACCAATGGCTGTTTCGATATTTTGCACGCCGGCCATGTCTCTTACCTCAATCACGCAGCGGAGCTCGGCGATCGTTTGATCGTAGCCGTCAATACTGATGAGTCGGTAAAACGCCTTAAAGGTCCAGGTCGACCTGTCAACCCAACTGATCGCCGCATGGCTGTACTGGCAGGACTTGGTGCCGTCGACTGGGTAGTACCGTTTAGTGAAGATACCCCACAACGCCTGATTGCCACGGTATTGCCGGATCTGCTTGTCAAAGGCGGTGATTACAAGCCTGAAGAGATTGCTGGTGGAGTTGAGGTGATTGCTAACGGCGGTGAAGTCAAAGTGCTCAATTTTGAAGACGGTTGCTCGACCACAGAAATCATTCAAGCCATCCGTGGTGGAAAAGGCTGATCCAACCGAGCGACACATAACAAAAATACCCAACAAAAATGGAGCCCTTAGGCTCCATTTTTTATGTTGACTGCGAGATGTCGATTACTCTTCTAAATCACCGCAGAAACGGTAACCTTCACCGTGAATAGTCGCGATGATTTCAGGCGTGCCTGATACCGATTCAAAGTGCTTACGAATACGACGAATCGTAACATCAACAGTACGGTCATGAGGCTTAAGCTCACGGCCGGTCATTTTCTTCAGAAGATCAGCGCGAGTTTGGATCTTACCTGGGTTCTCACAGAAGTGCAGTAGGGCACGGAATTCTGAACGAGGCAGCTTGTAGCCATCGCCACTTGGGCTCACCAGTGAGCGGCTGTTGATGTCCAGTACCCAACCATTGAACTGGTACTTCTCAACGCTACGTTTTTCTTCTTGCACGGCACTGGCGTTCATCGAACGATTAAGCAGGTTGCGCGCGCGAATGGTCAATTCACGTGGGTTAAATGGTTTGGTGATGTAATCATCCGCACCGATTTCTAGGCCTAGAATTTTATCCACTTCATTGTCACGACCTGTTAGGAACATCAGTGCCACATTGGCTTGTTCGCGCAGCTCACGAGCCAGTAGCAGGCCGTTTTTACCAGGCAGGTTAATATCCATGATCACCAGATTTACATGGCTCTCAGACAGAACCTGGTGCATCTCTTCACCGTCACTGGCCTCAAAAACAGCGTATCCCTCTGCTTCAAAAATACTCTTTAGAGTGTTACGAGTTACTTGCTCATCTTCAACAATAAGAATGTGCGGGGTTTGCATTGGCGGTACCTAAACTTGTGAAAAAACTGTGCTAATAGAATAAATTCTAGGCAAAAACATAACATACAGGTAATGTCTTGTTGATAATAAACCAAAGACTTTAAAATTACACTGCCTTTAGTTGCCCGCCATCCTTGGTGTCTAACAGACTTGCAGCGAGGTCCCTTAGTCCTCTGTATCCCATTAGTCGTTGAAGCGGATTCTATAATGTTAACAGCATGCTAACAATGCAGAAATGTTAATTCCAATCACTTTGTTGATTTATATCAAGAGTTCTAATGTAACAAATATTAATAGTCTCGAGTAAATGTAAAACTGTTGACGATATGACAATCAATGCTCAGCTGTGGCAAGCCTATCGCGAGCCATTTTTCCGATTTATCAGTACGCCACCTGTTGATGCGTTCGCCATCGTGACGGCGTGGAACCCCGCCAGCCAACGCCTTACCTTAGAGCAAAATCGCCTTCGGCAGCAGGCGATGATCACAAGTCTAGGCGGCGCAGCATGGAGTGAAGTCTTGGTAGGGGATAGCCGTTTTGAATGGAGCGAAGAGAGCCTGGCGGTGACGATGCCGATGCAAACCGCGCTTTCATTGGCCAACCGTTTTGGGCAAAATGCCATTTACTACGTCCAAGGAGAGACGTTGATCTTGGTATCTTGTTTGCCTGATGGTCGACAAGAATCGCTAGGGCAGTGGCGCACTCGATGCCTATAAAGGTCGATTTACCCTCTGGGGTTACGAAGCGAACGTCAGAGAATCAGTTTTAACAATTGAATGTTTCATGGAGGATATACAATGGATATTACGCCTGATATTTGTGATCAGCACGAAGACAAAGTGACACTGCTTGAGTTACCGCTTCAAAGCTTTGGCCGTAAGTTGGCTTTTTGGGGAGAGATCGTCACTATTCGTTGTTATCACGACAATTCCAAAGTGCGAGACATGCTGAGTCAAGATGGCAGCGGAAAGGTGCTGGTGGTCGATGGGCATGGTTCGTGTCAAAAAGCGCTACTCGGCGATCAATTGGCGATCATGGCGATCGAAAACAATTGGGAAGGGGTCATTGTTCATGGGGCGGTACGTGATGTCGCGACAATGGCTGAAATGGAGCTAGGCATAAAAGCGCTAGGTACCTGCCCTTTCAAGACTGAGAAGCGCGGTGCGGGTGAAGTCAACGTGACCCTCACCATACAAAACCAGATGATTCAACCGGGCGACTATATTTACGCGGATTGGAATGGCGTCTTGATGTCTTCTGAGGCGTTAGAGTGGAGTTAGAAGCGAAAGCCTAACCCGACCTCAACGCCTTGTTGCCACTCTTGATAATCGAGAGTGGCATGAATATCGAGGTTTTCAGTCAGCTTCATTCGGCTAGAGACTTCGGCTGAGAGCGCTGGCTGACGTTTCCCTTCATCCACACTTTCTATGCTGTAAGAGTGCAAAGTACTTTTTACAGAGAGACGCGACGTAAGCTGGTAACTCACCCCACTAAGAAATCCTGATTCACTGTTTGTGTCACTTTGATTGAGACGCGCACCGACATAGAGATCGATGTTGTCGAACAGAGAATAAGAGTACCCGCCATCAATTTTCCAAGAGTCAAAATCTAAGCTGTCATTTTCACTCGAAAGGAAGAGCTTGTGCGGTGACGTGTGTTGCGAGGCAGGCAAGGGGGGCAAGGTGGCGGCAACAGACGAAAAAGTAGTAAGCAGCAGCAAGAGGCCGATTGTCGTTTTCATACGCCACTCCTTAGCTTATGGTTATGTGGTTTTAGCTCATGGCTATTTCGTTGTCGCTCGATTGATTCGTGCTGTTTTCTCCACTGCCCACATTACGCTTGAGGTGTATTGTCCTTCAAGTCATAACGGAAGGGTAATTATCATTAAAGCACAAAAGTGCACCGTATTGAGCAGAAATTATATAGCATTTGGTTATTAGGCAGAGCGTCTGTGGATGATTTGCTATGAGCCTGATTGCTATGGTCGGCGGATGTGAACCTGGTGCAAGAATAAACAAATGAAAAAATAGCAAGTTTTCGTTGACTCACTATTCACAAATAGGTTAAACCTATGTGAAGCAAACACATCAAGTAGAATCAAATATGTTTAACAGCTCAGTAATGACCACAACCATTATTATTACCGACACTATTTATGTTGGGGCAGGCTGCTAAGCGAAGGAAATTCAAAAAAAGGCCTGTATCCAACAAGATACAGGCCTTTTTTTATACCCATTTATTATCATTTGGAGGAAGGGATGCGTGTATTAAAGTTTGGCGGTTCGTCTTTGGCGGACGCCGACCGCTTCTTAAGAGCGGCGGATATCATTGCCAATAATGCCCAACAAGAAGAAGTGGCCGTGGTGCTCTCCGCACCGGGTAAAACAACCAACAAGCTCGTGGCTGTGATTGAATCAGCGTTGAAAAACGGAGAGTCTGAACTGCAAATCGCCGAGCTTGAAGATTCGTTCCGCGACCTGTTCCAAGACATCAAACAAGTGCTGCCTTCGATCGATGGCAGTGCCTATAACCATCAAGTGAAAACCTCCCTCTCTCAACTGCGTCAATTTGTTCATGGCATTAACCTACTGGGGATGTGTCCTGATAACGTGAATGCTCGCATCATCAGCAAAGGTGAGCGCGTCTCGATTCAATTGATGAAAGCCGTCTTGGAAGCGAAAGGTCAAGCGGCAAGCTTGATCGATCCGGTTGAGTACCTTTTTGCAAAAGGTGAGCCACTTGAAGCCATGGTAGATGTGGAGATTTCCACCCAGAACTTTCGTCAGAAGCCGCTTCCACAAGGCCATGTCAATATTATGCCGGGCTTTACCGCGGGCAATGACAAAGGTGAGTTGGTCACGTTGGGCCGCAATGGCTCGGACTACTCTGCCGCAGTGTTGGCGGCATGTTTGCGTGCCGATTGCTGCGAGATTTGGACAGATGTTGACGGTGTCTACAACTGCGATCCACGTTTAGTTGATGATGCGCGTCTGCTTAAGTCACTGAGTTACCAAGAAGCGATGGAATTGTCGTACTTTGGCGCGTCTGTACTGCATCCCAAAACGATTGCACCGATTGCTCAATTCCATATCCCTTGCCTCATCAAAAACAGTTTTAACCCCCAAGGTGCAGGTACCTTGATTGGCCAAGATACGGGCGAAGACAAGCTGGCGATCAAAGGTATCACGACGCTCAACGATTTGACTATGGTTAACGTCTCCGGTCCTGGTATGAAAGGTATGGTGGGCATGGCGAGTCGTGTGTTTGGTGCCATGTCATCGGCGGGCGTCTCTATCGTCTTGATCACTCAGTCATCGTCAGAGTACAGCATCAGCTTCTGTATCGAAGCGCAAGATAAAGCGCTGGCGCAAAAAGCGCTCGCTGATGCATTTGAGTTGGAGCTGAAAGATGGCTTGCTCGAGCCGGTAGATTTTATTGATAACGTTGCCATTGTGACCCTAGTGGGCGATGGCATGCGCACATCACGCGGTGTGGCCTCTCAGTTCTTCTCGTCGCTTGCGGAAGTGAACGTCAATATTGTTGCGATTGCACAAGGTTCCTCTGAGCGTGCAATCTCGGCGGTGATTCCAGAAGATAAGATCTCTGAATCGATCAAAGCGTGTCATGAAAATCTATTTAACTCAAAGCACTTCCTTGATGTCTTTATTGTCGGTGTCGGCGGTGTGGGCGGTGAGTTGGTGGATCAAATCGAGCGTCAACAAGCCAAGTTAGCAGAAAAAGGCATCGTGCTTCGTGTCTGCGGCCTTGCCAATAGTAAAGGTTTGCTACTTGATAGTGACGGGCTGCCTTTGGATCACTGGCGTGATCGTATGAATGGCGCAAGCGAAGAGTTCAGCTTAGCGCGCCTTATCTCAACCGTTCAACGTAATCACATCATCAACCCAGTCTTGGTTGATTGCACCTCGAGCGAAGCGATTGCTAACCAATATGCGGACTTTTTGGCGGCGGGTTTCCACGTCGTTACTCCGAATAAGAAAGCCAATACGGCGAGCATGGCTTATTATCATCAGTTACGCGATGTCGCGCGTAGCTCTCGTCGTAAGCTAATGTACGAAACAACCGTTGGTGCCGGCCTTCCAGTTATAGAAAACCTGCAAAATCTGATTTCAGCGGGTGACGAACTTGAGCGCTTCACCGGTATTTTGTCGGGCTCTCTCTCTTTTATCTTCGGTAAATTGGATGAAGGCATGACGTTGAGCCAAGCGACCAATATCGCTAAAGAGAATGGCTTTACCGAGCCTGACCCACGTGACGACTTGTCCGGTATGGATGTCGCACGTAAGCTGCTTATCTTGGCTCGTGAAGCGGGTATGAATCTTGAACTTGAAGATGTCGTGGTCGATCAGGCGCTGCCGCCAGGCTTTGATGATTCAGGTACGGTAGACGAGTTCATGGCACGTCTTCCTCAAGCGGACGCTTACTTCCAAGAACTGTCAAAGCAGGCTGCCCAAGAGGGTAAAGTACTGCGCTACGTCGGTGAAATCAAAGATGGAGAGTGCCGCGTTAGCATGGCGGCGGTTGATGAGAACGACCCTATGTTCAAAATCAAAGATGGTGAAAATGCGCTGGCGTTTTACAGCCGTTACTATCAGCCCATTCCTTTGGTTCTACGTGGCTATGGTGCGGGCACGGAAGTGACTGCCGCGGGCGTCTTTGCTGACGTGATGCGTACACTTGGCTGGAAATTAGGGGTGTAGTGTAATGAGTCGTGGTATGGATGTAGTGGTATACGCCCCAGCGTCAATTGGTAACGTCAGTGTGGGGTTTGATGTGCTTGGCGCCGCGGTGTCACCGGTGGATGGCACCTTACTTGGTGATCGTGTATTGGTGAAAGCTGGGAATGACGCGTTTGACCTACGCACCGCAGGTCGCTTCGTCGATAAGCTGCCGAGTGATGCGAAAGAGAACATTGTCTATCACTGCTGGCAAGTGTTCTCGCGAGAGCTGGACAAAAAAGGGCAGACCGTATTGCCGGTTGAGATGACGTTAGAGAAAAACATGCCGATTGGTTCAGGGCTTGGCTCAAGCGCTTGTTCTATTGTCGCGGCATTGGATGCGCTTAACCGTTTTCATGGACAGCCTTTAGATGAAACCGAACTACTAGCGTTGATGGGGGAAATGGAAGGTCAGATTTCCGGTGGTATCCATTACGACAACGTTGCTCCCTGCTATTTAGGTGGTGTGCAGTTGATGTTAGAAGAGCTCGGTATCATCAGCCAAGAAGTGCCTTGTTTTGATGATTGGTACTGGGTAATGGCCTACCCGGGCATTAAAGTGTCGACGGCACAAGCGCGCGCTATTTTGCCCGCTCAGTACCGCCGTCAAGATATTATTGCTCACGGTCGCCACTTGGCGGGCTTTATTCATGCGTGCCACTCGGGTCAGCCTGAGTTGGCTGCGAAAATGATCAAAGACGTGATCGCAGAACCATATCGTGAGAAACTGCTGCCTGGTTTTGCGGATGCGCGTAAATACGCGGCATCGGCGGGCGCCTTAGCAACGGGCATTTCAGGAAGTGGTCCCACACTATTTAGTGTTTGCAAAGACAAAGACGTCGCCGAGCGGGTTGCTCATTGGCTCGAGCAGAACTACGTACAAAATGAAGAAGGATTCGTCCATGTTTGTCGTTTGAACAAACAAGGATCGACAGTAACAGGAAGTGAGCTATGAAGCTTTACAACATAAAAGAAAATGATGAACAAGTTTCCTTTGGCCAAGCCGTTCGCCAAGGGTTAGGTCGCAATCAAGGCCTATTTTTTCCATCCGAACTGCCAACATTTGATGATGTGGATGCGCTTTTAGCAGAGGATTTTGTTTCTCGTAGCACTAAGATTTTGTCGGCATTGATCGGCGATGAACTGACGCAAGAGCAAGTGCATTCGATGGTGGATGCGGCATTCCAATTCCCAGCACCGATCAACAAAGTGAAAGATGGGGTCTACGCACTAGAGTTGTTCCACGGTCCAACGCTGGCGTTCAAAGACTTTGGCGGCCGTTTTATGGCGCAATCTTTAGCAGCCGTGTCTGATGGCGGTAAAATTACCATTTTAACGGCCACATCCGGTGATACGGGCGCAGCGGTAGCCCATGCCTTCTATGGTATGGAAGACATCAATGTGGTGATCCTTTATCCGAAAGGTAAGATCAGCCCACTGCAAGAGAAGCTGTTCTGTACCTTGGGTCAAAATATCCATACTGTCGCTATCGATGGTGATTTTGATGCCTGTCAGGCACTAGTAAAGCAAGCCTTTGATGATGCAGCGCTGCGTGAAGAGATTGGTCTTAACTCTGCTAACTCAATCAACATCAGCCGCCTAATGGCGCAAATCTGTTACTACTTTGAAGCGGCTGCTCAGTTGAGTAAAGCCGAGCGTGAGAACCTAGTGATCTCAGTACCAAGTGGTAACTTTGGTAATCTTACCGCCGGTCTACTCGCAAAAGCGTTGGGCTTGCCGATCAAACGCTTCATTGCGGCGACGAACGCCAACGATACTGTGCCACGTTATCTAGAGACCGGTCAGTGGGATCCTAAGCCAACTGTCGCGACAACCTCCAATGCGATGGATGTCAGCCAGCCAAACAACTGGCCGCGCATCGAAGAGCTATGCCGCGTCAAAGAGTGGGGCTTGGAGACACTAGGTAAAGGCGCTGTTTCTGATGACCAAAGTGCTCAGTCAGTCAAAGCGTTGCATTCTTTGGGTTACTTATGTGAGCCACACGGCGCGATTGCTTACCGCGTATTGGATGAGCAGCTTCAAGAGGGCGAAACGGGGTTATTCCTTTGTACCGCTCATCCTGCCAAATTCAAAGAAGTGGTTGATGAGATTTTGGATACCGACATCGAACTGCCAGGCCCTCTCGCCAAGCATGCTGCGATGGAACTCTTGTCTGAAGATTTAGGCAACGATTTTGACGCACTGAAGCAGGTTCTACGCCGCGTGCAAAAATAACGTCTAGATCGGCGTTAGATTAAGCAAAAAGGTCACTCATCGTAGTGACCTTTTTGTTGTGTTTCTATATGTTGGTTTAACGCGATTTAGCGGTTAATCGCAAAGGTGGGCAGTGATAAATGCCAGCGAATCGCCCCTAGACGAATCAGCAAGGTAGACAAGACGCCTGATAAGAAAGCGGTGTTGGTGTCATAACCCATGCTGAGGGCGGTTGTGTGAAAAGCGCCGCCGACAATACAGGCCGTCGCGTACACTTCACTGCGCAATACCATTGGGACTTCTCGGGCTAACACGTCGCGTATGATGCCCCCGCCACAACCGGTTAACACGCCCATGATGACGGCCACCAAAGCCGAATCTTGATAGACCATGGCTTTTTCCACGCCAATACCGACAAACGCCGCCAGACCAATCGCATCACATACCGGCAGTATCCACCACGCCACGCGCTTAGGGCGGCGGACGATCAACATCGTCAGCAAGCAGGTCGACAAAATCACCCACAAGTAATTGGTATCGGTGATCCAAAACACAGGCGTGGCACCCAGCGCCATATCTCGAATGGTGCCACCACCAATGGCCGTCACACTACCCAGTACCACTACGCCAAAGGGATCCATTTTTAAACGGCCTGCCAGCAGGACGCCAGAGATAGCAAAGATAGCCGTACCGAATAAGTCAAAAAAGTAGAGCAGCATAGTGTCCATGACACGAGTTTCTCTTCATTTGCAGCAAAAACAGGAGGCGCAATTGTAAGGGAAAGGCTCGCGCCATCGCTAGCGTTTTTCTCGCGCCTGCTGAAAATAGTCACACACTTGCTTAATGGCCTTGAGGGTGCGCATAGTGGGTCGATTGATCCAGTCTGAGTGGAGTGACCATACGTTGTTGGCTTGAACGGCAGTTAACTCGCTCTGCCAACGTTGCCACATGCTGCCATTGGCAATGGCGTGCTCGGAGGTAAACATGACCTCAGGATTGGCGAGCAGCACTTGCTCCATTCCCACTTGAGGGTAGGGCATGGCTGCATCTTCAAACACATTGACGCCGCCGCAAAAAGTAAACACTTCGCTCGGCCAGTTTCCTTGCGCAATACTGATGATGGGTGATTCGCTCAATTGATAGAAATAGCGTACAGGTTGCGAGGTGTCGTAGCGCTGAGCCATATCATTCAGCGTTTGCCTAAACTGCTCGGCTCGCTGTTTGGCGACCGATGGGTCGTCAGCAAACTGCCCTAAGCGTTCAATATTGTCTGCGATGTCTTGGATGGAGTGCGCTTGTGAGTAATAAATCTCAAAGCCAAGCTGAGCCAGTTTATCGAGCTCCTTGGCGGGATTTCCGCCCGGCCACGCGAGAATCAAATCCGGCTCCAAGGCAATGATTCTCTCGAGCTTAAAGCCTTGGTAGTTGGCGACTCGCTCTATGCGCTGCGCTTGATCAGGGTAATCGCTGTACTCGGAGACGCCGATCAGTTTATCGCCAAGCCCAGCACTAAACGCCAACTCAGTGGTGTGAGGGGACAAGCTGACGATGCGTTCGATGGCCCACGAAGGGGCACTAGTCAGTACCAACAGCGCGAAAAGAGGTCGCAATCTCATTAGAATCCTTGATAAATCATTGCCATAAGCAGGCTTTGTAACACAAACCAGACGAGTAATCGTTGGTTGAGTAAAGTCAGGACTTGGGCAACATGAATGGCTGACGGGGCGATTCGCCCGCCGAGTTTCGCTCGGATACGCTTTTTGCTCGCTTGATGTTTGGCATCGGTGGGGTAGATGGCAGGCCCACCCATCGACAACTCCAGCTTCGCGCCAACACTCACCAATAGCCAAGCCGGGCCAGGTAACGGCCATTGCCTCGCTTGCTCTCTCAGTAAGAGATAAGTCGCACGGCTACGCTGACCCAGCAATATAAAGAGGCTATAAAGGCGCAGCGGTAACCAGTCGAGTATCGCGACAACGCGCACCGCGGGTAGCCCAAATGGATGAAAGTATTCACGAGAAGGTGACCATGCCCTCGCCAGTTCGACACACATGCGATACAAAAAGGCGCCAGTCGCACCAGAGATGCCATACCAAAATAAGACGCCAATCAGATTGCGTCCGTACGACATTGTCAACGTTTCTACGCCCGCTTTCCCAAGCCCAAGTAGCGACAACGGACGGGTTTCTCGATTGAGATAGGGGCGAATAAGCAGCCGAGCTTGCTCTTTATCATTGCGAGCGAGCGCTTCAACAAAGAGGCGGCCAAAACGTTGGGTATTGCGCCACTCTATCGCCAGCAGCAAAAACGCGAGTTCGAATAGGGCGGGTTGCCAAACCAAGGGTTTGAGCGCGATTAAGACCGCCAGTGTCGGCAGTATCATTAAGCCCCATGCCAGTGTCCCAGAGATGAGGCTTTGCGAGTAGCTGGCGCGGGTATTGACCTTCTCAGCTAACTGCTCGGCAAATTTGTGCCAGAGGATTGCAGGGTGCGCCTCTCTGGGGAAAGGAAGCAGCCAGTTGCAAAGCAGGGCGCCCCACATCACCAGCAGTGCGCCCCCAGCGTAGAATTGAGTGAACAGATCTTCCATGATGCTCCACTGCGCTTATTTCAGTAACTGAACCATATTGATCACCATTTCCGAAGAACTTTGCGCAGCCAGAGGTAAAAACTCTTCAAAGCTCATCGGTGACTCTTTGTCTGCAACATCAGAGATTGCGCGGACGACAACAAAAGGCACCGCGAACTGATGACACGTCTGAGCAATGGCAGAAGCCTCCATCTCTACGGCAATGACAGATGGGAAGTGGGTACGGATAAAGGCTTGACGCTCTGCGGTGCAGACAAACGCATCGCCAGTACAAATCAGACCGCGTAGCGCGTGTTTGTCGTCCATTTTTGCTAGTGCTTGCTCAGCGACGGCCATCAATTTTTCATCCGCCGCGAACGCAGCAGGTTGGCCGGCCATTTGGCCCATTTCATAGCCAAACGCGGTCACATCGGCGTCATGGTGGCGAACTTCACTCGAAATCACGACATCACCAAGATTTAGCGATGAGTCGAACCCGCCCGCAGAGCCAGTGTTGATCACGACGTCTGGTTGATGCTCACTGATCAACAAGGTGGTGCCGACGGCCGCGGCCACTTTACCGATGCCAGATTGCAGCAATACGACATCCACACCGTGAAGTTGACCTGCATAAAAGGTGCAGCCTGCCTTAGTCGTGGTTTGAACGTTGTCTAACGCGTCTTTTAGAATCGCAACTTCTTGCGCCATCGCGCCGATAATACCGATTTTCATAATGAATCCTGTTCATTTTCACTAGAATACTGTTTGCCCGACAGTTTATCAGAAAAATGCCGCAGGGCACCCTTTGTCGCCGCGGCGCTACCGCATCCACCATGGGTGCAACCCGTGATAACCAAAATACTTATTGCACCGCCTAGTCGCATCCCCTATAATTCGCGCTCCTCGTGTCGGCTGAATCAGAGATTGGCTGGCACAAATATTAACTTACTCTTATTAGGAGAGAATGATGTCTCTGAATGCAGAAACTAAAGCAGCAATCGTTGCAGAATACGCGCGCTCTGAAGGCGACACAGGTTCACCAGAAGTTCAAGTAGCTCTACTTACAGCTTCTATCAACCACCTACAAGGTCACTTCAAAGCTCACAAAGGCGATCACCACAGCCGTCGTGGTCTTCTACGTATGGTTTCTAGCCGTCGTAAGCTTCTAGACTACCTAAAAGGTAAAGATCTAGGTCGCTACCAAGAGCTAATCAAACGTCTAGGCCTACGTCGCTAATCAGCGTCTGCATAGAATAGTTTGTAAAAAAGGGGCTTATAGCCCCTTTTTTGTTGTCTAAATTTAGCCAAACCTCATTTATGCCGTTATACTACGGGCGGCAAATCCTGATTAGGATTTTCAATTAGCTCATTGCATTACAATTGCCATTTGGGCCAGTCATAGAATTTAGTTTCCAGCTTCTCACCGATAACTTAGCCCTTAGGTTGGGAGTTAGAAACTAAACTCTAGACTGTTTAATTCGTAATGCCTTGAGTCTTAATCCACTCTTTTTAGGTTTCGCATCACGGCGTGAACCTAGACACAAGGAATAACAATGTTCGAAAAACCAGTTGTTAAAACGTTCCAGTACGGTAACCACACAGTTACTCTAGAAACTGGCGTTATTGCACGTCAAGCTACGGCTGCCGTTATGGTCACTATGGACGATACCGCGGTATTCGTTTCTGTCGTAGGTAAAAAAGAAGCGGTTGAAGGTCAAGACTTCTTCCCTCTAACAGTAAACTACCAAGAGCGTACCTACGCTGCGGGTAAAATCCCAGGTGGATTCTTCAAGCGTGAAGGTCGTCCTTCTGAAGGCGAAACATTGACGGCTCGTCTGATTGACCGTCCAATCCGTCCTCTATTCCCAGATGCATTCAAAAACGAAGTACAAGTTATCGCAACTGTTGTTTCTGTTAACCCAGACGTACAGCCAGACATCGTAACTATGATTGGTACTTCAGCTGCGCTAGCTATCTCTGGTATCCCATTCAATGGTCCTATCGGTGCAGCGCGCGTTGGTCACGTTGATGGTCAACTTGTTCTTAACCCAAGCAACACAGAGCTAGAAACGTCTAAGCTTGACCTAGTTGTAGCGGGTACTGAAGGCGCTGTTCTAATGGTTGAGTCAGAAGCTGACAACCTAACAGAAGAAGAGATGCTATCTGCAGTGGTTTACGGCCACGACCAACAGCAAGTTGTTATCAATGCGATCAATGAGTTCGCAGCTGAAGTGGCGACTCCTGCTTGGGATTGGGTTGCTCCAGAAGAGAACACTGCGCTTGTAAACAAGATTGCAGAACTTGCAGAAGCTAAACTAGTAGAAGCTTACCAAATCACTGAAAAGATGGCGCGTTACGACCGTATCCACGCTATTGCAGGTGAAGTGAACGAAGTGTTGCTTGCTGAAGATCCAGAAGCAAACACTAAAGAAATTCACACTATCTTCCACGATCTAGAGAAGACAGTGGTTCGCCGCAGCATCATCGCGGGCAACCCACGTATCGACGGCCGTGAAAAAGACATGGTTCGTGCGCTAGACGTACGTACTGGTGTGCTTCCACGTACTCACGGCAGCGCACTATTCACTCGTGGTGAAACTCAGGCGCTAGTGACGGCGACTCTAGGTACACAGCGTGATGCTCAAATCATCGACGAGCTAACAGGTGAGCGTAAAGATCACTTCCTACTACACTACAACTTCCCTCCATACTGTGTAGGTGAGACTGGTTTTGTAGGTTCTCCGAAGCGTCGTGAAATCGGCCACGGTAAACTAGCTAAGCGTGGTATTGCTGCGGTAATGCCATCAGTAGACGAGTTCCCATACACTGTACGTGTTGTATCAGAAATCACAGAATCTAACGGTTCTTCTTCAATGGCTTCTGTATGTGGTACGTCTCTAGCTCTTATGGACGCTGGTGTACCAATTAAATCTTCTGTTGCGGGTATCGCAATGGGTCTTGTTAAAGAAGGCGACGATTTCGTTGTTCTTTCTGACATCCTTGGTGACGAAGACCACCTAGGTGACATGGACTTTAAAGTAGCAGGTACTAACACTGGTATTACTGCACTTCAGATGGATATCAAGATTGAAGGTATCACTAAAGAGATCATGCAAATTGCGCTTAACCAAGCACAAGGTGCACGTAAGCACATCCTATCTGTAATGGATGAAGCTATCTCTGGTGCTCGTGAAGATATCTCTGAGTTCGCTCCGCGTATCCACACTATGAAGATCAGCGCTGAGAAGATCAAAGACGTTATCGGTAAAGGTGGTGCAGTTATCCGTGCTCTAACTGAAGAGACAGGTACAACTATCGAAATCGAAGACGACGGTACTATCAAGATTGCAGCAACGGAAGGCGCGGCAGCGAAAGAAGCTATCCGCCGCATCGAAGAGATCACGGCTGAAGTTGAAGTTGGTCGCATCTACACGGGTAAAGTGGCTCGTCTAGCTGACTTTGGTGCATTTGTAACAATCCTTCCAGGTAAAGATGGTCTAGTACACATCTCTCAAATTGCTGACAAGCGTGTAGAGAAAGTGTCTGACTACCTTGCAGAAGGTCAAGAAGTTCAAGTGAAAGTGCTTGAGATTGACCGTCAAGGCCGCGTTCGTCTAAGCATGAAAGAAGCGGTAGAGAAAGCGGAAGAAGCGGCAGAAGAGAAGCCAGCGTCTGACGCATAATCGCGTTTGCCTCCTAAGGGGGTAAATTAGATTATTACTCTAAAAGCATGTTATAAAGGGAGCATTACGCTCCCTTTATTATTTTCAGGGATTTCGCTAAGCCTCGCTTAGCTACAGGAGTATCTATTTGTGAAATGGTTTCAAACCGCAACTCTAGGCCTGACCCTTCTCATTACCGCAGGTTGTGCCACTCAGTCTCACCAAAATGCGGAGTGGCTCTACCCTCCCATGGCTGTCCCTCTGCAAGCCAGTGTTCAACAGGAAGTGCAAATAGCGCGTTTGAGTCAGTTACTGCAACGTACGGATCTGAATGATGATGTGCGGGCGAAGATGCTTTATGAGCGTGGAAACTACTATGACAGTGTTGGTCTGCGTGACTTAGCTCGACTCGATTTCAATCAGTCTTTGTCACTCAATCCCGCGCAGCCCGATCTGTTTAACCTGCTTGGCGTCTACTTTACCCAAATTGGTGAATTCGACGCAGCGTACGATGCGTTCGATTCGACGTTAGAGCTCGATCCTGAGAACTCTTATGCGGCGCGCAATCGAGCTATTGCCTTGTACTATGGCGATCGACTTGATCTTGCTCTTGAAGACATGAACAAGCATTTTGCCGAGGAGCCGAGTGATCCGTTTCGAGCGCTGTGGCTCTACATCATTGAAGCGGAGCGCGCACCAGAGCAAGCCCGTACGACCTTGCTTGAGCGTTATCATGACCGAGATGAGCAGTGGGGATGGGTGCTGGTGGCGATCACGTTAGGTGAAGTGTCGGAGCAGCAAGCGTTTAAAGCGATCTTAGCGGGAACCCGTGATAACACGTTGCTGGCTCAGCGTCTCACTGAAGCGTATTTCTACCTAGGCAAGCGCTATCAAAGCGAAGGGGATTTCGCTAGTGCAATCTCTTTATATAAGCTCGCGATCTCCTTCAATGTGTATGAGTATGTCGAGCACCGCTACTCTTTCTTGGAACTGAGCCGGATTTATAACCAAGTGAAAGCGGAACAGCTCGCCAAAGCGAAGCAGCAAGCCATAGAGGCAACGCAATAATGACAAGGCCATCGCAATGCGATGGCCTTCTTCGTTAGTCTAGATTTTTCACTTCAAGCCCAGCAATTTGATGCCAGTAGCCATTGCATTGGCGATCGTGCAACATCTGAGGTTTTTGACCTTGTTCATTGGCTTTAAACTCGCTGACGTGTGAAAAGGTCTCCAATCCGAGTGGGCTTAAGCGCACCACATCGACCAAGCCTTGCATGCTCGGCAAGTCATTGACCAAGTTATAGCAATAACCGGATTGCGTTTGAATGCCATTGAGATTGAAGACCTCTTGCCCCTCCTGGCTGCGTACCTTGAGACCCGTCGGGTATTTGATGCAGCAGGTTTCGCAGTCATCCTTGGCGCGGTTTTCCGCACGCGCGGTAAAACAGCGCGCTGAATAGGCCAAAGGCAGGTAACCGTGGCTGAACACTTCAACATCAAATTGGCCGCGAATGCCTAGATCCTCACATTGCGATAAGGTGTTTGAGAGCCACTCTCGCGAGAGCTCAACGGGCATGCACCAGCGTATCATCCCTTGTTGAAGAAACAGCTTTAACGTGTGGGCGTTGTAGGTATTGACCGCAGGGCCGACCACAAAAGGCACTTTGTGTTGTGAGGCGAGCTGAATCGCGGAGACATCGTTCGCTTCAATAGCGAAGTCACCATTGTCGATGTACTTTTTCATCACGTTGACTTCACTCGGCGCTTCAAGAAGTGCCATGGTGGAGAGCACCACCTGTTTACCTGCTTGGCTCAGCTCTTGCGCCAAGCCAAACCAGTGGCTAGGTTTCATCTCACGTCGTTTAGAGCAGACGCTTTCGCCTAAGTAGAGAATATCCGCATCGCTCTGCTTCGCTTGTTGATAAAAGTCTTCAACGTTCTGCTTTGGCCAGAAGTAGAGTAAGGGGCCAAGGGCGTATTTCATCGTGTTTTCCATATCAGTCTCTACTGCCATTTACGGTGGTATGCACCTAGTGTGGTTTGTGTCCCTTCGGAAACGTTCGCAAGGGCTGCATCCCATTGCGGTTCCACCTGATACTGCTCTGGCACGGATTGGTAGCGGTCAATAGCAGCGCGCCATGTTCGCGTGACTTGCTCGACGTACGCCGGGCTGCGCTGGCGTCCTTCAATTTTGACTGAAGCCACATTCGCCGCAAACAGCTCAGGTAGCATAGACAAAGTATTCAAGCTGGTCGGTTCTTCAAGAGCGTGATAGCGCTTGTGCTCTCCTGCGATCTCAGCGTCAAAGCGCCCTTTGCACAGGGTAGGGTAGCCAGCGTTTTCGCCCGCTTGATAGCGATCAATCAGGATATCATTGAGGCGTGATTCTAATCCTTGCTCGGTCTCTTGCCAGCGGACGTATTTCGCGGGCGAGCAGGCACCAACGGTATTGGGGGACTCTCCTGTCATGTATGAGGAGAGGTAGCAACGACCTTCCGACATGATGCACAAACTGCCAAAGGCAAACACTTCCAGTTCGACATCTGAGGTGATGTTGCGAGACAGCTGTTTTACCTGATGAATTGAGAGAACACGAGGCAGCACGACACGTTTGACGTTGAAGTTCTGTTGGTAGAACTCGATTGCGGCAACATTGGTGGCTGAAGCTTGGACCGACAAGTGCAGCTCAAGATCTGGGTATCGATTGGCGGCGTAATCGAGCACCGCAATATCTGCAACGATCAAGGCGTCCACGCCTAAATCGGCAGCACGATCGACGGCGTTGGTCCAGCGTTCAAACCCATTCGGATGAGCAAAGGTATTCAACGCAATATGAATTTTTTTGTTGTGGTCATGAGCGTAGTCGACCGCTTTGTCGAGCTTCTTACCTTGAAAGTTGAGGCCTGCGAAGTGACGAGCATTGGTGTCATCTTTAAAGCCGATGTAGACCGCGTCAGCACCGCAATCAATCGCGGTTTTCAAAGCAGGAAGATTGCCTGCTGGGCATAGGAGTTCCATTGCACATTACCCGTTCTTAATCCGCCACGTCCAAGGCGTGGGCGAAGAGGTGTCAAAGTATGCTGGGCATTTTATGAAGGTTTATGAATAGCAAATTTGATGTGAGGCAGGTTTGAGCGAATTCGCTCTGAAAATAATCACTTAGTGGTAAAAAAATACCTCAGGGTTAATTCTTGTGGCGGCGGTTTTGTGCGAACAGCTCTTCAATGTCCTGTTTTGGTTGAGGGCGGTGAAAGTGGAAACCCTGAATCGAATGACAATTGAGATTAGAGAGCAAGGTCGCTTGCTGTTGGGTTTCTACCCCTTCGGCCACCACGGTTAAGTTCAACGATTTACCGAGATTAATGATGTTCTCGATGACGGTGATCTGCTTAGGTAGCGTGTCGATGTCGGTGATAAAGGCACGGTCTATTTTGAGCTCATCAATCGGAAAGCGTGCCAAATAAGAGAGTGACGAGTAGCCGGTACCGAAGTCATCAATCGACAAGGAAAAACCGAGCTTTTTGATCGCGTTGAGCATCTGTAGCGTGTGCTCGCTGTCACTCATAACGGCGCTTTCAGTCAACTCAAAGGTGATGCAGTTAGAGTCCAGCTCAGTGGTACGCAAGAGCTTTTCCATGTAGTCGATAAGCTTAGGGTTGCCAAACTGCTCAGGAGACAAGTTGATGGCGACACGTCCCGGCAAGATGCCTTGCAGCTTCCAGCGTTTGACCGTATTGAACACATCACGCATCACCACGCGTCCAAGGTGCTCAATCAATCCGGCGCGCTCGGCCACCGGAATAAAGGCGCCAGGGCTGATGTAGCCTTCAACGGGATGTTTCCAACGAATCAGTGCCTCGGCGCCATTGATACTAAAATCGCGCGCATTAACTTTCGGCTGATACCAGACTTCTAACCCGTTTTGCTGGAGCGCTTTTTGCAGCTCAATTTCGAGCCAAAGGCGCATCCGCGCTTCTTTGTTCATTTGATCATTGAATTTGATCAACCGATTTCGGCCACGATCTTTCGCTTCGTACATCGCGGTATCGGCATTTTGCAACAAAATGCGTGCGTCGTTGCCATCACCTGGATACGCAACACTGCCGATAGAGCAGGCTAAGCGCTTACTAAAATGGTGCAAATCAAAAGGTTGGTTAATCAGCGAGATAATACGCTCAGAGAGCATCTCGGCCATGCGGTTGTTTTCTGGCTCGGGCAGAATAAGGCCAAATTCATCGCCGCCCAGATGCCCCAAAATCGCTTGGGGAGGCAAGAGACGTTTGAGTCTTGATGAGACTTCTTTGATCACTTTGTCACCGATGTGATGACCCAGTGAGTCATTGATATTTTTAAAGTTATCAATGTCTAGATAGAGCATAATCAACGGCGTTTCGTTGTGAATCAGTTGCTCAAGGCGCTTGGTAAACCCAAAGCGGTTGTATAGACCGGTTAGTGAGTCGAGGTGCGCATCCTCTTTACTGGTTGGTGAGAGTATTTTGTTACTCACTTCGGCGTCTTGAATCAGCACGATTTGTGTGTTGCCACCAAGCAGTTTGGTTGCGCCTGCGTGCAGCTGAACTTTACGCTCAAAACCACAGCGTGGCCCGGTTAAACAGACCAAAGGCGCTTTAACGATCTGGTTTTCTAGCGATTTGGCAAAGACGGTCTTGGTTTTCTCGTCGACAAACAGGCGAGAGAAGCTTTCGCCCAGCAGTTCTTGAATCATCTCAAAACCGAGTAGACGCAGCGCTGCAGGGTTGGCCGATAGAATGCAGTCGTCTTCGACCAGCAATAACCCATCTGGCAGTATCGTGGTTAAGGTACTGAATTTACCTTCTGACTCTTCGAGAGAGCGGACCAAAATTTGTTTTTCAGAGGTATCGATGGCATGAAAGACGATATGTTCGACTTGGCCTTCAGTCTCAACAGGAGTCAGACTAAAATGAACGCTGGTTTCGAGGTCGATGTCATCAAGGGTGATTTCTGCCTCTAACGTTTCGCCATTAAACGCCCGCTCATAATAGGGTTTGAGCTGTTGGTAGAACTGTTTACCAAGAATTTCGCTGTCGCACATTCCGACCATTTCCGCAGGCGTGAGGCCAGAAAGGTCGCAGTAACGCCCATTCACCAAAGCATAGTGATGTTGGTTATCTAAGATCGCAAAAAAAAACGGACTCTTCGCCGTTATTTTTGTAAACCAATGCTGAAGTTGTTGCGAGAGCATCAAGTTTGTACCAGTTCTCCGAGGATTCTTCTTAGTAAGCGGCATATTTACTAAGACGTCAATACAACTATAACGACCTTTGTGACGTGATGACAAGGAAGAGAAGGATAAAGACTGTTTTTTGATAAATAACAGGATTTCTCTCAGTGACATCCACTATGATGGCGAGTTGTGTTTGACAAATTAACGGATCATCAGCGTGATTAACAAGATTCGCACTCAGCTAGTTCGTAATGCCGCATCAATTTTGCGATCTCCAATCCACTTCTTGCCTCATTTTGTTCAAAAAAGAGCCTTGTTGGATGGACTCAACACGGTGTTTAAAGAAGCCCTCGAAGACGGCGATTTTGACTTCTTGCAAGACAAATGGCTTAAAGTCGCGATCAAAGATCTCGATCTCTGCTGGTTCATCAGTTATCAAGATGAACAGCTACAGGTTGCTGATACTCCGATGACCGCCGATGTGACCTTCAGTGGCAACCTCAATGATTTGGTGTTGATTGCAGGTCGCAAAGAAGATCCAGATACGCTCTTTTTCCAACGCCGCCTTTCTATCGAGGGGGATACCGAGCTTGGTCTGGAAGTCAAAAACTTGATGGACAGTGTTGATCTCACGCTTTTACCTAAACCCTTGCAAATGTGCATGAATCAACTGGCCGACTTTGTTCAGAAAGGCGTACAATCTGAGACCTTAAACAAAGAGGTTGTCCATGCTTATTCGAACTGAAGCGCCCGCTGATATTCTGTCGGTCGAAAAATTACTCCAAGCCACTTTTGACACTGACGCTGAAGCCAACTTGGTGATGAGCCTGCGAGAAAACGGCAATCGCACTTTGTCTTTGGTTGCGTGCAACGATGAGGGTGACGTCGTCGGCTACGTGTTGTTTAGCCCAGTAACCGTTAATGGTGAAGAGAAAAGCTGGCAAGGGCTCGCGCCGTTAGCGGTGGCGAACGCGTATCGCAATCAGGGGATCGCGGCACAGTTAGTTGAAGAAGGGCTCGCGTCACTGCATGAGTTTGGTTATCCCGCCTGTGTGGTCTTAGGCGATCCGAACTATTATGGCCGTTTTGGCTTCGAGCCAGCGGAGAAGCATCAGTTGCATTGTCGTTGGGATGTGCCGGCTGGCGCGTTTCAAGTCATAGAGTTAGCAGCAGGTGAAGTGCAAGCTGCACAGGGCTTGGTGGACTACAGTCCGGAGTTTACCGCCCTCTAAGTGGCGGCTTGAACAAGATTTATCCACGAAAAGCTTGGTTTTGTCCTTTTTTTAAGCGTTCGACACGATAAAGCCAATTTTTTCAAAAATACCACTTGTCAGCGTTATGTCGTTTCGCTAGTATTGCTCCGCCTTCAACGAGGAGGTCGCTAGCCTTGTTCAGGACGACTCCTAGAACGGCGCTGGCTCAACAATTTGGAACATAGGTGGAAAGCATGTTTACCGTTCTACTTGTGATTTACCTGTTGGCAGCGGTTGGTGTAATCGGCCTCGTGCTGATTCAACAAGGTAAAGGCGCAGATATGGGAGCCTCATTCGGTGCAGGCGCATCAAACACAGTGTTTGGCGCAGGTGGCTCAGGAAATTTCCTAACCCGAATGACTGCAATTTTTGCAACAGTATTTTTCGTTATCAGCCTAGTGCTTGGCAACATGTCGACACACAAGACAGAGTCTCAGTGGGTTGACCCAACGCAAGGTCAAGTAATTCAAGCTGGTGACGTGAGTGAAGTTCCTGCCCCTACAACGGGTGACGAAATTCCTCAATAAGCGATAGATAGCTTAAGTAAGATTTATGCCGAGATGGTGAAATTGGTAGACACGCTAGCATGAGGTGCTAGTGCCTTTGGTGTGAGGGTTCGAGTCCCTCTCTCGGCACCATTATTTACAAACTTGTAAAACACCTTGGAGAGCGTATAATGCTCGACAAGTCGGACGCGGGGTGGAGCAGCTTGGTAGCTCGTCGGGCTCATAACCCGAAGGTCGTCGGTTCAAATCCGGCCCCCGCAACCAATTCCTACATTGAGATTTGACCAGTTCTTATCTGATGAAAAGTAGGATGTTGCAAGTTTTCGCAGTCTTGATTATGTCGAATAGTCACTGCGAGTTAAATGATGAAATGCATCGTTTAACGTATCAGGGTCCAGCAACAAAAAACCCCGACTATATCGGGGTTTTTTGTTATCTGAACTTTTTAAAAGTTCAGAGCTTGCTTGGAATTTAAATTGGGCTCTGAGCCCTTTTTTTGTTTCTGGAGTGGTTTAAATGACTGGTTTAGAAAGACAACTTACTGAAATGCTTGAAGCTCCTGTAGCAGCATCAGGTTATGAGTTAGTTGGATTAGAATTTATTCGCGCAGGCGAACACTCAACGTTGCGTATTTTTATTGACCATGAAAATGGCATTACCGTCGATGACTGTGCAGAAGTGAGTCGTCAGGTCAGTGCGGTGATGGACGTTGAGGATCCAATCACAGTGGCTTACAACCTAGAAGTGTCTTCACCAGGTTTAGAAAGACCACTTTTCAAAGCGGCACATTATGAGCAATTTATTGGTCACGAGGTCAGCATCGTTTTGAAAATGGCTGTCGGTAACCGTCGTAAGTGGAAAGGTGTTATCCACTCTGTCGAAGGTGAAACAGTGACGATTACTGTGGATGGCAACGATGAAGAGTTTGCATTAAGCAACATTTCAAAAGCTAACCTGATCCCTAAATTTTAAGCGAAGTCTTAGAGGCTATTTAAAATGAGTAAAGAAATTTTAGCGGTAGCAGAAGCGGTATCGAACGAAAAAGCGGTACCTCGTGAGCGTATTTTTGAAGCATTAGAAATCGCACTCGCTACCTCGACTAAGAAAAAGTACGAAATCGAAATCGAGGTTCGCGTAGCTATCGACCGTAAAACCGGTGAGTTTGATACTTTCCGCCGTTGGTTAGTGGTGGAAGAGGTTGAGCATCCAACGAAAGAGATCTCACTAGAAGCGGCACAATTCGAAGATCCTGAGCTGCAAGTTGGCGATTATGTAGAAGACGAAATCGAATCGGTGACGTTTGACCGTATTACGACGCAAACTGCGAAGCAAGTGATTGTTCAGAAAGTTCGCGAAGCAGAGCGTGCACAGATCGTTGAACAGTTCATCGACAACGAAGGTGAGCTTGTGACTGGCGTGGTGAAGAAAGTGAACCGCGACACCATCATTCTTGATCTGGGTAACAACGCGGAAGCGGTTATTCTGCGTGATGACCAATTACCACGTGAGAACTTCCGTCCTGGTGACCGTGTACGTGGCCTACTGTACCGCGTCGCGCCAGAAGCGCGTGGCTTCCAGCTATTCATCACACGTTCTAAGCCAGAAATGTTGGCAGAACTGTTCCGTGTTGAAGTGCCAGAAATCGCAGAAGAAATCATCGAGCTGAAAGGTGCAGCGCGTGATCCTGGTTCTCGTGCAAAAATTGCCGTGAAGACCAACGATAAGCGTATTGACCCTGTCGGTGCCTGTGTGGGTATGCGTGGTGCGCGTGTTCAAGCCGTATCGGGTGAACTTGGCGGTGAGCGTATTGATATCGTGCTTTGGGATGATAACCCAGCGCAGTTCGTGATTAACGCTATGGCACCGGCTGATGTCGCTTCCATCATTGTTGATGAAGATACGCACTCAATGGACATCGCGGTTGAAGCGGACAACCTAGCTCAGGCGATTGGTCGTAACGGTCAAAACGTTCGTCTCGCCTCTCAGCTAACGGGTTGGGAACTGAACGTCATGACGGTTGAAGATCTTCAGAAGAAACACGCTGAAGAGTCACAAGCGTCTATCGAAAACTTTATGAAGTACCTAGATATTGAAGAAGACTTTGCTCAACTGCTTGTTGAAGAAGGCTTCTCGACTCTAGAAGAGATTGCTTACGTACCCGTAAACGAGCTACTAGAGGTTGATGGTTTGGATGAAGATCTTGTTGAAGAGCTACGTAGCCGTGCCAAAGAAGCATTGACCACGATCGCCCTAGCACAAGAAGAATCGTTTGAAGGTCTAGAGCCTGCAGAAGATTTACTAGGTCTTGAAGGCCTAGAACGCGAAATGGCATTTAAACTGGCAGCAAAAGGTGTCTCCACATTGGAAGATCTTGCTGACCAGGGTATTGATGACCTAGAAGGTATTGAAGGCCTAACTGAAGAGCGTGCGGGCGAGCTGATCATGGCAGCACGTAACATCTGTTGGTTCGGCGAAGAAGCATAATTTCCCAGCAAGGAGGAGCGGCATGACGCAAATTACCGTTAAAGCACTAAGTGAAGAAATTGGTACGCCAGTAGACCGCCTATTAGAGCAACTTGCTGACGCAGGAATGAAAAAAGCGAGCACAGATCAAGTCACAGAAGATGAAAAACAGAAACTGCTGACTCATCTGAAAAAAGCGCACGGCGACACCAATGGTGATGCTGAGCCAACTCGCTTAACCCTGCAACGTAAAACTCGCAGCACACTGAGTGTTAATGCGGGTGGCGGCAAAAGCAAAGAAGTCAACGTTGTGACTCGTAAGAAACGTACTTACGTGAAAGCGAGCACAATTGAAGATGAAGCGAAACGTGAGGCTGAAGAAGCCGCTCAACGTCAAGCTGAAGAAGCGGCAAAACGCGAAGCTGAAGAAGTAGCAAAACGTGAAGCCGAAGAAGCAGCAAAACGTGCAGCAGAAGAAGCAGCAAAACGCGAAGCGGAAGAAAAAGCGAAACGTGAGGCAGAAGAGAAAGCCAAACGTGACGCTACCGAGAAGGCGAAACGTCAATCTGGACAACAGAACGAACGTAGCGCTGAAGAGAAATCTAAGCAAGAAGCAGCGCGAAAAGAGGCCGACGAGCTTAAACGTCGTCAGGAAGAAGAAGCTAAGCGTAAGGCTGAAGAGGAAAGTCAGCGCCAGCTTGAAGAAGCTCGCGAATTGGCTGAGAAGAATAAAGAGCGTTGGTCTGCTGCTGAAAAGAAAAAGGGTGATATGGAAAATACAGATTACCATGTAACGACTTCAACCTACGCACGTGAAGCCGAAGATGAAGCAGATCGCCGTGAAGAAGCGGGTCGTCGTCGCAAGAAGAAGAAACTCTCTAGCAAAAACGATGATCAAGAACGCAACGCTCGCCCTGGACGTGGTAAAGGCCGCGCGAAAGGTCGTCTAGCGAAGCCTTCTTCTATGCAACAAGCGTTCGACAAGACCGCTGCGGTTGCAAAAGCGGACGTTGTGATTGGTGAAACCATCGTGGTTTCTGAACTGGCAAACAAGATGTCAGTGAAAGCAACAGAAGTGATTAAAGCGATGATGAAGATGGGCGCAATGGCGACCATCAACCAAGTGATTGACCAAGAAACAGCGCAATTGATCGCTGAAGAAATGGGTCACAAGGTCGTGTTGCGTAAAGAGAATGAGCTTGAAGAAGCGGTTCTAAACGATCGTGATAGCCACGCAGAAGCGACACCTCGTGCGCCAGTTGTGACCATCATGGGTCACGTTGACCACGGTAAAACATCGACGCTTGACTACATCCGTCGTACACACGTGGCTTCAGGCGAAGCGGGTGGTATTACCCAGCACATCGGTGCTTACCACGTAGAAACTGAAAACGGTATGATTACCTTCCTTGATACTCCTGGACACGCGGCGTTTACCGCAATGCGTGCTCGTGGTGCTCAAGCGACGGATATCGTTGTTCTTGTGGTTGCGGCAGACGATGGCGTAATGCCACAAACGGTTGAGGCTATCCAGCACGCGAAAGCGGCAGAAGTGCCTCTAATCGTTGCGGTGAACAAGATCGATAAAGAAGATGCGAACCCAGATAACGTGAAGAATGAGCTTGCTCAGTACGACGTTATTCCTGAGGAGTGGGGCGGTGAGAACATGTTCGTTCACATCTCTGCGAAACAGGGTACCAACATCGACGGTCTTCTAGAAGCGATCCTTCTTCAGTCTGAAGTTCTTGAACTTACAGCTGTGAAAGAAGGCATGGCGTCTGGTGTTGTGGTTGAATCGCGTCTAGATAAAGGTCGCGGTCCAGTGGCTACAGTACTGGTTCAGTCAGGTACCCTAAATAAGGGCGACATCGTTCTTTGTGGTCAAGAATACGGCCGTGTTCGTGCTATGCGCGACGAGCTAGGTCACGAGATCACAGAAGCTGGTCCATCTATCCCTGTAGAGATCTTGGGTCTTTCTGGTGTGCCTTCTTCAGGTGACGAAGCTACGGTTGTCCGTGATGAGCGTAAAGCACGTGAAGTCGCTAACTACCGCGCTGGTAAGTTCCGTGAAGTGAAACTGGCTCGTCAGCAGAAATCCAAACTTGAGAACATGTTCTCTAACATGGCTGCAGGTGAAGTGGCTGAGCTGAACGTTGTACTAAAAGCGGACGTACAGGGCTCGGTTGAAGCAATCGCAGACTCACTACTGAAACTTTCTACTGACGAAGTGAAAGTGAACATCGTGGGTTCTGGTGTGGGTGGTATCACTGAGACAGATGCAGTACTGGCTGAAGCGTCTAACGCTATCATCCTTGGCTTTAACGTACGTGCGGATGCATCAGCTCGTCGTGCAATTGAAGCGGCAAGCGTTGACCTACGTTACTACTCAATCATTTACCAATTGATTGACGAAGTGAAACAAGCAATGGGCGGTATGCTTGCTCCAGAATTCAAGCAAGAGATCATTGGTCTTGCTGAAGTACGTGACGTATTTAAGTCACCGAAACTGGGCGCAATCGCTGGTTGTATGGTCACAGAAGGCGTGATCAAGCGTAACAACCCAATCCGCGTACTGCGCGAAAACGTTGTTATCTACGAAGGTGAGCTTGAGTCCCTACGTCGCTTTAAAGATGACGTTCAAGAAGTTAAGAACGGCTACGAATGTGGTATCGGCGTTAAGAACTACAATGATGTTCGCGTCGGTGACCAAATCGAAGTCTTCGAAACAGTGGAAATCAAACGTACACTGGACTAATTGACTAACATTACTCTCAAAGGTCGAAAGACGAGAGCAATGGGTTGTTGAATACACCATGGGGGGCTGGCTTGACCATCCCCCCATTCTTTCTAATGTGAGAAAAGAGATGTCAAAAG
Organism: Vibrio sp. R10-SG-ISO4; assembly: GCF_059834135.1. Taxonomy (NCBI): domain Bacteria; kingdom Pseudomonadati; phylum Pseudomonadota; class Gammaproteobacteria; order Vibrionales; family Vibrionaceae; genus Vibrio; species Vibrio sp. R10-SG-ISO4. Next base: position 92,211 of record NZ_JCBDHJ010000002.1, read on the forward strand.
AATTTAGCCGTACTCAGCGCGTTGCGCAGCAGTTACAAAAAGAATTGGCGATGATCCTCCAGCGTGAAGTTCGTGACTCACGTCTGGGCATGGTGACTATTTCCGATGTCGAAGTGTCACGTGATTTGGCCTACGCCAAAGTGTTTGTCACTTTCCTATGTGTTGGCGAGCAAACCCCAGAATCATGTCTGGCGGCACTGCGTGAGCACGAAGTACACATCCGTATGATGCTGGGTAAGCGTATTCGTCTGCGTCTGACACCAGAAATCCGCTTTCATTACGACAACACCTTAGTTGAAGGTATGCGCATGTCTAACCTCGTTAGTGAGGTGATTAGTCAAGACAAACGCAAACAACACAACGCAGGTCGTGATGAAGAGGAAGAGAACTAATGGCACGTCGTCGTAAAGGTCGTCCTATTGATGGTGTGATCCTATTGGATAAACCCACTGGGATTTCATCCAACGACGCACTGCAAAAGGTCAAACGCATCTACTTTGCGGAGAAAGCGGGTCATACCGGGGCGCTCGATCCTTTGGCAACCGGCATGCTGCCGATTTGTTTGGGCGAAGCGACCAAGTTTTCTCAGTTCTTGCTCGATTCGGACAAGCGATACCGAGTGATTGCCAAGCTGGGCGAGCGAACCAACACCTCAGATTCAGACGGAGAAGTGGTCGAAACGCGCCCTGTGAATGTTGAGCTCCCTATGCTCGAAGCGTGTATCGACAAGTTCCGCGGCGAATCCGACCAAGTACCGTCAATGTTCTCGGCCCTGAAATATCAGGGTAAGCCGCTGTATGAGTATGCTCGTCAAGGCATTGAAGTCCCTCGTGAAGCGCGCAAGATCACCGTGTACGAGATTACCCTCCATCGCTTCGAAGGCGATGAAGTCGAGATGGAAATACACTGCTCGAAAGGCACTTATATCCGCACTATCGTAGACGATCTTGGTGAAATGCTCGGTTGTGGCGCGCATGTGACCATGCTGCGTCGCACGGCGGTCGCGAACTACCCGTACGAGAATATGGTGACGCTAGAGCAGCTCAATGAGCTTCTTGAACAAGCGCATCGTGAAGAGCGCGCGCCGCGTGAGTTACTTGACCCGCTGTTGCTCCCTATGGACACCGCTGTTGAAGATCTGCCTGAGGTGAACTTGATTCCTGAATTGGCCGATCTCGTCATGCATGGTCAGCCTGTGCAAGTTTTCGGCGCTCCGACTGAGGGTACGGTTCGCCTAACGAAAGGTGAAGAGAAGTGTTTTATCGGCGTTGGTGAAATGAACGACGACGGTAAGATTGCCCCAAAGCGTCTCGTCGTATTCAGAGACCCGGTTTAATACCGATATAAGCCTCTCTCAACGACAAAAAACCGAAGCACTATCAGCGCTTCGGTTTTTTATTTTAAGCGTCTTGGTTACTCTATGAGCCCTTCGGCTTTCAGGAAGTCACGAAGTTGCTCTGCGCGTTTGCGATTGACGCCAAAATCAGAGTAACCCACACGCGACTCTGAGCGCACCATTAGCGCTCCGTCGGTCATTTTTAGCTCCAAGTCATCGACGAAACGCAGGATTTTTGAGGTGCACTCAATACGTAAGTAACCTTCATCGCTGACCGCGGTTTTGGCGCCGGGTAATTGCAGGGCGGCGAGCTCAATCGCATCGATGTTGGCCTCTTTAGTCAGAATAAAGGGTGCGAGAGAAAACTTCTCTCGCGTATCCTGAGTAGAGACACAATTAGGTTTGTCACCACAGGGCTCGGCGCTTCTGTCTGTCATTGTCGTCACTCCTTGGCTGCAACCCGCGAGAGCGAACGACGCGAGTAGCAGAGTGGTTAGGGTTCGCCATTGGGGTTTCATTGGTTCTCCTTACTGAGAGGGGGCTTCACGGACTTTAAGAAGGTTACACTTCTAGAAAGTCTAAGATACCTTCTGCCGCTTTGCGTCCTTCATCGATGGCCGTGACTACAAGATCGGAGCCGCGCACAGCATCACCACCGGCAAAAATCTTCTCGTTACTGGTCTGGTAACGGTAAGTTTGTTCAGATGCCGCTTTAATTCGGCCCCACTGATCCAGCTCTACACCATAAGGTTCTAACCAGCTCATTTGGTGCGGCTGAAAACCAAACGCCATAATGACTGCATCGGCGGCCAGTACGTGTTCGCTGCCTTCGACCGGCTCTGGGCGGCGGCGCCCAGCAGCATCTGGTTCACCCAATGCCGTTTTGACCACCTTGACCCCAGTGACCTGACCGCTTGCGTTGACTTCTAACCCCAAAGGCTGAAGGTTAAACATAAAATCTACCCCTTCTTCTTTGGCGTTTTTCACTTCGCGCCTTGAGCCAGGCATGTTCTCTTCATCACGGCGGTAAGCACAAATCACGTTTGCAGCGCCTTGGCGGATAGAGGTGCGCACACAGTCCATCGCGGTGTCTCCCCCGCCGAGGACGACGACATTTTTCCCAGCCATATCAATAAACGGTTTGTCGTCTTTAAGGTCCATCACTTTATAGGTATTGGAAATCAAAAACGGCAGCGCGTCATACACGCCAGGTGCGTCTTCATTCTCAAGTCCAGCGCGCATATTTTTGTACGTACCCACCCCTAAGAAGACCGCGTCGTAGTCGTTAATCAGCTCACTCATTTGAATGTCTTTACCGACTTCGACATTGAGACGGAACTCAACACCCATGTCACTAAAGATGCGGCGACGGTTTTCCATCACCCCTTTTTCTAATTTAAAGGAGGGAATACCAAAGGTGAGCAGCCCGCCGATCTCTGGGTAGCGATCAAACACGACTGGTTTCACGCCATTTCGGACTAACACATCGGCTGCAGCGAGACCTGCAGGGCCCGCGCCTATGATGGCGACTTTTTTATCCGTCCACTCGACTTTAGACAAGTCGGGCTTCCAGCCCATTTCGAACGCTTTGTCCGTAATGTATTTTTCAATGTTGCCGATGGTCACCGCACCAAAGTCATCATTGAGGGTACAGGAACCCTCACAAAGACGGTCTTGCGGGCAGACGCGTCCACACACTTCGGGCAAGCTGTTGGTTTGGTGAGACAGCTCAACGGCTTCAAGGATACGCCCTTCATTGGCGAGCTTTAGCCATTGCGGAATGTAGTTGTGAACCGGACATTTCCATTCACAGTAAGGGTTACCACAATCTAAGCAGCGATCCGCTTGGGCAGTCGCTTGCTGCTTGGTAAAGGGTTCATAAATCTCGACAAACTCTATCTTACGGATCTTAATCGGTTTTTTAGCCGGGTCGACACGCTGGACATCGATAAATTGGTATACGTTCTGGCTCATACATCCTCCATGACTTATTGTGCTTGAACGCGAAGTTCAGCAGCGCTACGACTTTGGTGACCAAGCAAGGTATTCAGATCCGCTGCTTGAGGTTTAACTAGGTAGAACTTCGGAATCCATTCATCAAAGTTCGCTAGGATATGCTCGGCATGTGCCGAACCGGTTTCCTCCAAGTGCTCGGCAATTAAGCCGCGTAGATGCTCTTGGTGGATATAGAGGTCGGCCAACGAAATCGCTTCTACCGACTCGTTATTCACTCGCCCTGCAAAGTCTTGATTATTATCTAGTACATAAGCAAAACCGCCCGTCATACCCGCGCCGAAGTTGACGCCTGTTGCGCCAAGAATCGCGACGATGCCACCGGTCATGTATTCACAAGCGTTATCACCCGCGCCTTCGATGACGGCAATGGTACCTGAGTTACGCACCGCAAAACGCTCACCCGCCGTTCCTGCAGCAAACAGTTTGCCGCCTGTCGCGCCATATAGGCAGGTATTGCCTATGATGGTCGCTTCATGGCATTTGAACGCCGTACCCAAGTGAGGTTTGATGACCAGTTTGCCACCTGCCATCCCTTTACCCACGTAATCGTTGGCATCGCCCGTGAGGATTTGTTCAACGCCGCCAGCGTTCCAGACACCAAACGATTGACCCGCTGTACCATCAAGGTAAATCTTGATGGGCGTGGCGGCCATGCCTTGGTTGCCATAGCGTTTGGCGATTTCGCCCGACAGACGTGCGCCCACTGAGCGATCGGTATTGATGACATTGTAGAAGAAGCTTGCGGGCTGCTGCGCTTCGATTGCGCTCATCGCATCATCGACCATCTGTTGGTTTAAGTGCGCTTTGTCAAACGGCGCGTTCGGCTCAGTCCAAAACAGCGGATGGTCTTCTGGAGAAACCGGTGCTTCGAGGATATTCGATAGATCCAGTTTTGCTTGTTTCGCCGTCATCCCTTCCACCGCTTGCAGCAGATCGGTGCGGCCAATCAGATCCGTGAGTTTTTCAACGCCCAACTCGGCGAGTAAGCCTCGCACTTCCTCAGCAAGGCCGGTGAAGTAATTCATTACCTGTTCGGGTAGGCCTTTGAAGTATTGATTACGCAAGGTTTCGTCTTGTGTCGCGACGCCCGTAGCACAGTTGTTTAAGTGACAGATACGCAGGAATTTACATCCCATCGCAACCATAGGCGCAGTACCAAAACCAAAACTCTCCGCACCGAGTATGGCCGCTTTGACCACATCGAGACCGGTTTTTAAACCGCCGTCGACTTGTAGGCGAATTTTATGACGCAAACCATTTGCGACCAGTGCTTGTTGGGTTTCCGCTAGACCGAGCTCCCATGGGCTGCCCGCGTATTTCACTGAGGTGAGTGGGCTGGCGGCGGTTCCGCCGTCGTAGCCAGAGATGGTGATAAGGTCAGCGTAAGCCTTTGCCACACCGGTGGCGATAGTGCCCACTCCCGGCTCAGAGACCAACTTAACGGAAACCAAGGCCTTTGGATTGACCTGTTTCAAATCGAAAATCAGCTGTGCCAAATCCTCGATGGAGTAAATGTCATGATGAGGTGGCGGTGAAATCAGGGTCACACCTTGGACGGAATAACGCAGTTTGGCAATTTCTGCCGTCACTTTGTGCCCGGGCAGCTGACCACCCTCACCGGGCTTGGCACCTTGCGCCACTTTGATTTGCAACACATCAGCATTGGTCAGGTAGTGGGGCGTCACGCCAAAACGGCCTGAAGCAACCTGCTTAATGCGTGAGTTTTTCTCGGTACCAAAACGGCGAGGATCTTCACCGCCTTCCCCAGAGTTGGAGTAGCCGCCTAGTCGGTTCATCGCCGTAGCCAGCGCTTCGTGCGCTTCGGGGCTTAGAGCGCCAATGGACATGGCGGCAGAGTCGAAGCGCTTGAATAGCTCCGTTGTTGGCTCAATGCGCTCAAGTGGCAAAGGCGTCTCGGCTTTTTTCAACGTCATCAAGTCACGCAGCATGGCAACCGGGCGCTCGTTCACTTGCTTGGCGTAGCTTTGGTAATCTTGGCTCTCGCCAGAGCGCACCGCTTTTTGCAATGTGCCGACGACATCCGGGTTGTAGGCATGGTATTCACCACCATGTACGTATTTCAGTAGCCCGCCGTGGTCGATAGACTTACGCTTCGCCCACGCTTTGCGCGAGAGATTAAAGAGGTCTTGTTGGAAGTCGTCAAAGTTGGCGCCTTGAATGCGCGTAGTGACGCCTTTAAAGCACAATTCGACCACGTCTTTGTGTAAGCCGACCGCTTCAAACAGCTGCGAGCAGCGATAAGAGGCCACGGTTGAAATGCCCATCTTGGACATGATCTTATACAGACCTTTATCAATACCGTATTGGTAATTCTGCATCACTTCTCGGTAGCTCTTTTCTACCGCACCGTCATCAATGAGTTTGCCTAGCGCTTCGTAGGCCAGGTAAGGGTAGACAGCGGTAGCGCCGAAACCGAGCAGTACCGCGAACTGGTGCGGATCGCGCGCGGTTGCTGTTTCGACGATGATATTGGCATCACAACGTAAGTTGGCATCGATAAGACGGGTTTGTACCGCACCTACTGCCATGGCTGCAGGAATCGGCAAACGGCCTTTGACTAATGCGCGGTCTGACAACACCACTAACACCGTCCCTTCACGCACGACTTGCTCAGCCTGTGCACATAAATCATCAATCGCTTGTTTGAGATCTTTCTGAGTCGGATCGTAGTTGATGTCTAAGATGGTGTTGCGGTAGTGGTCATCATCAAGCCCAAGCAACTGCTGCATGTCTGAGTAAAGCAGAACTGGAGAGCCAAACGTGACTCGATGGGCGTGACCATCGGTTTCACAAAAGACATTCATCTCTTGGCCGATACTGGTCGCCAATGACATCACGTGCTTTTCGCGCAGTGGGTCGATAGGCGGGTTGGTCACCTGAGCAAATTTCTGTCTAAAGTAATCGGTCACTAAGCGCTCTTTGGATGACAGCACTGCCATTGGCGTGTCATCACCCATAGAGCCGACGGCTTCTTGCCCCATATCGCCGAGTACGCGCAGCACTTGATCGACTTCTTCGTTACTCATCGCAAACTGCTTTTGATACGTCTTTAAAAGATCGTTATCGAAGCTCCGTTGGCCGACTTGATCGTCTGATAACTCAGCAAATGGCGTCAGCTTGCGAACGTTGTGCTCCATCCATTCGCGATAAGGATGACGGCTCTTGAGATCGTTGTCGATCTCGCTCGATTGCCACAACTTGCCTTGGCGTGTATCAATCACCAAGAGCTCACCGGGGCCGACACGACCTTTCTTCGCCACTTCATCCGGGGCGTAGTTCCAAATGCCGACTTCAGAGGCGAGGGTGATCAGCTTATCTTTAGTGATCACATAGCGGGCAGGGCGTAAACCATTGCGGTCTAAGTTACACGCCGCGTAACGTCCATCGGATAGAACGATGCCTGCTGGGCCATCCCAAGGCTCCATGTGTTTGGAGTTGAAGTCATAGAATGCGCGCAGTTCGGCATCCATATCTGGGTGGTTTTGCCATGCAGGCGGCACGAGCATACGCATCGCGCGGAAGATATCCATTCCACCAGCAAGGAACAAGTCCAGCATATTGTCTAGACTCGAGGAGTCTGAACCGGTTTCATTGACAAAAGGTGCCGCCGTTTGCAAATCCGGAAGAAGCGGCGAGGCAAATTTGTACGCACGTGCGCGCGCCCACTGGCGGTTGCCTTCAATGGTGTTGATTTCACCATTGTGCGCCAGATATCTAAACGGCTGCGCTAATGGCCAACGAGGTTGGGTGTTTGTAGAAAAGCGCTGGTGGAACAAACAGATAGCCGATTCCATGCGCAGATCCGCTAAGTCGAGGTAAAAGCGCGGTAAATCTGCTGGCATACACAGACCTTTGTAGACAAGGACCTGAGTCGACAAGCTACAAATGTAAAAATCGCTGTCATCGTGAATCTGTTTTTCGATGCGGCGGCGTGCAATATAGAGGCGGCGCTCAATGTCGCGCTCACGCCAACCTGCCGGTGCTGAAATAAACACCTGCTGAATGTTCGGTAATGAGTTTAACGCGATGGGACCAAGGACCGCAGAGTTGGTCGGCACTTCGCGCCAGCCAGCGACTGATAAGGTTTCTTTGGCTAACTCTTTGTTAATAATGTCTTTTGCAGATTGTGCTTTGACAGGGTCTGGGCTGAAAAAAATCATCCCGATGGCGTATTGTTTACCGAGATTGAAGCCTTTCTCTTTGGCGATCAGGCGCAGATAGGAATCGGGTTTTTGCAACAACAACCCACAACCATCGCCGGTTTTTCCGTCGGCGGCGATGCCACCACGGTGGGTCATGCGATCCAATGCTGAAATTGCGGTACGAACTAGCTTGTGGCTAGGTTCACCTTCCATGTGTGCAATTAAACCAAATCCACAGTTGTCTTTTTCAAGACGAGGATCATATAGAGCCATTGCAATTCTCCCTTTGCTTCGCTGTCTTCCAGACAGTACTACCAACGTATCCAGCTTGAACTCAAAAAGGGTTGGTAAATATGACTAACTATGCTTTCAAGTTGTTAAATTTTGCATAAATATACACAAAATTATCTTTTATTATTTTACAAAATTGGATGAATTAATTTTCATCGACTTCACAACGTATAGCTTATGATGAAAAAGGTCAAGTTTTTGGTGAATGATCACGCTAGGTGACTATTTACCAAGTAATTGACTAAAAAAAGTACGTCAAATCAGAGGGATAGAATTCTTATTGTTACATTTTTGTAACAATGAAAGTGTGAGGGATAAAAAAGACCAGCACAATGTGCTGGTCAACTGGATAGGTTTGGAAGGATGTCAGTGTAAGCGGTTATGCAGAAAGCATAAGTGAATCCGCTTTCGCTTCAAGGTGGGTTCCCCCCATCAGGTACTGGTCGATAGCACGTGCACACTCTCGACCTTCATTGATACAACGTACCACCAAAGATTGGCCGGTACGCATATCACCTGCGGCAAAGACACCCGCTTGATTGGTGGCGAAGTCTTGTGTCGCGACGTTGCCACGCTCATCAAGCGCTACATCAAGCTGAGCAAGAACGCCGGTCGGTTCTGGATGCAAGAAACCCATCGCCAAGAACGCCATATCACATGGAATCACGCGCTCGCTGCCTTCGACTTCTTTGAAGCTCGGGCGTTCACCCGGTTTGGCGTCTTGCCAAACAATGTCAGCGATACGCAGACCGGTGACGTCACCTTGGTCATTACCGATAAACTCTTTGGTCAGAATATTCCAGTGACGATCAACGCCCTCTTCGTGTGAAGTCGAGGTACGTAGGATCATTGGGTATTGTGGCCAAGGCATGTTCGCTGGGCGTTTCTCTGGTGGAATCGGCATGATTTCGACCTGGGTGACGCTGGCAGCGCCGTGACGGTTAGAAGTACCGACACAGTCTGAACCTGTATCACCGCCACCAATCACCACCACGTGTTTACCGGCAGCATGAATCTCTTCACCTTTGAGATCCATGTTGTTGGCTCGGCGGTTATTTTGTGCGAGGAACTGCATCGCAAAGTACACACCGTTAAGCTCGCGTCCCGGAACCGGAAGGTCGCGCGGTACGGTTGAACCACCGGTGAGCAACACCACATCGTACTCTTGACGAAGCTGCTGAGCGTTGACATCAACTCCCACGTGTTGGTTGACTTTAAACTCAACGCCCGCTTCGGCCATCAGGTTGATCTTGCGATCGATCACTTCCATGCTCAGTTTAAAGTCTGGAATGCCAAAGCGTAGCAATCCGCCCACTTTTTCATCACGTTCAAACACGGTGACACTATGGCCGGCGCTGTTCAGCTGCTCGGCTGCTGATAGACCCGCCGGGCCACTGCCGATGATCGCCACCGTTTTACCTGTGCGAGAGCGTGGCGTTTTAGGTTTAGCGTACCCTTCACGATACGCCGTTTCTACGATGGTTTTCTCAATGTTACAGATGGTGATAGGGTCTTGGTTGATCCCCAATACACACGCGCTTTCACACGGTGCAGGGCAGACGCGTCCAGTAAACTCTGGGAAGTTATTGGTGGAGCTTAGAATGTTCCACGCCTCTTCCCAGCTATCACGGTACACAGCATCATTGAACTCAGGAATGATGTTGCCAATGGGGCAACCGTTATGACAAAACGGTACACCACAGTCCATGCAGCGTGATGCTTGCGTATTGATCTTGCTACCAAATTCGTCGTTCAGGACGAACTCTTTGTTGTTCTTGATGCGCTCTTTGGGGTCGATCTTTTGTGGAAGTTCACGACCATGCTCTAAAAATCCAGTCGGCTTACCCATTACACTGCCTCCGTTTCTGCTTGTTCTGCCTCAGCTTGACGTTTTTGAAGCACCGCTTTGTAGTCACGTGGCATGACTTTCACCATCGCCGCTAAGCTTGCTTCAAAGTTGTCTAAGAAAGACTGAGCTACTTCACTTCCTGTGAATTGAACGTGTTTCGTCAACATATCTTGTAAGAAGGCTTTATCTTCTTGTTCGATAGGATCCAAATCGACCAACTCTGGGTTGAGTTTGGATTCAAAGTCACCCGACTTATCCCAAACGTAAGCGACACCGCCACTCATGCCAGCGGCAAAGTTGCGACCAGTCGATCCGAGGATAATCGCCGCGCCACCTGTCATGTATTCACAGCCGTGGTCTCCCACGCCTTCGACAACCACTTTCGCGCCCGAGTTACGTACACAGAAGCGCTCACCGGCCATACCGCGAATGAAGGATTCTCCGGAGGTCGCTCCGTAGAAACAGACGTTACCCACCACAATGTTGTCTTCGGCAACAATGCTTGATTTGGCATCTGGGTAGAGCACCAAGGTACCGCCAGATAGGCCTTTACCCCAGTAATCGTTCGCATCGCCTTCGACTTCAAATTTGACGCCTTTCGCAAGGAACGCACCGAACGATTGGCCAGCACTACCGGTAAACTTAACGTTCATCGGTTGAGGCAGACCTTGATCCTTGTACACCTTGGAAATCTCGTTAGACAACATGGTGCCAGCAGAGCGGTCAGTGTTGACGATCGGGAACTCAGCGTTGACCGCTTCGCCTTTTTCGAGCGCAGGGATCGCCGCTTGAATCAGTTTACGGTCAAGCACTTGCTCTAGGTTGTGATTCTGTACGGTCTGGTTGTAGACGCCGTCTTGCTCGCGCGGTTGCTCAACGTGCAACACAGGAGACAAGTCTAAGTTCTTGTATTTCCAGTGCGATAGGTCTTGGCGAATCTTCATTTTCTGACCTTGACCGACCATCTCATCAATGGTTCTAAAGCCAAGTTCCGCCATGATTTCACGCAAACCTTGTGCCATGTATTGGAAGAAGGTCACGACGTCTTCGACGCGGCCGTCAAAACGCTCACGCAGCGTTTTGTTTTGTGTCGCAATGCCCACAGGACAGGTGTTCTTATGACACTTACGCATCATAATACAGCCTTCTACTACCAGCGCAGCGGTTGCGACACCCCACTCTTCAGCGCCCAGTAATGTGGCGACAGCGAGGTCACGAGGCGTTTTCATCTGACCATCCGCTTGAACAACGATACGGTTACGTAGGCCGTTTTTCAGTAGCGTTTGGTGCGTTTCCGCCAAACCTAATTCCCAAGGTAGGCCCGTATGGCGAATCGATGACATCGGAGAGGCACCGGTACCGCCGTCGAAACCTGCGATAAGCACAACGTCTGCTTTGGCTTTCGCAACGCCTGAGGCAATCGTGCCGACACCCGCTTCGGAGACCAATTTGACGTTCACACGGCCAGCGCGGTTCGCGTTCTTCAAGTCGTAGATCAGCTGAGCCAAATCCTCGATAGAGTAAATATCGTGGTGTGGCGGTGGAGAAATCAGACCGACGCCCGGTGTTGAGTGACGAGTGGCGCCGATCCAATCATCGACTTTGTCACCCGGAAGCTGACCGCCTTCACCCGGTTTCGCGCCTTGCGCCATCTTGATTTGCAGTTCATCTGCGTTGGTGAGGTAGTATGAAGTTACCCCAAAGCGACCGGATGCGACCTGCTTGATAGCTGAGCGTTCCCAGTCACCGTTTTCTTTGCGCTCAAAGCGCATTGGGTCTTCACCACCTTCGCCCGAGTTAGACTTTGCGCCCAATCGGTTCATCGCAACGGCCAGCGTTGAATGCGCCTCGTAAGAGATCGAACCAAACGACATCGCGCCCGTGGCGAAGCGTTTCACGATGCTTTCAATCGGTTCTACTTCGTCGATGGGAATTGAGCCTGCTGGGTGCTTAACAAACTCCAACTGGCTACGCAGTGTCACCGCGTTGTCGCCTTGCTTATCCACCGCGGCCGCGTATTGCTTGAATTGATCGTAATCTTTGTTGCGTGTTGATTGTTGCAACAGCGAAATCGTCTCAGGATTGAAGAGGTGCTTTTCACCGCGCTGTTTCCACTGGTAGACGCCGCCGACATCCAACATTTGCACTGGGATTTCGCGTTGGGGGTAACCGACACGGTGACGAATGAGGACTTCTTTTGCGATGTCATCGAGCGTCAAACCTTGAATACGAGAGACGGTACCCGTGAAGTATTTGTCGACCACGGATTTGTGGATACCAAGCGCTTCAAAGATCTGTGCGCCATGGTAAGACTGCAAGGTTGAAATGCCCATTTTAGAGAAGATCTTCAGCAGGCCGCCGTTGATCGCCTTGCGATAGTTATCAAACAGATCGCGTGGGCTGGCTTCTGGATCGAGCTTCTTGGTGCGTTGCAGCTCAACAATGGTCTCAATCACCAAGTACGGGTTGACGGCATTGGCGCCGTAGCCAAGTAGCGTCGCGAAATGGTGCGTTTCACGCGCATCACCGGTTTCAACCACAATGTCACACTTCGCGCGTAGACCTTTGCGGATCAGGTGATGGTGAACGGCGCCGACGGCCAACATGGCTGGAATAGCCGCGTGGTTTGAGTTCACTGCGCGGTCTGTGAGTAGGATGATCGAGTAGCCATCGACCACCGCATCTTCGGCGTATTGACAGATACGCTTCAATGCACGCTCTAGTTTGCCTTGATCTTCATTGGCTTGGAACACGATATCGAGCGTTTTCGCCTGTAGGTGTTCGTTGTCGATCGCACGCAATTTCTCTAGCTCAGAGTTCGCGAGCACTGGCGATTCCAGTTCCACTTTTTGACAGTGAAGCGGAGTTTCAGTCAGCAGGTTATGATCTTTACCTAGGTAGGTATTGAGTGACATCACCATACGCTCACGGATCGGGTCGATCGGTGGGTTGGTAACCTGAGCAAACAACTGCTTAAAGTAGTTGGATAGATGCTGAGACTGGTGAGACAAGACAGCCAATGGCCAGTCTGCGCCCATGGCAGACAGTGGCTCTTTGCCTTCTTTCGCCATTGGAACAATGATTTCATTCACTTCTTCAGTGCTGACACCAAACGCTTGTTGACGATGGAGAAGGCGCTCTGGAGAAGGCTGGCTGAACTGGTTGCTCGCATCAGGCAGTTTCTTTAGGCTAAGTAGGTTATCTTTCACCCATTGTTCGTAAGGCTGAGCTCCTGCGATGGTATCTTTGACTTCTTCGTCAGAGATAATGCGACCTTGCTCTAAGTCCGCAACGAAGATACGACCTGGCTGCAAGCGGCCGCGGAACTCGACGTTCTCTGGGGCAATATCCACAACACCAGACTCAGAAGCCATCACAAGGAAGTTGTCTTTAGTCACGGTGTAGCGAGACGGGCGCAGGCCGTTACGATCGAGCGTTGCACCTACTTGGACACCATCGGTAAAGCAGACTGACGCTGGGCCGTCCCAAGGTTCCATGATGTTTGCGTGATACTGGTAGAACGCGCGACGTGTCGGATCCATGGTTTTGTTTTCTTGCCATGCCTCTGGGATCATCATCATCAATGCGTGTGGCAGGCTACGACCAGAGAGGACCAGTAGCTCAAGTGCCATATCGAAGTTTGAAGAGTCCGAGCTGCCTTCTTGACAGATAGGCAATAGCATGTCGATTTCTGCTTGTGTAAACAGATCCGATTCAATGATCGCCTCGCGGGCTTTCATCCAGTTTAAATTACCGCGAACGGTGTTGATCTCACCGTTGTGGGCGATATAACGGAAAGGTTGAGCCAGACGCCATTTCGGGAAGGTGTTGGTAGAGAAGCGAGAGTGTACCAACGCGAGCGCCGTCACCATGGTTGGGTTTTGCAGGTCGAGGAAGTATTGAGGCACTTGCTCTGTGGTCAATTGACCCTTATACACCAAGGTTTTGTAAGACATGGAGTTGATGTAGAAATCATCACCAATGTTCGACACGCTCTCAAGGCAGACGCGTACCGTGTAGTTACGCAGCACGTACAGCTTGCGCTCAAGCTCTTCTGGCGTCATACCTGGGCCGCCGGTGACAAACACGTGCTCGAACTGAGGCTCAGTGCTGAGAGGATCGGCGCCGATCATAGAGTTGTCGGTTGGCAGTACGCGGTAGCCGATGATTTCTAGGTCGAGACGCTTGGCGTTTCGCTCTAAGATGTCACGACATTGCTCGCGTTTGTATTCATCTTTCGGGAAGAGAACTACGCCAACGCCGTATTTTTCAAAAGAAGGCAGTTTGATACCGAGCTTTACTGCTTCTTCTAAAAGAAATTCATGGGGTTTTTGCAACAAGATACCCGCACCATCACCACTACAAGGGTCACAACCTTGACCACCGCGGTGTTCCATGCGAGCGAGCATATCGAGTGCTTGAGTCACAACTTCGTGTGATTTACGGTTTTTCAGGTGAGCAACAAAACCGATACCACAGGCGTCATGCTCCAGTTCTGGAGTATATAGACCCTGAGAACTTTGCTCTCTATCTACCATAGATACATCCTTCCAGTTCAATTAGACGCAATTACCCTAATCCGCAGGGGCGTCTTGTCCTTGATTTGTATGATTCGAAGTCAACCGAGGTGGGAGACTTAGATTCCGTTCCGTATCTCGCAGGAAAAATATTGCGAGAAAAACAATCCTTGGTGATATCCATGTTTTTATTGTCACTATGTAGTGATTTATATAGGTGGGAGGTGGATACCGCCGATGATTTTGCAATTTTGTCTGTAATAAAAATCACAAAAACTGTAAGTATCCTACAATTTTGTCAGCAGCAAATGCAATGAAAACTCGCCCTTGTCGCCCACTTTTTTCGCATGAACATGCACCATTGCGTTTAACTTTTGCGTAACATTTAGCGAAATGCCTGTATTTAATGAATGTTTATTGACTCTGATTAAAGTTGCGCCTGTTTGAAGTCGGTAGATTCCTCCCCGAATTATTTTCATGATTGTAATTTTTTTACATAAATCTTAATGAGATTTATTTACGTTTGGGTGGAAGATGCAGCTACACGAATTAGTCAATACCATTGGTCAAGATCTCCAGCGTCGCTATAAAGAGAAAGTGCACAAGCTGACCTTGCACGGTGGGTTCAGTTGCCCGAATCGCGACGGAACGATTGGCCGTGGTGGCTGTACCTTTTGCAATGTCGCTTCCTTTGCTGATGAGCAAGCTCAAGTGAAAAGCATTCAAGCCCAGCTCACTGACCGAGCGGGGGAGATTCGCCGCGCGAACAAGTATCTGGCTTATTTTCAGGCTTACACCAGTACCTACGCTGAGGTGCAAGTGCTCAAGTCGATGTATGAAGAGGCGCTCAAAGCGGCGGACATCGTTGGATTGTGCGTAGGGACGCGACCAGATTGTGTACCTGATGCGGTGCTTGAACTGCTTTCTGACTACGTGGAGCAAGGTTATGAAATCTGGCTAGAGCTTGGTTTACAAACCGCCAACAACGACACCCTTAAACGCATCAACCGTGGCCACGACTTTGAGTGTTATGCACGCATCACCGAGCGCGCTAGAGCGCTCGGGATCAAAGTGTGTACTCATCTGATTGTCGGCTTGCCGCGCGAAACACGTGATGACAACCTGGAGACTTTGCGCCAAGTGTTGGCGGTGGGTACCGATGGCATCAAACTGCACGGCTTGCACATTGTAGAAGGCAGTACCATGGCTAAAGCGTGGCGAGCTGGTAAACTGCAGGCGCCTGAGCTTGATGAATATGTTGCTATTGCCAGTGAAATGATCCGCATGACGCCACCGGAAGTGGTCTATCATCGCGTCTCTTCGGCGGCACGCAGACCTACCTTGTTGGCACCGCTTTGGTGTGAAAACCGCTGGCTGGCGATGACGGAAATTGGGCGCTCGCTCAATGCGTTGGGTGCGCAAGGCTCGTTGATTGAGCGTCCATTCGTTTACATAGCGCCGCCACTTGCCACGCCCTAAGCCTTGTCGCTTCACACATCCCACATTTAAACGTTCAGGAGTCAGAGAAGCCTTAGCAGCCCAAGGGCAAAAAAGGTAGTATGAAACCACTGTCCATCATGAGGCAGTGGTGATTCTAGGCTCGGAGCGTTTAATGAAACCGATAAAAAACCTCGCTCAGTATTATGTCGACCTCTTGGTCAAACTTGGCATTTTACGTTTCTCAATTTTGCTTGCTTTGGCGTTGGTGGCACTGGCCGTGGTGGTCCAGGTGGGGATCACGCTGGTGTTGAGTGGCCACGTGGATGATATTGACATTGTTCGCTCAGTCTTCTTTGGTCTACTCATCACGCCTTGGGCGGTCTATTTTCTTTCTGTGGTGGTGGATCAGCTTGAAGAGTCTCGTCAACGTTTATCCAAGCTCGTCTCTAAACTCAAAGACATGCGTTCAAGAGACCAAGAGCTGAACTACAAACTTCAACAAAACATCGAAAAACTCAATCAAGAAATTGAAGAGCGGATCAAAGCCGAATCGGCGCGCGAAGAAGCGATGAAAGATCTTGAAAATGAGGTCTATCAACGTGAGCGCACTCAAGTCGAGTTGGCGGAGCGCACCGCGCTGCTGCGATCCTTCATCGATGCCTCGCCCGATCTTATCTATTATCGTAACGCCGATGGGGTCTTTTCTGGATGTAACCGAGCGATGGAAGAGTTGACTGGTAAGAAAGAGAGCCAGTTAGTCGGTTTAACCCCTTGGGATGTCTACAGTCGAGAAATCGCGGAACCGATTGTCGATACCGACCAAAAGGTGTTTGCTGACAATCGCGCCTTGACCTACGAACAGTGGCTGGAATACCCAGATGGACGCAAAAACTACTTTGAGCTGCGCAAAGTACCGTTTTACAGCAAGGACGGTCGTCATTTAGGGTTGGTGGGTTTTGGCCGCGATATCACCGAGCGTAAACGTCATGAAGAGTCGCTGGAGAAAGCCAGTCGCGATAAAACCACGTTTATCTCCACCATCAGCCATGAACTGCGCACTCCGCTGAATGGCATTGTGGGATTGAGCCGCATGTTGCTTGATACGCAGCTGAATGAAGAGCAGCGCAAGCACATGCAAACCATTAACGTCAGCGCGATTACGCTCGGGAATATATTCAACGACATCATCGATATGGATAAGTTTGATCGTCGCAAATTGGAGCTCTACCCAGAGCCGATGAACTTTGAAGAGTTCGTGGCTGAGATGGAGAGTATCTCTGCGCTGATGGCCTCGCAAAAAGGCCTACGTTTTGATCTTGAGCGGCTTAGCGAGCTGCCTCACGGTATCGAAGTGGACGCGACTCGTCTGCGTCAGGTGCTGTGGAATTTGATCAGCAACGCGATGAAGTTTACTAAAGAAGGTGGGGTGGTGATGAGCGTCAGTGCAGAAACAGACGACGCCCATGCCTACATCAGCTTTGAGGTGGAAGACAGTGGTATCGGTATTCCCGAGGCGGAGCTCGATAAGATCTTTGCCATGTATTACCAAGTCAAATCGGAAACGGACAACCTGCACGCGGTCGGGACGGGGATTGGTCTTGCGGTCTCTAAACAGCTGATCAACATGATGGAAGGTGACATTACCGTCAGCAGTGAAGAGGGCTTTGGCAGTACCTTTACTGTGACGCTCAAAGCGCCGCTTGTCTCTTTGAATGAACCTGAGTCGGTGACGCAAGCCGCGTCACAAGAGCTCAATATCTTTATGGTGGAAGATATCGAGCTGAATGTCACCGTAGCGCGTTCACTGCTTGAAAGCCTCGGCCATGAAGTGACGATTGCGATGGATGGCGCTGAAGCGATGGAGATGTTTGATCCAGAGATCTATGATCTGGTGTTCCTCGATATCCAATTGCCCGATATGACCGGTTTTGATGTGGCGAGTTATTTCCGTCGCACATACTCTCACCTGCCGCCTTTGGTCGCGCTCACAGCTAACGTGATAAAGGATAAAAGCGAGTATCTCAACCAAGGGATGGACGATGCGATCAGTAAACCGCTGTCGGTGAAAGCGGTGTTAGATGTGATCGCTAAGTTCTCCGAGGTGCAATCGGGCAGTGAGCCAACAGAGAGCGAAACCGCGCCTGACAGCCACGAACATCTTGAAGCCTATCAGCAGCTGCTTGATATCGACATGTTGGAGTCTTATGTCGGCATCGTCGGGCCACAGCCCGTCCTTGACAGTATCACCATGTTTGAAGAGATGATGCCAGAGTATTTGCAAGTGCTCGATTCCAACATGACTGCCAAACATCAAGAGGGTATCGTCTCTGAAGCGCATAAGATCAAAGGGGCAGCCGGCTCGATAGGGTTAAAACGCATTCAAAGTGTGGCGCAAAAGGCGCAATCACCCCAATTACCCGCTTGGTGGGAAAACATAGATGATTGGGTTGAGGAAATGAAAAACGAATACCAGTATGATATTCAAGTTCTCAAAGACTG
Organism: Vibrio sp. R10-SG-ISO4; assembly: GCF_059834135.1. NCBI lineage: Bacteria > Pseudomonadati > Pseudomonadota > Gammaproteobacteria > Vibrionales > Vibrionaceae > Vibrio > Vibrio sp. R10-SG-ISO4. The sequence goes on from NZ_JCBDHJ010000002.1 coordinate 110,322, forward strand.
GTTAGCACAAAGGTAACGTGATGAAAAAGTTAGTCTCTCTTGTATTGGGCAGTGCTTTGCTGCTCGGATGTGCGGCACAAGATGTGGTGTGGAACAGCAGCGATCAACTCGATGTCGCTGAGGCAACCGTGGTGCTCGAAAGCAACCTCTGGTTAGATAAAATGCCCACAGTGGGTGATGACATCAAAGATACACTGCACGGGGCCTTGTACATCAAAAGCAATGCCGTGTTACCTGCGGAGCTTGATGTGGAAACCGTCACGCTCAAGCAGGGCGATCAGCTTTGGCAGTTGACGCCAGACCAATTTGATTTGCGTACTCAAGATGAGCATCACTGGGAAGTGTCCTTTAGTCAGCCGTTCGATGTGGGCAGCGAAGAGCCGATTGATGTAGCCGTCGCTCTTACTTACCAAGGCATGGTGAAGTGGCTGGTGCAAAACCAAGTGACGGTTGATAAGGTCTACTAAACGCTATTAGGTTAGAAGAATCGAGATAAAAAAATGGTTGGCCCACAAGCCAACCATTTTTTATTGTCAGTCACGTGAGGCCTTAGCTTGACGCTTTCAAACCCGCGTTGATATCAAGAATGTCTTGCTCACTCAAGGTACCAACAGCTTGACGCAATTGAAGCACGCTTAGGATGTAATCGTAACGTGCATTGGAGAGGTTTTTGTTGGCATCGTACAGACGACGTGTTGAATCAAGTACGTCAACGATGGTACGTGTACCGACATCAAAGCCCGCTTCTGTCGCTTCCAGCGCGGATTTTGCAGAGACGACGGTTTGTTCGTAAGCACGCAGGGCACCAATCGATGCGCTGATGTTGTTGTTGAACGCACGGACATCTTTCACCACGCTGCGGTAGGTCGCTTCAAGTTGTTGGCTGGCAGCAACGTAGTTGAATTCCGCTTGCTTGGTGAGCGAGGTCGTCGCACCACCGGTGTACAGTGGCACGCTAAGGTTAAGACCGATATTAAAGTCGTTAGTGGTACCGTTTGTAGAGTCGCTGTAATACTTGTCTAAGTCCGTGTAGCTGTAACCACCGTCGAGGGTTAATGACGGTAGGTGACCAGAGCTTTGCAAAGAGATGTTGTCTTTTGCCACATCTTGCGCGATACGCGCTGAGAGCAAGCTGAGGTTCTTCTGCTGCGCTTCTTCCACTAGGGCATCAATGGCCGCTTGAGTTTTCGTTGCCGAGAAACGGTCAGTATCGAGCACGTACAGTTCAGAGTGCGATTGACCCGTGATCTCACGTAGCCCTTCATAGCTGTTGGTCAATGTGTTTTGCGCCAGCACTTCATCGGCAAGCACTGAGTCGTATTGTGCTTGGGCATCATGCACATCGGTAATCGCTGACAGGCCCACTTCAAAACGCTGCTTAGTCTGCTCAAGCTGACGACCGACCGCGGCTTTTTCCGCTTGGACAAATTCGAGGTTGTCTTGTGCGCGCAACACATCAAAATAGGCAGTGGCAACACGTAGGATCAAAGCTTGTTGGATCGCCGCATAAGAGGCGTCTTGTTGACGGGCGCTTTTCTCCGCGGTGTCCAATGTAATCCAACTGGTACGGTTATAAAGTTGCTGCGAAAAAGCAATACCCGCTGTCAACGAGTTCACATCCGTATCGTATGACGATCCAGCATCTGTTTCTTTTTCACCACGGGTCAGGTTGTAACCTGCCGTTAAGTTAATTTGTGGCAGTAGCGTGGCGCGACTGGAAGTCACCGCTTCAAACGCTGCATCACGCTGAGCCGCTGCACTCAAAAGGGTGGGATCATTCTCTTTTGCCTGATCGTAGATTTCTGCCAGCGTGTCAGCTGATACTTGAGTGCTTAAGCCGCCTAACGCTGCGCTAATAAAAAGGGGAAGCAGTTTCTTCATTGGTCCTATTCCTGCCTATATATGAAAAAGTTGACTCATGGAGTTTAACCCAATTTGTTGTCATTTTGCTCGAATCTTTTCAGAGTTTTACATGTAACTGTCCAGCTGTGCAATATAAAAAATTAATCAATTTAAATAAATCTATAAATTTTGCACAAAAAGTTGAACTAGGCCCTTGGAAGTTCAGCAATTGACTGAGTAAACTATAAGATTCACTCAGAGAGGTGCCAAATGCAACAACCGAGCCCGCAGAAAACGCATTTTACCCGACGTGATATTGAAATCATCTCGAAGAAGACGCTATTCGACGGTTTCTTTAAAATGGTCAAATATTGTTTTAGACATAAGCTATTTGAGGGTGGCTGGAGTGAACCCATTGAGCGTGAGATGTTTGAACGCGGCCATGCCGCGGCGATGCTCCCTTACGATCCAGAGCGGGATCAAGTGGTGATCATCGAGCAGATTCGTGTTGGCGCTCTAGAGCATGATTGCCCTTGGCAGTTAGAAATTGTCGCCGGCATGATTGAGCCTGGCGAGCACGCCGAGTCGGTGGTGCGCCGAGAAGCGGTGGAAGAGGCGGGGATTGAAGTCGGGCGCCTTGAGAAAGTGACCTCTTATTACCCATCGTCTGGTGGCTGCTCTGAAAAGCTGGATGTTTTTGTTGGAGAGGTGGATGCCTCTAAAGCGCATGGCGTTCATGGTTTAGACTATGAAGGAGAGGACATTAGAGTGCACGTGATGAGTCGTGAACACGCGTACCAAGCGGTGTTGGATGGTTCGATTGAAAATGGTGCCTCGATCATCGCGCTGCAATGGTTGCAATTGAACCAGCAACGAGTCCGAGCCAACTGGGCCACTAAGGCATAACTCACTTGAGAGAATGATGACACAAGTAGCAATGAAGAAACCGTATCATGTTGATTTAGCGGATCTGATGCGGACTTATGAGACCAATTACGCCAAGTTGAATGCCTTGCTGCCTGCGCAGCCGAGCATCGACGACGTTCGCTGCTATGAAGCGGCGAGCATGACGTATCAAATTCAAGTGTGCGAAGTCACAAAGTACACAACTTTGGTCGATATTTGTCAAAGTGATGACGTTCCAGTATTTCCATTGCCAAAAATGTCTGTCAGGCTCTACCACGATGCTCGCGTGGCGGAAGTGTGTGGTTGCGAGCATCTAAAACGGGTGAACCCTCGTTACGACTATCCGAACGATAAGATGGTTCAACAAGATGAAAAAGTGCAACTCAACCGCTTTTTAGGCGATTGGCTGTCGTTTTGTTTGAAGCAGGGCATTAGTAAAGCTCCGTTAAATATCTAGGTTTATATTTTGAAAGTAGTGTCTAATACAACGCAGAATGGCAGTATCAAATTAGTTCAGATTACCGATACGCATCTTTTTGAACCCGAAGATGGCAGCTTACTGAGCGTAAATACGCGCGACAGCTTCCACGCAGTGGTCAACGCCATTGTCGAACGTCACGTCGAGTTTGATGCCATTCTGGCGACCGGCGATATTTCTCAGGATCACACCGAAAAGTCGTATCAACGCTTCGTCAATGGTATTGCTCCGCTTGAGAAAACGTGCTTTTGGCTACCGGGCAATCACGATTTTAAGCCCAGTATGACTTCGGTATTGCCAACCTCACAAATTCAGCCTGCCGAGCATGTCCTGCTCGGTGAACACTGGCAACTGATCTTACTTGACTCGCAAGTGGTTGGCGTTCCTCATGGTCGTTTAAGCGACAGTCAGTTAGACCTGCTCGATAGCAAGCTGGCTCAATACCCAGACAAACACGCTTTGGTGCTATTGCATCACCATCCAATTTTGGTTGGTAGTGCATGGCTTGATCAGCACTGCTTAAAAGACGCAGACAACTTTTGGCAGGTGGTGAGTAAACACAACAACACCAAAGCGGTGCTGTGTGGTCATGTTCATCAAGATATGAACGTGAATCATCAGGGCGTACAAGTGATGGCGACGCCGTCTACTTGCGTGCAATTTAAACCCAACTCGAACGACTTTGCGCTTGATGTGCGCTCACCAGGCTGGCGAGAACTGATTCTTAATGCCGATGGCTCGTTTGAGACTCGTGTTCAGCGATTGCCAGAAGGGCAATTTCAACCGGACTTTAGCTCAGCAGGATACTGATCATGAAACCTTCAATGCTCTTGTACATTCACGGCTTTAACAGCTCACCTCAGTCGCTAAAAGCCAATGTGATGCGAGACTATTGCCAGTTTCACCGCCCTGATATTCGAGTAGAGATCCCCCGTCTGCCCAGCTTTCCTGAGCAAGCGGCCGCGCATTTGCTGGCGATTGTCGAACAGCATCGACATGACTATCAGATAGCCCTGGTGGGCAGCTCGCTCGGTGGCTATTTGTCGATGTGGCTCAATCAAAAGTTTGGCTTTAAAGCGGTGGTGATTAACCCTGCTATCAAGCCCTATGAACTATTGGCGGATTTCTTAGGCCCTCAGAAAAACCCCTACACTCAAGAAGAGTATTGTTTACAAGCGTGCCATATCGAGGAGCTTAAAGCGCTCGACACTGAGGTGATTGCAAATCCGAGTGATTTTTGGCTGCTGCAACAAACCGGCGATGAAGTGTTGGACTACCGTCAAGCCGTGAGCAAATTCGCTGGCGCGAAACAGACCGTTATCGAAGGCGGCGATCACAGTTTTGTCGGCTTTGAATACTACCCTGCGGCGATTGTGGAGTTCCTAGCGCTCTAGCCCTCATTGAGGGAAGAGTCATAAATTTGCTTGTTACTTCGCTGTCTCACTTGACATAGTTGATACTCTTCCAGACTATGTTCCACCTATACTTGTGCGGTTTTGGCAAAAGTGTTGATTTGTCACACGAGCCACTTTTTCAATTCGAAGCCTGATTTCATCAGCGCACAGTCATGTTTTCATTCTTTATAACGAACTCCGTATTATGACTGAACAATATAATGCGAAAGACCTCTCGGTTCTTGAAGGTCTCGACCCAGTACGACATCGTCCTGGCATGTATACCGAAACAGAGCGACCCAACCACTTAGCGCAAGAAGTGATTGATAACTCAGTGGATGAGGCTCTCGCTGGACATGCTAAGAAGATCAAAGTCATTCTGCACGCCGATCAATCATTAGAGGTGATTGATGATGGCCGCGGCATGCCGGTGGATATTCACCCAGAGAAAGGAATTTCTGGCGTAGAACTCATCATGACCAAGCTCCATGCGGGTGGTAAGTTCTCCAACGACAATTACAAATTTTCTGGCGGTCTCCACGGAGTGGGGATCTCTGTGGTAAACGCGTTGTCAAAACGCGTGGAAGTGACCGTTAGGCGTCAAGGGCAAGTGCACGAAATTGCTTTTGAACATGGCGCCGCCGTCACCGAACTCACGGTGACGGGCACCTGTGGTAACCGTAATACGGGTACCGCCGTTCACTTCTGGCCAGATGCCAAATACTTCGATAGTGCTAAGTTCTCTGCCCTTAGGTTGGTCAACAACCTGCGCGCAAAAGCGGTGCTTTGCCCAGGACTTGAGATCACTTTCGTCGATCAAGTTAACAACGAAGAACATAAATGGTTCTACGAAGATGGCCTCAAAGATTACCTCGCAGAAGGGGTAAAAGGCTATCCGGTCTTGCCTGAGGAGCCGTACATTGGTGAATTCGTCGCTGAGACGGAAATGGCCAATTGGGCCGTGATTTGGCAGCCAGAAGGCGGCGAGATGATCACGGAAAGTTACGTTAACTTGGTGCCGACCAAACAAGGCGGTACGCACGTCAATGGTTTGCGTCAAGGCTTGTTGGATGCGATGCGTGAATTCTGTGAGTTCCGCAACTTGCTGCCACGCGGCGTCAAACTGACGGGCGATGATATTTTTGATCGCTGTTCTTACGTGCTCTCGGTCAAGATGCAAGATCCGCAATTTGCAGGCCAAACTAAAGAGCGTCTCTCTTCGCGCCAAACCGCAGCGTTTGTGTCTGGGGTGGTCAAAGATGCCTTCAGTTTGTGGCTGAATGAAAAGCCGCAATTGGCGGAGCAACTGGCTGAAGTTTGTATTGCCAATGCTCATCGCCGCATGCGAGCGAGCAAGAAGGTCGTGCGTAAAAAAGTGGCCTCTGGCCCAGCCTTACCAGGCAAACTGACCGATTGCTCGGTGCAAGATCTCAACCGAACCGAAATTTTCTTTGTCGAGGGTGACTCGGCGGGCGGCTCTGCCAAACAGGCGCGTGATAGAGAGTTCCAAGCGGTGATGCCACTGCGGGGTAAAATTCTCAATACGTGGGAAGTCTCGGCTGACCAAGTGCTCGCTTCGCAAGAGGTGCACGATATTTCCGTGGCACTCGGCATTGACCCAGACAACGACAACCTTGAAGGACTGCGTTATGGCAAGATCTGTATTCTTGCCGATGCGGATTCCGATGGTCTGCATATCGCCACGCTGCTGTGTGCGTTGTTTACTCGCCACTTCCGTGCGCTGGTGGAAGCGGGACACATCTATGTTGCTATGCCTCCTTTGTATCGTATCGATTGCGGAAAAGAAGTGTTTTACGCACTGGATGACGATGAAAAAGAAGGCATCTTGGAGCGTTTGTCGAAGAAAAAAGCCAAGATCAACGTACAGCGATTCAAAGGTCTGGGTGAGATGAACCCACTGCAATTGCGTGAGACCACTATGGACCCGAACACCCGCCGTCTGGTGCAGCTAACCATTGATGACAATGAAGCGACATTAGAGATGATGGATATGTTGTTGGGTAAAAAGCGTGCGGATGACCGCCGCTCATGGTTACAGAGCAACGGCGATTTGGCAGAGGTATAGTGAATGTCGACAGAAATTACCTATGATGGTGTCGAACAGTTGCCAATGCGCAAGTTCACGGAAGACGCCTATTTAAACTACTCAATGTACGTCATTATGGACCGTGCGTTACCTTATATCGGTGACGGATTAAAACCGGTTCAACGACGCATTATCTACGCCATGTCGGAGCTCGGTCTCTCGGCGTCGGCGAAATACAAAAAATCCGCTCGTACGGTCGGTGACGTGCTGGGTAAGTATCACCCGCACGGCGACTCAGCCTGTTACGAAGCGATGGTGTTGATGGCTCAGCCCTTCTCTTACCGATATCCATTGGTGGACGGTCAAGGGAACTGGGGTGCGCCGGACGATCCGAAATCCTTCGCTGCGATGCGTTATACCGAAGCGAAATTATCAAAGTTTGCGGAAGTATTGCTGGGTGAGTTAGGTCAAGGCACCGTTGAGTGGCAGCCTAACTTTGATGGCACGATGAAAGAGCCGCAAATGCTGCCGGCACGTTTACCGCATATCTTGCTCAATGGCGTCACCGGTATTGCAGTAGGTATGGCCACTGATATTCCGCCGCACAATGTGCGCGAAGTGGCTGAGGCAACCATTCACCTGATTGACCACCCGAAAGCGGACCTCAATGATGTGATGGGCTTTGTGCAAGGCCCCGATTACCCAACCGAAGCCGAAATCATCTCGCCCAAAGTGGACCTAGAGAAGATTTATCGCACCGGTCGCGGCAGTGTGAAAATGCGCGCGGTTTGGCACAAAGAGGGCAGTGATATTGTGATCACCGCGCTGCCACACCAAGTCTCTGGCGCGAAACTGCTTGAGCAAATCGCCGCTCAGATGCGAGCGAAAAAACTGCCGATGGTGGATGACTTGCGTGATGAGTCGGATCACGAGAACCCAACGCGTATCGTGGTGGTGCCACGCTCCAATCGCGTTGACTGCGATCAGTTGATGAATCACTTGTTTGCCTCAACGGATCTCGAGAAAAACTATCGTGTGAACTTAAACATGATCGGTTTGGATAACCGCCCTCAAGTGAAAGGGTTGGTGCAGATCCTCTCTGAGTGGATCGAGTTTCGTCGTTCGACAGTGCGTCGCCGCCTGCAATATCGCCTGGATAAAGTCATGGCGCGTTTGCACATTTTGGAAGGCTTGCTAGTCGCTTATCTCAACTTGGATGAAGTGATTGAAATCATCCGCACGGAAGATGAGCCAAAAGCCGTGTTAATGGCACGTTTTGGCATCACCGACATTCAAGCTGACGCGATTTTGGACACCAAACTTCGTCATCTCGCCAAACTGGAAGAGATGAAGATCCGTGGTGAACAAGATGAGCTACAAAAAGAGCGAGAAAAACTGGAGCAGCTGCTGGGTTCTGAACGTCGTCTCAACACCTTGTTGAAGAAAGAGATCAAAGCCGATGCTGAGAAGTACGGTGACGACCGCCGTTCACCTATGGTCGAGCGTGAAGAAGCCAAAGCGCTGACAGAGCGTGATTTAGTACCAAGTGAACCGATCACGGTCGTATTGTCAGAGAAAGGCTGGGTTCGCCACGCGAAGGGCCATGATGTGAACGTGGAAAGCTTGAACTACAAGTCTGGCGATAACTATCTCGCTCATGCCTGTGGTAAGAGCAATCAGCCGGCGGTTTTCCTTGGCAGCGATGGTCGCAGTTACTCACTTGAATCGCACTCGTTACCTTCGGCGCGTAGCCAAGGTGAGCCGATCACCGGTCGTTTGAATATCAGTGCAGGTTCGACTGTTCGTCAGGTTGTGATGGGCGAAGAAGATCAGCTGTGGTTGGTGGGCTCTGATGCCGGTTACGGATTTGTTTGTAAAGGCAGTGATTTATTGTCGAAAAACCGCAGTGGTAAGGCGCTGGTCACCTTGCCTGCCAACTCGGAAGTCATGCCACCTCATGCCGTGGGCGATTTAGACAATGATGAAATTTTGGCCATCACCAACCAAGGTCGCATGCTCTTGTTCCCAATTAAAGACTTGCCTCAGCTTGGTAAAGGTAAAGGCAATAAGATCATCAATATCCCAGCCGCCAAAGCCAAAGAGCGTGAAGAGATTGTCTCTCACCTTATCGCAATGCCAAAAGGGGCAACCGTGACGCTGTACGCCGGTAAGCGCAAGTTGGGCTTGAAGCCTAACGATCTCGACAACTACCGCGGTGAGCGTGGTCGTCGTGGTGGTTTGCTGCCACGTGGCTTGCAGCGTGTGACAGCCATTGAGATTGATGTAGGCAACGTCAGTTCGGACAGCGAGACGTCGGAGTCTTAACGCTAAGATCATCGTGATAGAAAAGCAAAACGCCCACCTTAATCAATAAGGTGGGCGTTTTATTTGGTTTATGTGTGTTCTAAAAGTCGCGTTAATTGAGGCGAGTATCTTCAGCAATGGTCACAGACAGTGTCTTCTCTTCCCCTTTACGCAGAATAAGAACATCCACAACCGTACCGGGACGAAGTTCTGTCACTATGTCTAACACACTTTGACGACCATTGATCTTATTGCCGTCGATTTTCAAGATGATGTCTTGCGATTCAAACCCAGCTTGCGCGGCAGGTCCATTCGGGTCGACCCCCAACACCACAATGCCACCGAGATGCTCATTGCCGAGTAAACGCGACGTCACAGAGTTGATGTCTTGACCATCGATACCGATATAGCCACGAATTACGCGTCCATCGGCGATGATTTTTTGCATGATTTTATTTGCTAACGAGTAGGGAATCGCAAAAGAGATACCGTAGGTTTCGAGCTCGGTTGCTTGTTGGAAAGAGGCCGTATTGATGCCGACCAATTCACCACGAGTATTGACCAAAGCGCCCCCCGAGTTCCCCTCGTTGATTGCCGCGTCGGTTTGAATAAACGCTTGGTGACCATCGGCGCTGATGGAGGAGCGACCGGTTGCGGAGATAATTCCAAATGTGGTGGTTTGCCCTAGGTTATACGGGTTACCGATGGCAAGCACTACATCACCAACTTTTGGGGTGTACTCTGGATTGAGCGGAATGACCGGCAGGTTACTGCCCTCGATCTGCAATATCGCGATGTCTGTACGGCGATCTTTCCCGACTAATTGCGCAGCGGCAACGCGACCATCTTGTACTGCGACGATGATTTGATCCGCCTGTGCGACAACATGATAGTTGGTGATGATATAGCCTTTTTCACTGACGATAACCCCAGAACCTAGCCCCTGTGTCGAGAGCTTAGTGCGATCGGATTCGGTGTATTTTCGACTGTAAATGTTGACCACGGCAGGCGCTGCATTTCGAACCGCTTGGTTAAACGAAATTTGTTCACGGGAGAAGAGAGGAAGGTCAGTTGGCACATGTTTCGGTAAAATATTGGATCGCAACGACGGAATCGCCAATAACAAGAGCAATGCTGTGATTAACCCCAATCCGACTGAGCGCAATAAAAATCGCAGCATGCTTTCCTCATTTGTTATTCATTTTCAACAGGTAAGTTGGCCAAGAATAGCACTAACCCCGTCAGACGTGAAGTTAGTGAGCGGCGCAGTGCGAGCATCAACAAAAAGGCAGCCGTGAGAAGGCTGCCTTAACCAAAGAAAATCTCGAACGGGTTAGCGAATCACAAGGTACAGGGTACGCTCACCACGTTGGATATTGAGTGCCAATACGCCCGGTTGTTTTTCCAGTGCGCTGCGGAACTCAGCCAAGTTTTTCACTCGTTTGCGATTGACGCCGATGATGATGTCGTCCGCTTGAAGCTGATACGCTTCCGCTTTCGAGCCTTTTTCAACCGATGCCACTTTCACCCCTTGAACGGCGTCGCTCGCATTGGTGTTGGTCAGTTGAGCGCCCGATAGCCCTTCGTGCAGTTTATCGGCGGTGGTTTTCACATCGGTTTGTTCGCCTAGGGTGACATCGAAGGATTTTGACTTACCGTCACGCACGATACCCAAGGTGATCTGTTTGCCCGCGCCTAAGGTGGCGACTTTCGCTCTCAGTTCACTGAACGAGTTGATCTCTTTGCCATTGACCGACACGATCACGTCACCGGCTTGCAGCCCCGCGTCATCGGCGGCACTGTCTGGCACCACTTGTGAGACAAAGGCGCCTTTACTTGACTCATAGCCCAGTGCTTCTGCCAGCTCTGAGGTGATTTCACCGCCTTGTACACCCAGCATGCCGCGTTTCACTTCACCGAACTCAAGAATTTGATCGGTCAAGTTGGTCATCATATTCGATGGAATCGCAAAGCCAATCCCGACGTTGCCGCCGTTAGGACCCAAAATAGCAGTGTTGATACCAATCAACTCCCCCTTGAGGTTGACCAAAGCCCCCCCAGAGTTGCCACTGTTGATCGCCGCATCGGTCTGAATAAAGTTCTCGAAGTTTTCGATATTGAGACCACTGCGTCCCAAGGCCGAGACGATACCTGAGGTCACGGTTTGGCCGAGGCCAAACGGGTTACCTATCGCGACGGTAAAGTCGCCGACGCGCAGCTGATCAGAATCCGCGATGGTGACTTGAGTGAGGTTCTTGGCTTTTTCTAGCTTGAGCAGGGCCACATCTGACATCTGGTCGCCCCCGACCAGCTCTGCATCATACTCACGACCATCATGCAGTTTGACGCGAATTTTTTCCGCACCGTTGATGACGTGGTAGTTGGTCACGACATGCCCTTTTTTAGCGTCAATAATGACGCCTGAGCCTAAGCCACGAAATGGACGCTCTTGCAGTTGCTCGGTAGGGAAGTCTGGCCCAAAAAAGAAGCGGAACTGATCGGGGATCTGTTGACGTGATACCTGGGTACCTTCAACAGAAATGCTCACCACAGCTGGTGTCACTTTCTCAAGCATCGGGGCAAGAGAAGGAAGCTGCTCTCCATTGACGGAGAGTGGTAGGGCTGCGCTCGCCGGCATGGGGGCGATGATGGAACTTAAGCTTAAGGATAGAACGGTTAAGGCAAGCAAAGGTTTTTTCATCGGATACTCCTATTAAGTGAAGGCTCTCGTCTGATATTTGTACGTCAAAATCAAAACTCAATGGCCACTCATGGGAGTTATGACTCAAAAACCTTTGTAAAGTTCATGAAATTCAATCAAGAAGCTTTAGCAGACAGCACTTCTTTTTCATCGACGACGGGTTTCTTTTGTTCTTTAAGAAGACCCGTCGCACCTTGAGCGTAATCTTTAGGTGCTTCATCCATTGGTGTATCCACACTGTGTGTTTGCTCGGAAGTTACCTCAGATTCTGTACTGGCTTGCTCTGTGATTTTTTTAACAAAAGGATTGTCTTGTTCAGGAATATTCGGCAAAAGCTCGCCAGAAGTTTTGGCCATGTGCTGGTAAAGCTTGGTGTACTCTTTGCCGAGGGCATCAAGCATTTCAGCCGTTTGGGCAAAGTGATCGGTAAGGTCTTGCTTTTGTTGCTCGAGTTGAAACTTAGTGTTGTCTAGGTCTTTTTGGATGTTCTTCTGTTTTTTGTAACCTGGAGTGCTGATACGGGAAAAAAGCACGCCTAAAACGGCACCAACAAGCAAACCTACGAGGGCGTAAATCCAAGGCATAATGGCTCCTTATGATTGTTATTTAACATGTTTTTTACGGGTTGATTACACATGCTGTTTTGACATGGTACTATGACTTCCTGAGCCGATAAAGAAAAATGCGTGTGCTCTCGTTAGCAGTTTCAACGACTCCCTAATAGGCCGTGAAGTCATGACACCACTAGAGATTTACCAAAACGATATCCAAAAAAACGGTTTTCAGTCTGACCCTGCTCAGTTGCAAGCGGTGACAGCGCTGGATCGTCTCTATCACCAATTTATTGATTATCAAGCGCAGCCCCAGCCTCAAGTCACCGGTTGGAAAGCATGGTTTGGCAAGCGTACTGCTGCGCCTGTGATAGCGCCGAAAGGTCTCTATTTTTGGGGGGGCGTCGGACGAGGAAAAACCTATCTGATGGACACGTTTTTTGATGCGCTGCCCTCTGAGAAAAAAATGCGTGTGCACTTTCACCGTTTTATGTATCGAGTTCACGATGAGTTGAATCGACTGGGGGAAAGGAACGATCCGCTAGAGGAGGTCGCCGACATCTTCAAGGCAGAAGCGGAGATCATCTGTTTTGATGAGTTTTTCGTGTCGGATATCACTGACGCGATGATTTTGGGTACCTTGTTTCAAGCGCTGTTCAAACGCGGCGTCATTTTAGTGGCCACGTCCAATATTCCTCCCGATGATCTTTATCGAAATGGTTTGCAACGTGCGCGCTTTATGCCTGCTATTGAATTAATCAAAACGCACTGTGACATATTGAATGTCGACAGCGGCATTGATTATCGCTTGCGCACCCTTGAGCAAGCGGAAATTTACCATTTCCCTCTGGATGATAAGGCCAGTCAAAATCTGGATCACTACTTTCATCAACTGGTGGGCGATGGGAAAGTCGGTGAAGTGCGCATTGAAATCAACCACCGTCAGGTAGAAGTCGTCCAAAGCGCTGAAGGTGTCCTGCATGCGACGTTTGCGCAGCTGTGTCAAAGTGCACGCAGTCAAAATGATTACATTGAGCTCTCTAAACTCTACCATACAGTGTTGCTGGCTGACGTGAAACAGATGGGCCACACCATAGACGATGCGACGCGGCGTTTTATCGCGTTGGTGGATGAGTTTTATGAGCGTCATGTCACTTTGATCATCTCGGCAGAAGTGCCACTCGATGCGCTATACACCGGAGGTCAATTGGCGTTCGAATTTAAACGCTGCCAGTCTCGTTTGATCGAAATGCAAAGTCATGAGTATCTTGCGCGCGAGCATTTAGCGTGACACGCTTGCGAGGGAAGGGAGAGGCGAAAAAAAAATTCAATTTTCACTGAAAAAAAGGTGATTTTTTCTACTGACTTCTCTATAATCCTGCGACCCACCGTTACTGCAGACCTTGATTATCGAAGGTATTTCGAGATAACGGGTCGAGAGAACCAACCACTCGAAGGGGTGTTGACTGGACTCTTAGTCAGTGGGAGCGAAAGCTCCTTTAAGTGTAAATTTAATAAATTAACGGGTTATTGTTAGCATGAAAACTTTCGTTGCTAAACCAGAAACTGTAAAACGCGACTGGTACGTTGTAGACGCTGAAGGTAAAACTCTTGGCCGTCTAGCAAGTGAAATTGCATCTCGCCTACGTGGCAAACACAAAGCTGAATACACTCCTCACGTTGACACTGGTGATTACATCATCGTTATCAACGCTGAGAAAGTTGCTGTAACAGGCAACAAGGCTAAAAACAAAGTTTACTACCGTCACTCTGAGTTCCCAGGTGGCCTAAAATCAATCACTTTTGAAAAGTTGATCGATCGTAAGCCTGAAATGGCGCTTGAGCTAGCGGTTAAAGGTATGCTTCCACGTGGTCCTCTAGGCCGTGCTATGTACCGTAAGCTTAAAGTTTACGCTGGCGCTGAGCACAACCATGTTGCTCAACAACCACAAGTACTAGACATCTAATCGGGGATTTCGAAAATGGCAGAGAATCAATACTACGGCACTGGCCGTCGCAAAAGCTCAGCTGCACGTGTTTTCATCAAACCAGGCAGCGGCAACATCGTAATCAACAAGCGTAGCCTTGATGAGTACTTCGGTCGTCCAACTTCTCGCATGGTTGTTAAACAGCCTCTAGAGCTAGTTGAATTGACTGAGAAACTAGACCTATACGTGACTGTTAAAGGTGGCGGTATTTCAGGTCAAGCAGGTGCTATCCGTCACGGTATCACTCGCGCTCTAATGGAATACGATGAGTCTCTACGTCCTACTCTACGTGCAGCAGGTTACGTCACTCGTGACGCTCGTTGCGTTGAACGTAAGAAAGTTGGTCTACGTAAAGCACGTCGTCGTCCACAGTTCTCTAAGCGTTAATCTTTCTTGCAAAGATTGGCGTCCAGTTTTTACTGGATTGTGGTCTCAAAAGCCTGGCTTCATGCCAGGCTTTTTGTTTTTTAGTCTCCCCCATTCTGGCTTTCCTACTACGCTTCTCAACTCTGCTTCAGCCGCTGTTCATCTTTTGTGACGTCATAGGCGAATTACTTGATGAATGTTACAAAAAGGTAGCTTTATCTTGTCAAAAAGTAGGGTTTTATTTATCATTTGCCATCAAATAAATACAACTAAATTCGTATTTTGTTAGCCATGCTCTTTAAGGGATTTTAATAGGGTCACGAGGCCCAGACCATAGGGAGCAAATGGGAGAATGTTTGGATGAGCAATGCGCCTTTAAATAACGGCCGCAGACGTTTCTTGACTGCGACAACTGCGGTTGTCGGTGGTTTAGGAGCTGCTGCTGTCGCCGTTCCTTTTATAAAATCTTGGAACCCAAGTGAAAAAGCAAAAGCTGCGGGTGCCCCTGTTGAAGTGGAAATCGGAAAGCTCGAAGAAGGGCAGATGGTTCGTGTTGAGTGGCGTGGTAAGCCTGTCTGGGTTGTCCGTCGTGCACAAGCCGTCGTCGATGGATTGAAAAACCTCGAAGGCCAACTTCGAGACCCGCAGTCAGGCGAAGAACAACAGCCTGAATATGCACAAAATGCCTACCGTTCTATCAAACCAGAGTACTTCGTTGCTGTGGGGATTTGTACACACCTAGGTTGCTCGCCGACTTATCTACCCGACACTTTTAGTGAGCAAGTGCAAGGCGTGAAATCCGGTTTCTTCTGTCCATGTCACGGTTCAAAATTTGATATGGCTGGTCGAGTATTCCAAGGCGTTCCGGCACCACTAAACCTAGTGGTCCCTAAACATATGTACCTGAGTGATACCAAAATCATTATCGGTGTTGATGAAACTGGGGAGGCATAATGCAAGCTCTACTTGATTGGGTAGAAAAACGCATACCCGCAATGAATGCGTACAAAAAGCACCTGTCTGAGTATCCAATGCCGAAGAACTTTAACTTTTGGTATCTGTTTGGCTCTCTAGCAATGTTGGTGTTAGTGAACCAGATCCTGACGGGGATTTGGTTAACCATGAACTACGTGCCATCAGGCGATGGGGCGTTTGCATCTATTGAATACATCATGCGTGACGTGGAGTACGGTTGGTTACTTCGCTACATGCACTCCACAGGCGCGTCTGCGTTCTTTGTTGTTGTCTACCTGCACATGTTCCGTGGTTTGATCTACGGCTCATATCAGAAGCCTCGTGAGCTGCTTTGGATCTTCGGTATGTTGATCTTCTTGGTCTTGATGGCCGAAGCATTCATGGGGTACCTGCTGCCTTGGGGCCAAATGTCCTACTGGGGTGCTCAGGTTATCATCTCACTCTTTGGCGCGATTCCGGTCATTGGTGATGATCTCACCCTTTGGATTCGTGGTGACTACGTTATCTCGGGCGCCACATTGAACCGTTTCTTTGCCTTGCACGTCATCGCTCTGCCAATCGTGTTGCTGCTGCTGATTGTGCTGCACGTTCTTGCGCTGCACGAGGTGGGTTCAAACAACCCAGATGGTATCGAAACTAAGCTGCCAAAAGGCTCAATGGGTGATGATTACCAACCTCAATTTAAATTCCATGAGTACTACACTAAGAAATACGACATCATCGACTCTATCCCGTTCCACCCTTACGGCACGGTGAAAGATCTGATTGGTGTGGCTGGTTTCTTGTTCCTGTTCTGTTATGTGTTGTTCTTCAACCCAGAAATGGGCGGTTACTTCCTTGAGCCGCCAAACTTTGAAGCGGCAAACCCGCTGAAAACGCCAGAGCACATTGCCCCTGTTTGGTACTTTACGCCATTCTATGCCATCTTACGTGCGGTGCCAGATAAGCTTATCGGTGTTCTTGCTATGGGCGCATCGATTGCTGTGCTGTTCATTTTGCCTTGGCTTGACCGTTGTAAAGTTCGCTCTTACCGCTACCGCAGTAAGTTCCATTTATTCAATATCATCCAGTTCACCATCAGCTTTATCGCCTTGGGTATTTTGGGTGCGCTTCCAGCGACTCCGACGTACACACTCCTTGCGCAGATCTTTAGCTTGGGTTACTTCATGTTCTTCGTCTTGCTGTTCTTCTACAGCAAAAATGAAGCGACGAAACCATTACCAGAAAGGGTGACATTCAAATGAAAAAATGGATTGTAGTTTTATTTGCAATGCTGCCATCGTTGGCAATGGCAGCGGGTGTGAGCGTTCCACTCGATAAAGCGAACAACGACATCTCAGATCAAGCGTCGTTGCAAAACGGTGCCAAGCTCTTTATGAACTACTGTTTTGGCTGTCACTCCGCGCAGTATCAGCGTTATGAGCGTGTTGGACGTGACATTGGCATTCCAGTGGATCTGCTCAAAGAGAACTTGATTTTTGACCCAGAAGCCAAGGTTGGCGACTTGATGGAAAATGCCATTCCTGAAGAGTCGGCCGCTAAATGGTTTGGTGCGCCACCACCTGATTTGACGCTTGTCGCTCGAGTGCGTGGTACGGATTGGTTGTACACTTACCTACGTTCGTTTTATGAAGATCCTGCGCGCCCATTTGGGGTCAACAACGTTGTGTTCCCAAGTGTCGGTATGCCGCATGTATTGGAAGAGCTGCAAGGAATTCCTAAACCTGTTTACGGCACCAAAGTCGTGAATGGTGAAGAGGTGCAAGTGGTCGTCGGTATTGAATCGGATGGGACGGGCGAGCTTAACCAAGAAGAGTACGACAACGCGGTACGCGATTTGGTGAACTTCCTTGAGTACTCCGGTGACCCAGTGAAACTTGAGCGCCATGCGCTAGGTTGGTGGGTAATGGGCTTCCTAGTGATCTTTAGTATCGTGGTTGTGCTGCTCAAGAAAGAGTATTGGCGTGATGTGCATTAATTGTGCTATCATACTGCGCTAATTTCCAAATTTTTATGTTGACAATGGAGGCTTAGCCTCCATTGTTTTATTTATGTAAGTGTGCTGGAGGGCTCCATGGCTGTAGCTGCCAATAAACGTTCTGTGATGACTCTATTCTCAAGTGCATCTGATATGTATAGCCATCAGGTACGTATTGTTCTAGCAGAGAAAGGCGTAAGTGTTGAAGTAGAGCTTGTTGATGAAGCAAACCTACCTGCGGAACTTGGTGAACTGAACCCATACAAATCAGTACCAACCTTAGTAGATCGTGAGTTGTCACTGTATGACTCAAAGATCATCATGGAATACTTGGACGAGCGTTTCCCTCATCCTCCATTGATGCCGGTTTACCCGGTTGCTCGCGGTAACACGCGTTTGATGATCTACCGTATCGAGAAAAACTGGTACTCATTGGCTGAAAAAGTGCTGAACGGCACAGCTGATGAAGCAGAATCTGCACGTAACAAACTCAGAGTGGATCTTTTGACTCTTGGCCCAGTCTTCGCGGAATACGAATACTTCATGAGCGAAGAGTTCAGCTTGGTCGATTGTTACCTTGCTCCTTTATTGTGGCGTTTACCACAAATGGGAATCGAACTGGTTGGCCCAGGCTCAAAAGAGCTGAAGGTTTACATGAACCGTGTCTTTGAGCGTGATTCATTCCTAGCATCCTTGACTGAAGCTGAACGTGAAATGCGTCTAATGCGTTAATGGTTGGCATGGATATCGAGAAAATGACCCCACGCCGACCGTATATGCTTCGTGCATTTTATGACTGGTTGGTGGACAACGATTTAACGCCTCACCTTGTTGTTGAAGCAACATTACCAGGCGTTCGTGTGCCGGAAGAGTTTATTCAAGATGGCCAAATTATCCTCAATATTGCGCCTCGCGCTGTGGGTAATTTGGAACTGGGCAATGAGGCGATCACCTTCAGCGCCCGTTTCAGTGGCCGCCCACACTCTGTCATCGTGCCTCTTTATGCTGTTCAGGCCATCTATGCCCGTGAAAATGGTGCAGGGACGATGTTTGAACCCGAAGATGCTTACCTTGGTGAGATTGAAGAAAGCTTGGAAGATGAACCTCTATTCCCACTGTCTGTAGCGACTGAGGAAGAGGTCGAAGAGACTGAGTCAAGTGATGAACCACCTAGGCCCAAAGGTCGACCGAGTTTGCGTGTCATCAAGTAACGCGAATGAAACGATAGCAAAAAGCCGCATTGTGATGCGGCTTTTTTTATATATCGATTAGGGAACAGCTCGATTAGGGATAAGCGACGAGTCGTTTATTCGTTGCTTTCTGCAATCTGGAAGGCGCGGATGACTTGTTTTACCCCAGAGATATTACGCGCAATGTCGGTCGCTTTATCGGCATGTTGTGGTGAGACATAGCCAAGCAAGAAGACCTCTTTATCCTCTGTGATCACTTTGATTTTGATGCCGCTCAGCTCAGAGTCGGTCAAGATCGCTGATTTCACTTTGGTTGTGATCCAACTGTCATGACTTACTTCGCCAGCACTCAGCGGCGCTTTAATGCGAATTTGGTTATAGACGGTTTTAACGCCTTTCACTTCACGAGCTTTTTGTTCAATTTGCTCACTCAACGCCGCATCGTTTGCTTGCCCCATTAGGACGACTGTTCCTTCGTAGGAGCTGGCGGTAACACGAGCATTACCACGAACCGGCTCTTTGTTTGCGATTCCCGCCACTTCGAACTCAATATTGTTATCGTTCCAGATCTCTTGTGTGGTGCGTGGGTCAATCACAATGGCGGCCGTTGTTGCAGCGCCAGCAATAAACAACCCGGCACAGCCTGTCAGGGATAGGCTGGCAATTAAAACAAAGATAATCGTTTTCAATGACTTCATGGCTTACTCTTCGTGAGCAGGAAACAACACTTGGTCAATAAGATCGCACAAGCAGTGCAAAGTCACCATATGAACCTCATGAATTCGCGCGGTTCTGTGAGATGGAATGCGAATTTCCACATCATGCTCACCCAGTAACCCAGCCATCTCGCCACCGTCTTTGCCGGTTAACGCGATGATGGTCATATCGCGAGTCACTGCCGCTTCCATCGCTTTGATGATGTTCTTGCTGTTACCGCTGGTTGAGATCGCCAGTAAAATATCGCCAGGTTGGCCAAAAGCACGCACTTGTTTTGAGAAAATCTCAGTGTAGTGGTAATCGTTGGCGACGGCGGTCAGCGTTGTGTTGTCGGCAGTCAGCGCCATCGCGGGCAGGCTAGGTCTTTCTGTTTCAAAGCGATTGAGCAAGCAAGAGACAAATTGTTGTGCGTTCGATGAAGAGCCACCATTACCGCAACATAGAATCTTGTTACCGTTGAGTAAGCTTGCCACCATACCTTGCGCTGCGTGAGTGATCGCATCGGGTAGCGCTTCTGCGGCGGCAATTTGAATTTGAATGCTTTCTTTGAAACTGTCTTTAATGCTCTCTAGCATTGATTATCCTTGAGTGATTGCGTTTTTTATCCATTCGATTTGGCTACCTTGCTCATGAATCGCCACTAGGTCAAATCGAAAATGGGTATCGTGCACCGAAAGGCCATGCTTGAGGAGCCACACATTGGCGGCTCGCACGAGTTTTTGCATTTTACTGTAGGTCACGGTTTCAGCCGCATGACCAAACGAAGTGCTCTTTCGGTAACGAACTTCAACAAATACGATGGCGTCGCCATCGCGCATGATCAGATCTAACTCGCCGCTTTTCGCAGTAAAGTTGCGTTCAAGCGCGACTAACCCCTGACTCAGCAGGTGCTGCTCAGCCAGGCGTTCATAGTGTTCGCCGTGCGCGCGTTTATTGCGCACTACCGAGTTGAGCCCAGCTGATTTCACGTTGTACGACACAGTGCTCATCGATACTCAGAATTCCTGTTTGTCCTTCGACTGAGTAGCCTTCGATCACTTTCATTTGTGGCAGCACTTCCATCAGGGTGTAGGCGTCCATCCCCATCGCTTGAAGTCGTTTCTCCGCGTGTGAGCTGTTGGCCCACAGACTGTCCATCTGCTGCTTCAGGTGGGCATCAGGGTGGATAAGGAGTGGAATATCACTGTAGCTGACGCCCGTCAAATCCTCGTACTGACGTTGGCCGCTGTTACTGCGAGAGTTAGAGTAGAGTGCAGGAGGCGTCGTGTCTGGGTTGATCGCCACTTCGATGAAGGGTTTGATCAGGGTAATTTCGGCACTGGTCGCCACGATGTACACCGCATCCACATCTCGACGGCTGCGTGGCTGTGTTTCAAGTGGGATATTCAACAGTGATTCCATTTGCGCGATGTTTTGCTGGCTCTCTTGCAAACCAAAAATGGTGTTGATGTTCTTTTGCAACTGGCGCTTGTCACCGAAGAGACTCACTGCCACTTTATTCTCACTGTATTTATCCCACTCTTGTTCGAAGGACTCGACGACGCGCTCGCCCAACCGACCTTGCGGCGCAAGGATGAGTGGGTAGCGAGCGCCTTGTTCAAACAAGTGCTTCGCCGCTTGTGCCACCTCCTGTTCAGGAGAAAGCGCTAAGTAGCAGGTGTTGTGACCAAAGTTGGTTTCATCCGGAATATTGAGAGCCAACATCGGCAGTGAGTGGGCACTGGCTTGTTGTGCTTCTTGCAGCGCTTCGATGTTCTCTTTCAATAGCGGACCAACGATAAAGTCGATGTTCTTTTCGATTAGCGTCGCGTCTAAGTTCGCCATATCCAGTGTATTGGTATCAATGACGGTCAGGGTCGCGTTCTCATCACGCGCATCATCATTCATCATATTGAAAATAAACCCATCGCGAATCAGTTGCGCTTGTTTAGCAAACTTACCAGAAAGAGGCAGCAGCAGCGCAGTGTTCACGGGTTTTGTAATATCGAGTGCCAGAATGTCGCTGAGGGCTTGGGGTGTATACAGCGCGGCTGGATGGTCAGGATTGCTCGCCATCCAACGTTCCAAGCGCGATTTTAATTGCGGAATGTTGCTGGCAAACGCTTTACTGTCATTGGCCAATTCTAGCCAACCTGTCAGCACGGTTTCATTCGGTGCCACACGCAGTTTGGCAAGCTCAGACAGCGAGTACTGCGACAGGTTCTGCCAGACGCCATCGGCGATAGAGGCTTGCTCTGAGGCATTGAGTAGTTCGCTTTGGGCAATTAAGGATCGCGACGCGTCAAGGTAGAGACCTTGCTTGCTCTGCAGCGCGGCGCGTTTTTGATAGTACTCTTGCCACTGCTGACGAGGCAGTGACCAAGACACTGGAAAATTCAGCTGAGACAAGGCATCGCTGTGCTGACCTTGACTGATGAGTAAGTCGGCACGAGTCAATTGCCACTCAGCTTGCTGCTGTGGCGTGAGGCTTTGTCTCGCAAGGCGCTTAATCAGTAACTCTGACTGCACCACGTCACCGGCCTCAACGGAGGCTTTCAGTGCCATGATCAACCAATCCACTTGCAAACTGCCGGTCGTGCTGTCTGCCCGCATTAGGTAGGTTTCTACCGGTTGAGAGGGATCGAGTAAAATATCGACAGACTGCGGCGTTTTGGGCGATGAGGAACACGCAGCCAATGTAATAGCGAGTGCTACAGGAGTAAGTAAGCGTGTTACACTTGGGCGCTTATGGTGATTGTTAGCCATGAGTTCTTTCGTAATTCCGTATAAAATTGTGTCTATATTAATCGTTGAAGTGATGGTAAACAAATGACAGATAGCAAAACCTTACCGACAGAGGTGCCAACCCTCTACATTGTACCCACCCCGATCGGTAATCTGGGCGACATTACTCAGCGAGCGATAGAGGTGTTGTCATCGGTGGATTTGATTGCTGCAGAAGATACCCGTCACACGGGTAAGCTGCTGTCTCACTTCAATATCCCAACTCGAACTTTCGCCCTCCATGATCATAATGAACAGCAAAAAGCGCAAGTGTTAGTTGATAAATTGTTAGCTGGGCACTCCATTGCGCTGGTCTCGGATGCAGGAACGCCACTGATCAGTGACCCAGGTTACCATTTGGTCACTCAATGTCGTCAAGCGGGCGTCAAAGTTGTGCCTTTGCCTGGAGCATGTGCGGTGGTCACAGCATTAAGCGCCTCCGGTCTCCCCTCTGACCGTTTCAGTTTTGAGGGATTTCTGCCTGCCAAAAGCAAAGGTCGTAAAGACAAGTTCTTAGAGATCGCAAAGGCAGAGCGAACCTGTATTTTTTACGAGTCGCCACACCGCATTCTTGACTCTCTTGCTGACATGCTGGAGATCTTAGGCCCTGAGCGTGAAGTGGTGTTAGCGCGAGAACTGACGAAAACGTTCGAAACCATTCAAGGCATGCCACTCGGTGAGCTCGTTGATTGGGTGCGCAGTGATGAAAACCAACAAAAAGGCGAAATGGCGCTGTTGGTTCATGGTTACCGTGCCGACAGTGATGACGGCCTGCCGGATGAAGCTACTCGAACATTGGCTATTTTGACCCAAGAACTGCCGTTAAAAAAAGCTGCGGCGCTGGCGGCTGAGATCTACAACCTGAAAAAAAATGCACTCTATAAATGGGGGCTGGAACACCTCTAATCTAGCCAAGTTGTTGGTTATTTGGGCGCTCACACACATTCCCCTAGACAGGCTGATGGCTTCTCTATACAATCCGCCACCGGAGTCGACTCGGTAGCCGCTGCTTTATTGATGTCCCCTTACCTTGTGTGGGGGAGACTGATGAAGGGGAGGAAAGTCCGGGCTCCATAGAGCAGGGTGCCAGGTAACGCCTGGGGGGCGCAAGCCTACGACAAGTGCAGCAGAGAGAAGACCGCCGATGGCTCAATTTCTTCGGAATGAGCACAGGTAAGGGTGAAAGGGTGCGGTAAGAGCGCACCGTGCGACTGGCAACAGTTCGTAGCAAGGTAAACTCCACCCGGAGCAAGACCAAATAGGCCTCCACATTGCGTTGCTCGCGTAAGGGGGCGGGTAGGTTGCTCGAGCCAGTGAGTGATTGCTGGCCTAGACGAATGGCTACCACCGTGCAAACGGTACAGAACCCGGCTTATATGTCGGCTCCACCTTTTTAAGACCCATCGTAACTTAGGTTATGATGGGTTTTTTGCTTTACGCTGACGAAATTTATTTTGTAAGCAATAAACTTAGCGCAAAATCACGCCTTCCTTGTGTCTAAAGGTGGCGAATGAGCGTTAAATCAGTACACTGGAACCCTTAGCGCGTGAATGCGAGAGCAAACCGAGATAATTATGACCGAAGCATTTAAACACATATCCGTCTTACTTCATGAATCGATTGATGGATTGGCCATTAAACCTGATGGCGTCTATATCGATGGCACATTTGGACGAGGTGGTCATAGCCGTACGATTTTATCTCAGCTTGGTGAAAACGGACGCCTTTATAGTATTGACCGTGATCCACAAGCGATTGCAGAAGCCAACAAGATTGATGATCCGCGATTTACCATCATCCATGGTCCATTTTCAGGCATGGCTGAATACGCGAAACAGTATGATCTCGTGGGTAAGGTGGATGGTGTGCTGCTTGATCTTGGCGTGTCATCGCCACAGCTTGACGACGCAGAACGCGGCTTCAGCTTTATGAAAGATGGCCCCCTCGATATGCGTATGGATCCTACTTCCGGCATGCCGGTCTCTCAATGGCTCGCACAAGCAGACCTTGATGATGTTACTTGGGTAATTCGTGAGTTTGGCGAAGATAAGCATGCTCGCCGAATTGCCAAAGCCATTGTTGCCTATCGTGAAAACGAAGAGAACGAGCCCTTGGTGCGCACCGGTCAGCTGGCGAAGCTGATTTCCGACGCGGCTCCGAAAAGCTTCAAAGAGAAAAAACACCCAGCGACGCGCGCCTTCCAAGCCTTTCGAATCTACATCAACAGTGAGCTTGAAGAGATCGACACCGCACTCAAGGGCGCCGCGAGCATTCTTGCGCCGCAGGGACGACTGTCAGTGATCAGCTTCCATTCCCTTGAAGATCGTATGGTGAAACGTTTTATCCGCAAAGAGAGCAAAGGCCCAGAGGTGCCACATGGCATCCCAATGACTGAAGCGCAGATTCGTGCGCTTGGTAGTGCTAACCTCAAAGCGGTGGGTAAGGCGATTAAACCGACCCAACAAGAAATTGAGCTCAATGCGCGCTCGCGCAGCTCGGTGCTAAGGATCGCCGAGAAACTGTAACCTCCAATGAGTCAGGCAAAAGGGAACCTCGCTAAAATTATCGCACTCGATCTACTGACTGTAGGTCGAGTGCCGCTGCTTTTATTGATGTTGATTTTTTCCAGCGCTATGGCGGTGGTCTTTACTACCCATCACACGAGACAGGCGGTCACTGAGAAAGATAGTGCTCTTGGTGAGCGAGAGCGCCTTGATAACGAGTGGCGCAACTTGATCTTGGAAGAGACGGCTCTGGCTGAGCACAGCCGAGTCCAAGATGTGGCGATCAAAGAGCTCGAGATGAAGCGCCCTGATTCAGACAAAGAAGTCATCATTACACTCCCATGAGCAAAAAGAACGTCGAACCCATCAAACCACAAGAAAAGGACACTCCGGCGAGCCTAATTCGCTGGCGCTTTTATTTGGTGCTCTTTATTGTGTTCTGCATTTTTATGGCGCTCGTTGCTCGCATTGCGTTTATTCAGGTGGTTGAACCAGGCAACTTGATCAAACAGGGCGATCTTCGCTCAGTGCGCGCGAAAACCTTGCACTCGGCGCGCGGCATTATTTCCGATCGTAATGGTGAGCCACTTGCGGTCAGCGTGCCCGTTGAGGCTGTATGGGCCGACCCTGTTAACATTTTCAAACATGGTGGCCTGAGCGATATTGATCGTTGGCACGCGTTGGCCGATGTATTGGGCCTTAAGCGCGAGGAGCTGATCGACAAAATCAATCGTAACCGCTCAAGACGCTTTGTCTATTTACAACGGCAAGTTAGCCCAGCCATGGCCAATTACGTGCGAGAGCTGAAGCTGTCTGGCGTAGGATTAAAAGCGGAATCACGTCGCTATTACCCCGCGGGCGAAGTCAGTGCACACTTAGTGGGTGTGACGGGAATTGATGGTCACGGCCTCGAAGGGGTTGAGCGCAGTTATGATAAATGGCTCACCGGAGAAGCGGGTAAACAGATCATTCGTAAAGACCGTTATGGCCGAGTCGTTGAAAATATCTCACTCGAAGAGCGTGAAGAGGGCAAACCGCTTGAGCTGACCATCGATCAGCGAATTCAAGCGATTGCGTATCGAGCGATTAAGCAGTCGGTCGCCGATCACCGTGCAACGTCAGGATCGGCTGTGGTGCTTGATGTACAAACGGGCGCGGTGTTGGCGATGGTGAATGCGCCGTCCTACAACCCCAACAATCGTAGTGACCTTCAATCAGCGAAAATGCGCAACCGCGTGATCACCGACGCGTTTGAGCCGGGCTCAACCGTGAAACCCTTTGTGGTATTAGCGGCACTCGACAATGGCAGCGCCGATGCCAATACGGTCATCGATACCGGCAATGGCGTGTTTGAAATTGGTGGCAGCAAGGTTAGAGATACGTCGAAAGTGGGCAAAGCCGATCTGACGACCATCTTGCAGAAATCGAGTAACATCGGCGTGACCAAACTGGCACTCGATATGCCGCTTGAGGCTCTGCTTGGTATGTACAGTTCGGTCGGATTTGGTCAACCTTCGGGATTAAACTTGGTCGGTGAAACCTCCGGTATCTTCCCCAATCGCCGTCGCTGGTCGAAGTTTGAAATTGCGACCTTATCATTCGGGTATGGCTTGACCATTACCCCGCTCCAACTGGCGCATGCGTATTCCACCTTGGGCAACTTCGGCGTCTATCAGCCCGTGCACATCATAGAGAACAACCAACAAGATTTTTCACGTCAGGTCATTGACAGCGAGCACGCGAAAATGGTGTTGAGAATGCTAGAAACTGTCACACAGCCGGGCGGCACTGCAACCAAAGCGGCAGTGCCGGGCTATCGAGTTGCGGCGAAAACCGGCACATCACGCAAAGCGATCGCGGGGGGATACGGAGATGAATACTTCGCCTATACCGCGGGGGTAGCGCCGGCCAGCAAACCGCGAGTGGCGCTGGTAGTGGTGATCAATGAGCCTCAAGGTGATAACTACTACGGAGGCTCGGTCGCGGGTCCCGTGTTTGCTGAAATTCTCAAAGGGACACTGCAACTGCTTAATGTTGCCCCTGATGAAAACCGATTTAAAAATGAGTAAGTGAGAGAGCCAATGCCAACAACACTCACATTAACGCAATTATTACGACCTTGGCTTGAGTTGGGCGATGAGCTCGCGATACCTGTTCGCCAACTTGAGCTCGACAGTCGCCAAGTAACCAAAGGATCGACCTTTGTTGCCATCCAAGGTCACGCTTTGGATGCGAGGAGGTTTATTCCGGCCGCGATTGCTCAAGGGGCCAATGCCGTTATTGCACAGGCGTGTTCGCGTGCTCCGCATGGTTTGGTGGAATACATTCAGTCGGTGCCTGTGGTGTATGTCGATGCACTTGATCAGCGTTTATCTCAGTTGGCGCTCTCCCTATATCCAGTCGCAGGGAATCATCTGATTGGCGTCACCGGTACGAACGGTAAAACCACAGTGACGCAGCTCATCGCTCAATGGTTAGAGCTGCTAGGGCAGCGCGCGGCGGTTCTCGGCACTGCGGGTAATGGTTTTCTCGAGAACTTGCAGCCTGCGGTCAATACCACAGGCAGTGCCGTGACGATTTGTCAGATGCTGTCTCAGCTTCAGCAGCGAGGTGCACACTACACTGCGATGGAAATCTCCTCTCATGGTTTGGTTCAAGGCCGGGTGAAAGCGCTTCCGTTTGCAGCGGGCGTGTTTACCAACCTAAGTCGTGATCACCTCGATTACCACGGCACGATGGATGAATACGCTCGTGCTAAGCAAATGCTCTTTACTGATCATGCCTGCCAGCACGCGATCATCAATGCCGATGACGCCGTCGGTGCCCAGTGGCTGACTGAGCTTGATCACGTGACGGCGGTTTCTCTCTCTCCAACGACCCACAAACGTGCCGTGTTTGCTCATCATGTATTGTATTCAGAACAGGGTATCGAGCTGCACTTTGATGGTCTCTATGGCCAAGGTGAGCTTCAGGTACCCCTCATCGGCCAGTTCAATGCCAGTAATGTGCTTGTGGCGATGACAACGCTGCTTGAGTTGGGTTTTGATAAATCGGCCTTGATGGCGACAGCGCCTCAACTAGAGCCCGTCATTGGACGTATGGAGCTGTTCGCTTCACCCGGGAAAGCAAAAGTGGTGGTCGATTATGCGCACACGCCAGACGCATTAGAAAAAGCGTTGCAAGCGCTGCGCGTTCATTGTCACGGCAAACTGTGGGCGATTTTCGGTTGCGGTGGCGATCGGGATACGGGTAAGCGTCCAATGATGGCTTCGATTGGTGAACAACTGGCTGATCAGGTTATTTTGGCCGATGATAACCCGCGCAGCGAGGATCCTAAGACCATCGTGCAAGATATGCTGGATGGCATGGCGAAGCCAAACTTGGCGATTGTCGAGCATGATCGCTATCAAGCCTTGCGTTACGCGCTAGCTAACAGCCAAGCGCAAGACATTATCTTGCTTGCAGGCAAAGGCCATGAAGATTATCAAGTTTTGGCAGATAAAACCGTGCACTACTCTGATCGTGAGTCGGCGGCAGAGCTATTGGAGTCTCCTTTATGATCACTATGATGTTATCTCAATTAGTCGAGCCACTGTCGGCGGAGTTGATTGGCCAAGATGTGGCGATCGAGAGTGTGTCAACTGACACGCGTGCCATCGAAACGGGCGCGCTGTTTGTTGCCTTGGTCGGTGAGCGTTTTGATGCGCACGATTTTGCGGCCAAAGCCGTTGATTCCGGCGCGGCGGCGCTGTTGGTCAGTCGAGTTTTGCCGCTTGATATCCCTCAGCTATTGGTCAAAGACTCCAAAGTGGCGCTAGGGCAGTTAGGCGCCTTCGTTCATCAGTTATGCCAAACCCCGACGGTGGCGATCACAGGAAGCTGCGGTAAAACCACGGTGAAAGAGATGGTCGCTAGCATCATGAGTCTTCAAGGACAAGTGCTGTTTACTGCGGGTAACTTCAACAACGATATAGGTGTGCCGTTGACCTTGCTCCGTTCGACGCCGGAAGATGATTATGGCGTGATTGAACTCGGCGCCAACCACATTGGTGAAATCGCCTATACGACCGCCTTGGTCAAACCCGATGTTGCCCTCGTGAACAACGTTGCGGCGGCGCATTTAGAAGGCTTTGGTTCGATTGAGGGCGTGAAGCAAGCAAAAGGAGAGATCTACCAAGGGCTTGCGTCTGGCTCAGTGGCGATCGTCAATCTCGATAGTCATGGTGGTGAGCATTGGAGTGGTGTCTTGGCCGATAAACAGGTCAAAACCTTTTCTATGACCGATGCAAGCGCAGATTACTTTGCTACTCACGTGGTGTTAAACGCGTTGGGTGAGGCAAGTTTTATTTTGCGCACTCCAAGTAGTGAGCTGAGCGTCAAACTCGGTATTATTGGTCAGCACAATGTTGCCAACGCACTGGCTGCGGCGGCTCTGGCGAAAGAGTTAGGTGCCAGCGATGAGATGATTGTCAAAGGGCTAGAAAGTCTTGCCAAAGTGAAAGGGCGCGTCGAAACCGTCGCATTGACCGATGAGATTCGTCTTATCGATGACAGCTACAACGCCAGCGTCCCCGCCATGAAAGCGGCGGTGGATCTCTTGTCGAGTTTTGATGGGACGCGCTGGCTAATTTTGGGGAATATGGCAGAGCTTGGTGACGAAAGCCTTGCACTTCATCGTCAAGTCGGTGAACATGCTGCCCCCTTTAACTTCCCTTATGTGTTGACCTATGGTGATGACGCAGAGGTTATCAGCCAGGTTTGCCAGGGGACACATTTTTGCTCTCATGAGAGCATGATTGATTATATTAAGCAGCAGATAAAGACGCACCAAGGGCCACAAACTTTGCTGGTCAAAGGTGCCAATAGCGCCGGTATGTTTAAAGTCGCGGCTGCTGTGAAGGAGATGTTTGCATGATTATTTGGCTTGCGGAGCTGCTACAGCCATACTTTTCATTTTTTCGCCTGTTCGAATATTTGTCGTTCCGAGCCATTGTCAGTGTATTGACGGCCTTAGCGATCTCTTTGTGGATGGGGCCTCGTATGATTCGCCGTTTGCAGATGTTGCAAATTGGTCAGGTGGTACGTAACGAAGGGCCAGAGTCACACTTTAGTAAGCGTGGCACGCCAACCATGGGCGGTGTGATGATCTTAACAGCGATCATGACAACGGTTCTGATTTGGGCGGATCTGGCTAACCCATATGTTTGGGCTGTGCTCGCCGTACTTGCGGGCTACGGCGCCGTCGGGTTTGTCGATGACTATCGCAAAGTCGTGCGCAAAAACACCGATGGCTTGATCGCGCGTTGGAAGTATTTCTGGCAATCCGCGATCGCATTAGTGGTGGCGTTTGCACTTTATGCTCACGGTAAAGATACCGCGGCGACACAACTGGTGGTGCCCTTTTTCAAAGACATTATGCCGCAGTTAGGTCTGTTCTATATCGTGCTGACTTATTTTGTGATTGTCGGCACCAGCAACGCGGTCAATTTAACCGACGGTTTGGATGGGTTGGCGATCATGCCAACGGTGCTGGTCGCTGCAGGTTTTGCCGCCATTGCCTGGGCTACTGGTAACGTTAATTTCGCCAATTACCTGCACATTCCATACGTGCCTCACGCATCAGAGTTAGTCGTCGTGTGTACGGCGATCGTGGGAGCGGGGCTAGGCTTTTTATGGTTTAACACCTACCCTGCACAAGTCTTTATGGGCGATGTCGGTTCACTGGCTCTTGGCGGTGCGCTTGGTACGATTTCGGTGTTGGTGCGTCAAGAGTTTGTATTGGTGATCATGGGCGGCGTGTTTGTGATGGAGACCTTATCGGTGATCCTTCAAGTGGGCTCATACAAATTGCGTGGGCAGCGAATTTTCCGTATGGCGCCGATTCACCATCACTACGAGTTAAAAGGCTGGCCGGAACCTCGGGTTATCGTTCGTTTTTGGATCATCTCTATCGTACTTGTTTTGATTGGACTGGCGACGCTGAAAGTTCGCTAATCCCCGTTTTGTTTCGCCAATAGGATAAAAGGAATGGCCATGCGCGAGTCTATTCATGCCAACCCCTCTCGATGGGAGTCGATTCACCACGTCGTCGTGGTTGGCTTGGGTATCACCGGTTTGTCGGTGGTGAATTACCTTAAGCGTTTACCGAATGCGCTCGACATTAAGGTGATCGATACGCGCCAGTGCCCGCCAGGTCAAGAGTCGCTGCCGAGTGATGTTGCATTGCACAGTGGTGGATGGCAAACGCAATGGCTAGAGCGTGCAGACTTGGTCGTGGTCAACCCGGGTATTGCGTTGGCGACGGCTGAGATTCAGCAAGTGATTGCTAAAGGCACGCCGGTCGTGGGCGACATTGAGCTATTTGCTTGGCATGTCAGCAAACCGGTGATCGCGATTACTGGCTCGAATGGCAAAAGTACCGTCACGGATCTGACCGGTGTAGCGGCGAACGCTGCGGGCGTCAAGACCGCCGTGGGTGGAAATATCGGCGTTCCCGCGCTGGATCTGCTAAAGCAAGAGGCGGATCTTTACGTTCTTGAACTGTCGAGCTTTCAATTAGAGACAACCTCTTCTTTGCATCTAGTGGCCGCGGCTTTTCTCAATCTGAGTGAAGACCATATGGACCGCTACTCTGGAATGGCGGCTTATCGTGCGGCCAAGCTACGCATTTTCGACCATGCTATCAAAGGGGTTGTGAATGCAGACGACAAGCAAACCTACCCAGAACACAACACTTGCGCGCTCGTGACGTTCTCGCTCAAGCAAGAGGCTGATTACCATTTACGCCAATCTCAAGGTCGTGACTGGATTGTGTTTCAAGATAGCCCTATTTTAGCGACCGATGAGCTTGCTCTGGTGGGCCAGCACAATGTTGCGAATGTGATGGTGGTACTGGCGCTGCTGAATCAAGCGGGTATAGAGCTCCAGGGAGCCTTACCGGCTATCAAGGCTTATCAAGGTTTAACACATCGTTGCCAAGTGGTGGCTGACAAACGCGGCGTTAAGTGGGTCAATGATTCTAAAGCGACCAATGTTGCCAGTACGTTGGCGGCGCTATCTGGACTATCCTTGACAGGACGACTCTACCTACTTGTCGGCGGTGTCGGTAAAGGGGCAGATTTTTCCGAATTGGTATCGCCACTGTCGAAGCTCAACGTGCAGCTTTGCTGCTTTGGCGTGGATGGTGAGGCGTTTATGCCCTTGCATCCTAGTGCCAAACGATTTGACCGTATGAGTGATGTGATTGAGTGGGTTGCCCCTCAGCTCAGCGAGGGTGACATGGTGATGCTTTCACCGGCTTGTGCGAGCTTTGATCAGTTCAACAACTTTATGGCGCGCGGTGATGCATTCCGCGAGCTTGCTCTCACCTACGCATAACAGCAAGGACGATATGCCGATTTCCAGTGCCATCCACAGAGTGCAACATTGGCTCACCAGTGACAGCCCAGACTCACTGTACGATCGACAATTGGTCTGGATTGCGCTTGGGTTAATGTTGACAGGTTTGGTGATGGTGACATCCGCATCGTTTCCTATCAGTTCGCGTCTTACTGACCAGCCTTTCCACTTTATGTTTCGCCATGCGCTTTTTCTTGTCCTCGCGCTCGGAACGTCCGCGGTTATTTTACAAGTCCCGATGCGCAAATGGCTCGACTACAGT
Source organism: Vibrio sp. R10-SG-ISO4 (assembly GCF_059834135.1). NCBI lineage: Bacteria > Pseudomonadati > Pseudomonadota > Gammaproteobacteria > Vibrionales > Vibrionaceae > Vibrio > Vibrio sp. R10-SG-ISO4. The sequence goes on from NZ_JCBDHJ010000002.1 coordinate 142,686, forward strand.
ACTTGGTTGCTGCTGTTGTCTATTTTCTTGCTGTGCGTGGTGCTGGTGGCGGGAAAATCGGTCAATGGCGCCTCACGTTGGATTCCGCTAGGACTGTTTAACTTACAGCCTGCCGAAGTGGCGAAATTGTCACTGTTTATTTTTATGTCCGGATACTTAGTGCGTAAACGCGATGAGGTTCAATCGAGCTTCTTTGGTGGGTTTATTAAGCCCATCATCGTATTTGGAACATTAGCCGGTTTGCTGCTTCTTCAGCCCGATTTAGGCACCGTTATCGTGATGTTGGTGACGCTGTTTGGCATGCTGTTTATCGCCGGAGCCAAGCTGACTCAGTTTCTTGCCTTGATGGTGGTCGGCATTTCAGCGGTAGTCGGATTGATTTGGATCGAGCCTTACCGCATGCGCCGCGTCACCTCGTTTCTCGACCCGTGGGAAGACCCTTTCGGCAGCGGTTACCAATTGACGCAGTCATTGATGGCTTTTGGCCGAGGTGAGTGGTTTGGTCAAGGCCTTGGTAATTCAATTCAAAAGCTCGAATACTTACCTGAAGCGCACACGGACTTTGTGTTTGCCGTGTTAGCGGAAGAGTTGGGCTTTGTTGGCGTTGTGCTCGTGCTAATGCTGATTTTTAGCTTGGTGATCAAAGCCATTTTTATTGGCAGAAAAGCGTTTGAGAACCAGCATCTTTTTGGCGGCTATCTGGCATTTGGTATCGGCATTTGGTTTGCGTTTCAAACCTTAGTCAATGTCGGTGCGGCGGCCGGTATGGTGCCGACCAAAGGTCTCACCTTGCCGCTTATCAGTTACGGCGGATCTAGCTTGATTATCATGGCGGTGGCCGTCTCTATCTTACTTCGCATTGACTTCGAATGCCGGGTTGATGCGCCTGACTCAACACAGAAATCGAATAATGACTCAGACTAAAAAACTTATGGTCATGGCCGGTGGTACGGGCGGTCATGTTTTCCCTGGCTTAGCCGTTGCCAAAAAACTTCAGCAGCAAGGTTGGGAAATTCGCTGGCTAGGAACTGCGGATCGAATGGAAGCCGAGTTGGTACCCAAACACGGTATCGATATCGACTTTATCAAAGTCAAAGGCTTGCGTGGACAGGGGTTAGCGAAACTTCTCGCGGCGCCGTTTCAAATCATCAATGCGATCTTTCAGGCCAAAGCGCACATGAAACGCTGGCAACCGGATGTGGTATTGGGCATGGGCGGCTATGTCAGTGGCCCAGGTGGCGTGGCAGCGAAACTGTTGGGCATTCCAGTAGTACTGCACGAGCAAAATGCGGTTGCAGGTCTCACCAATCAATGGTTATCACGTATTGCGAGCAAGGTGTTTCAGGCGTTTCCGGGTGCATTTACTCATGCAGAAGTGGTGGGGAACCCCGTGCGTGAGGATGTGATTTCACTGCCAAGCCCAACAGTGCGCATGAGTGAGCGTAGCGATGAGATTCGTATTTTGGTTATGGGTGGCAGTCAAGGTGCGAGGATTTTAAATCAAACCTTACCTGAGGTGATGGCCAACCTAGGAAGTTGTTATCAAGTTCGTCATCAAGCGGGTAAAAATAACGCGGATTCTGTGAAAAAAGCCTATCAAGATCAAAACGTCGAGCAGGCTGAAGTGGTGGAATTCATCGATGATGTTGCTGCGGCATACGCTTGGGCCGATCTTCTGGTCTGCCGCTCTGGTGCGTTGACGGTGTCGGAAGTGTCAGCGGCGGGGGTCGGGGCGATTTTTATTCCCTTTATGCACAAAGATCGCCAACAAGCGTTGAACGCGGATCATCTGGTAGAATGCGGCGCCGCAAAAATGATTGAGCAGCCGGCGCTCAGTGTGGCGTCATTGACCGAAGGTATTCGCCATCTGAGCCGTGATGATCTTCTCTCTATGGCAGAGAAGGCACGCGCGGCCGCCAAACTGGACGCTGATACAGTGGTGGCAACGGCGATCATCGAACTGGCACAGAAATAGAGAACGATTATGACAATTCAACATACACAAGATTTGGCGCAGATTCGTGCCATGGTGCCAGAAATGCGCCGCGTGAAATGCATTCACTTTATCGGCATCGGTGGTGCGGGTATGAGTGGCATCGCAGAAGTGTTGCTCAACGAAGGCTACCAAATCACGGGGTCAGATATCGCAGAGAATCCGGTTACGCAGGGGCTCGCGCAAAAAGGGGCGACGATTTATATCGGTCACCATGCAGACAACGTCGCCAACGCCAGTGTGGTGGTTGTCTCTACTGCCATCAACGAGCAAAACCCAGAAATTAAGGCTGCCCGCGAAGCCCGTATCCCTGTGGTTCGCCGCGCAGAAATGTTGGCTGAGCTGATGCGTTTTCGTCACGGTATTGCGGTGGCGGGCACACATGGTAAAACCACGACAACGGCCTTGGTCACGCAGATTTATTCTGAAGAAGGCTTAGACCCGACGTTCGTCAACGGTGGCTTGGTCAAAAGCGCGGGAACCAATGCGCGACTGGGCTCTAGCCGTATCTTGATTGCGGAAGCGGACGAAAGCGACGCTTCGTTTCTCCATTTGCAGCCTATGGTCAGTATCGTTACCAATATTGAAGCGGATCATATGGACACCTATGGCGGCGATTTTGAAACGCTCAAACAAACGTTCATCGATTTCCTGCACAACCTGCCGTTTTATGGCCAAGCGATTTTGTGTGTCGATGACCCGGTCGTGCGTGAACTGATTCCTAAAGTGAGCCGCCAAGTGATTACTTACGGTTTTTCAGAAGATGCCGATGTGCGCATTGAAAACTATCGCCAAGAAGGCCAGCAGGGCAAGTTTACTGTCGTACGTAAACATCGCGCTAACCTAGACATTACCCTGAATATTCCAGGGCGCCATAATGCGCTCAATGCATCAGCGGCCATCGCCGTGGCAACGGAAGATGATGTCAGCGATGAGGCGATTTTACGCGCCATGGCAGGCACTCAAGGAACCGGCCGCCGCTTTGATCATCTAGGTGAGTTCGAAACTGGCAAGGGACATGCAATGCTGGTTGATGATTATGGCCACCACCCGACAGAAGTGGATGTGACCATTCAAGCCGCGAGAAACGGTTGGCAAGAAAAGCGCTTAGTGATGATCTTTCAGCCTCACCGTTACAGCAGAACGCGAGACCTCTACGATGATTTCGCCAACGTGCTGGAACAAGTGGATGTCTTGATCATGCTGGATGTCTATGCGGCAGGTGAAAAGCCCATTGCTGGTGCAGATGGTCGATCATTGTGCAGAACGATTCGTTCACGTGGCCGTATTGACCCAATTTTTGTCCCGGACAGCAGTACGTTACCTTCCGTTCTTGCGAATGTCTTACAAGACGGTGACTTAGTGCTTACTCAAGGGGCTGGGGATGTCGGTAAAGTGGCAAAACAGTTGGCGGCTTTTGAGTTAAATATCGATAAGATGCGTCAGGCGTAGATTTAAGGGTGAAAAATCGTGGTTTGATGCACTTTCTGTGTTTTAAGCGGCGATTTCTCACTTTCAGTATTTGATACTTTCAGTGACGCCAGTATAATCCGAAAGTTAAAATAAGTGCTTTTGCCTTATTGCAAAAGAAGATAGGGAAAATTGCGAACAAATAGCAAGGACTATGGACTTTGATTAAAAGTGCTTTTAATGAAAGCCGTCATCTAACCTCTTCCCCACTTGTTAAAAACCACGCGGTTGGCGGTGGTTTTTTACTGGTGGTTTTGCTGTTAATTGGCTCCCTTCTTTATTCGACGATTTCATGGATGTGGGATGACCAGCGTCTGCCACTCTCTAAAATTGTCTTGCAAGGTGATTTGCACTACGTCTCTGCCCTCGATGTCCAACGTGCTTTTGCGCATTTGGATCATGTCGGAACCTTTATGTCACAAGATATCAAGGTGTTGCAGACGATGGCTGAAGCGATCCCTTGGGTCTCTCACGCCTCAATACGCAAGCAATGGCCAGACACCGTCAAAGTGTTTCTTACTGAGCACCAAGCGGCGGCAATTTGGAATGGCAACGCATTGCTGAATGAGCAGGGAGACGTCTTCAATGGTGACATCGGCCAACTAGAAGAAGAGCGGGTAAAGCTCTACGGCCCACAGGGTACCAGCCAAGAAGTGTTGGACGTGTGGCGTCGAATTAGCCCGAAATTTACCGCGCTCAATTTGTCGATTACGTCCTTGGTGCAAAACGAGCGCCGAGCGTGGCAAATTATTCTAGATAACGGCATTCGTTTGGAATTGGGTAAAGAGTCGTTAGAGGAACGCATCAATCGATTTGTTTCTCTGTATCAGAATTTAGGTAGCGACACGTTAAGAGTGAGCTACATTGACCTCAGGTATGACACGGGAGCATCCGTTGGATGGTTCCCTGATCAAGAGTTAGAACAAGAGAGTACAGATGACTAAGACCGCTGATGACAACATTATTGTTGGTCTTGATATAGGCACTGCAACCGTATCGGCTCTGGTGGGCGAAGTATTGCCTGATGGTCAAATTAATATTATTGGCGCTGGGATTAGCCCGTCGCGTGGTATGGATAAAGGCGGAGTCAACGACCTAGAGTCGGTAGTGAAATCGGTTCAGCGCGCGGTGGACCAAGCGGAGTTGATGGCTGAGTGCCAAATTCGCAACGTCTACATTTCGCTGTCTGGTCGCCATATTGCTAGCCGTATCGAAAAGGGGATGGGCACTATCTCCGAAGAAGAAGTGTCACAAGAAGACATGGATCGTGCAATTCATACCGCTAAGTCTATTAAAATTGGCGATGAGCAGCGTATTTTGCATGTCATCCCACAAGAGTTTACGATCGACTACCAAGAGGGAATCAAAAATCCACTCGGTCTGTCAGGGGTGCGCATGGAAGTCAGCGTGCACCTCATTTCTTGCCACAATGATATGGCGAGAAACATTATTAAAGCGGTTGAGCGTTGCGGCTTAACGGTGGAGCATTTGGTCTACTCTGGCCTTGCGTCAAGTAATGCGGTCATTACAGAAGATGAGCGTGAACTCGGCGTGTGTGTGGTTGATATTGGTGCAGGCACCATGGATGTGGCCATCTGGACCGGCGGCGCATTACGTCACACTGAGGTCTTTTCTTACGCAGGAAATGCGGTGACTAGTGATATAGCCTTTGCATTTGGCACGCCAGTCAGCGATGCTGAAGAGATTAAAGTCAAATATGGCTGTGCAGTGAGTGAATTGGTCAGCAAAGATGACACAGTTAACGTTCCTAGCGTTGGAGGGCGTCCATCGCGAAGTTTACAACGTCAAACTCTATCTGAAGTGATAGAGCCTCGTTATACTGAGTTAATGGGTCTGGTGAACCAGACTATCGATACTGTTCAAGAAAGACTGCGTGAAGAGGGGATTAAACACCATCTTGCCGCAGGTGTGGTGCTCACAGGTGGCGCATCACAAATTGAAGGTTTGGTTGAGTGTGCGGAGCGCGTGTTCCGCAACCAAGTACGAGTTGGCAAGCCACTAGAGGTGAGCGGCTTAACGGATTATGTCAAAGAGCCGTATCATTCTACGGCTGTGGGTTTACTTCATTACGCGCGCGACAGTCAGGTAAATGATGAGACGGAATACAACGAGCCTTCTCGCCAGTCAGTTACCGGTTTTTTTGCTCGAGTGCGTAATTGGATACAAAAAGAGTTTTAACCTGAGCAGCAGGAAAAACGGAGATAACACATGTTTGAACCGATGATGGAAATGTCTGACGATGCAGTAATTAAAGTCGTTGGGGTTGGTGGCGGCGGCGGTAACGCTGTCGAACACATGGTGCGTGAATCCATCGAAGGTGTTGAGTTCATCAGTATCAATACTGATGCTCAGGCGCTTCGAAAAACCAGTGTCAGTAGTGTCATCCAAATTGGTGGCGACATGACAAAAGGTCTAGGTGCAGGGGCAAACCCGCAAGTAGGACGTGACGCTGCTCTTGAAGATAGAGAAAGAATTAAAGAAGAGTTGTCAGGTGCCGATATGGTATTTATCGCGGCCGGAATGGGCGGTGGTACTGGTACCGGTGCGGCACCTGTTATTGCAGAAGTGGCAAAAGAACTCGGCGTATTGACCGTCGCTGTAGTCACTAAGCCATTTAGCTTCGAAGGCAAAAAGCGCCTAGCGTTTGCTGAGCAAGGTATTGAAGAGCTCTCAAAGCATGTGGACTCGCTTATCACGATTCCCAATGAGAAATTGCTCAAGGTTCTTGGCCGAGGCATCACACTACTCGAAGCATTTGCAAGTGCAAATGACGTATTGAAAAACGCGGTACAAGGTATTGCTGAGCTTATCACTCGCCCTGGCATGATTAACGTCGACTTTGCGGATGTTCGCACTGTGATGTCGGAAATGGGTCACGCTATGATGGGCAGTGGTGTCGCGAAAGGTGAAGACCGTGCGGAAGAAGCGGCAGAGATGGCAATCTCTAGCCCACTGCTTGAAGATATTGATCTTGCGGGCGCTCGTGGCGTCTTGGTCAACATCACAGCGGGTCTGGATATGCGCCTCGATGAGTTCGAAACTGTGGGTAACACAGTTAAGGCGTTCGCTTCTGACAATGCAACTGTAGTGATTGGTACTTCTCTCGACCCAGACATGGCTGATGAAATCCGTGTCACCGTTGTAGCGACAGGTATCGGTAACGAGAAAAAGCCTGACATTACTCTGGTTGCGGGTGGCAAAGCGAAGCCGGTTACGCAAACTCAACCACAACAAACGGTGACGCCTCAAGCGAGCGTCAACAAAGTGGAAGAAAAAGCGGCACCATCTTTGCAAGAGAAACCACAAGTTTCACCTCAGCCGACGACGTCAGGTGTTGGCGGTGGGGCAAGCCAAAGCGCTGCTGCACCGAAAGCCGATAAAGAAAGTGGCTACTTAGATATTCCTGCTTTCCTACGTCGCCAAGCTGATTGATGGCATCCATAATTTGACACTGTTCGATTATGTGGTAGGATTCGCGGTCGATGTTAAAGATTGACCGCGTTTTGTGGCAATATTGTTGAGGCAAGGTAGATGATCAGACAACGTACTCTGAAAGAAATAGTGAAAACAACTGGTGTGGGTCTCCACTCTGGTCGTAAAGTCACGCTCACGCTACGCCCAGCTGCTGCAAATACTGGTATCATTTATCGCCGCACGGATTTAGAGCCAGCGGTCGACTTCCCTGCGAACCCAGACTCTGTGCGCGACACCAAATTGTGTACCGCTCTGGTTAATGACGCAGGTGTCCGTATTTCAACAGTTGAACACTTGAATGCTGCCCTTGCGGGTATGGGTATCGATAACGTTATCGTTGAAGTCGATGCGCCAGAAATCCCAATTATGGATGGCAGCGCAAGTCCATTCGTATTCTTGCTTCAACAAGCGGGTATCGAAGAGCAAAATGTCGCAAAACGTTTTATTCGTATCAAGAAACCTATCCGTTTTGAAGAAGAAGACAAGTGGGCGGAGTTTGTTCCGTTTAATGGCTTCCGTATGGATTTCGAAATCGAGTTTAATCACCCAGCTATTGATGCCGACGAGCAGCACTTGGTGTTTGATTTCTCGACAAACGGTTTTGTGAAAGAGATTTCACGAGCTCGTACCTTTGGATTCATGCGTGATATCGAATACCTCCAGTCTCAAAACTTGGTGCTGGGTGGCAGTTTCGACAACGCCATCGTATTGGATGAATACCGTATTCTGAACGAAGAAGGTCTTCGCTTTGAAAATGAGTTTGTGACGCACAAAGTGCTTGATGCTATTGGCGATCTGTACATGTGTGGTCACCCTATCATTGGCGAATTCCGAGCTTACAAATCGGGCCATGGTCTCAATAACCAACTGCTTCGTGCAGTCCTCGCAGACCAAGAAGCGTGGGAGTGGGTGACCTTTGAAGAAGAGGCACCAGCACCAATGGCTTTTGCAGAGCCTAATATGGTGCTTGCATAAAGCGCGGGTATTGAGCTAGCAGGCTACTATAAGCCAGCAAGCTAACTAATAGTTTTAAAGGCCAGATCGAATGATCTGGCCTTTTTTGATTGCCCTAACAAATATCAGTGTAGCGACGTTCTACGATTTCTTGGCTAATTTCGCCAAGCTTTCAAGTCGTGCCTTTACTTTCGGCGAGGCGTTTGAGGCGATCATTTCAAGATAGCTCGCGGCAGTGGAAGAGATCGGATCCCTTTGTGGCGCTGACTGCTCGCTTTTCTCACTATTGGATCGATATAGCTCCGGATTGATTTGTACGCTGACAGCGATCAGTCGAGCGAATCCCTGAGATCGTAATTGATTCAAAATATGCAGACGATCACGATCGATCTTCATCTTGATCCCTGCGCTAGCCACCTCGAGGATCAATTGCCCTTCACGGATGTTTGCCACCCGGCAATGCTTTTCCGTACCACGAGGCAAAATGGCCTGCAGTGCTCGGTTGATCAAGATGATCTCTTCGGCGTGTTGTTGCAGTGTCGACAAGCGAGATTGAGCGATGATGTCGTCGCCTAAAGTAGGGCGGTGGTCACGCATAGTGGGCCTTATATTGCTGGACGGTCTGTTTCATTCTAAGCGAAGCTCGTGCGAGTAGGTAGCATTGCATTGGATAAACTTACGTCATATAAGCACAAAAAATAAAGTGCGCTTCAAACAAATTACCTTGCTATTGGTTGTCAGGGTGAAAATTTCATAAGATAGGCGCCACTAAAATCAGTTCTAGCCTTGAATTCTAAAGTAAATAGCACAATATCTGAGGAAAGTGATTTATCTCAGTATTCTTAGTTTAAAACTGGTAGAGACTGAAGGCATTATAAGATGATCGGGCCCGATCTGAGTTAAGAGAGATTCATAGCAAATGATAACTAAGCTACTGACAAAGGTAATTGGCAGTCGCAACGACAGAACCCTGCGACGTCTGAGAAAAATAGTAAAAGAGATCAACAATTTTGAGCCGACGTTTGAGGCTCTATCTGATGAAGAGCTAAAACAAAAGACCGTCGAATTTCGTCAGCGTTTAGATCAAGGTGAGACACTAGACAGTCTGTTGCCTGAAGCTTTCGCGACGGTTCGTGAAGCATCAAAACGTTTGTATGGCATGCGCCACTTTGATGTTCAGCTTATCGGCGGCATGGTTCTGAATAACGGACAAATCGCTGAAATGCGGACTGGTGAAGGTAAAACACTCACCGCGACACTCCCTGCATACCTGAACGCGCTGCCAGGCAAAGGGGTTCATGTCGTGACCGTCAACGACTACCTCGCTAAGCGAGACGCAGAAACCAACCGACCGCTGTTTGAATTCCTCGGTATGACGGTAGGCGTTAACGTGCCGAACATGCCACCTCAAGAGAAAAAAGAAGCCTACAAAGCAGATATTCTTTACGGTACCAACAACGAATTCGGTTTTGACTACCTACGTGACAATATGGCGTTTCGCGCCGAAGACCGCGTTCAACGCGCGCGCTTTTTCGCTGTGGTCGATGAAGTTGACTCCATCTTGATTGATGAGGCGAGAACGCCGCTGATCATTTCTGGCCCTGCTGAAGATAGCTCTGAGCTGTACACTCGCATCAACACGCTCATCCCACAACTCCAGAAGCAAGATAAAGAAGATTCCGAAGAGTACCGTGGTGATGGTCACTACACGGTGGATGAGAAATCCAAGCAAGTGTATTTGACTGAAACCGGTCAAGAGTTTGTTGAAGAGTTAATGATTAAAAACGGCTTGATGGTCGAAGGTGACACCTTGTACTCACCGACGAACATCAGTCTACTGCACCATGTTAATGCTGCCTTGCGTGCGCACGTATTGTTTGAGAAGAACGTTGACTACATCGTCACTGAAGAGGGTGAAGTGGTGATCGTTGATGAACATACGGGTCGTACTATGCCTGGTCGCCGTTGGTCTGAAGGTCTACATCAAGCGGTGGAAGCGAAAGAAGGCGTTAAGATCCAAAACGAGAACCAAACGCTGGCGTCGATTACCTTCCAGAACTACTTCCGTCTCTACGAGAAACTGTCTGGTATGACGGGTACCGCAGATACAGAAGCGTTTGAATTCCAATCGATCTATGGTCTTGAAACCGTGGTTATCCCAACCAACAAGCCAATGATTCGTGATGATATGCCAGACATGGTTTATCGCACCGAGGCGGAGAAATTCGCTGCGATTATCGAAGACATCAAACAGCGCGTTGAAAAAGGTCAGCCAACGCTGGTGGGTACCGTATCGATTGAAAAATCAGAGCTACTTTCTAATGCGCTGAAGAAAGCGAAAATCAAGCACAACGTGCTTAACGCAAAATTCCACGAGAAAGAAGCAGAGATCGTCGCGGAAGCGGGCAAACCGGGTGCAGTCACCATCGCAACCAACATGGCGGGTCGTGGTACGGATATCGTCCTCGGCGGCAGTTGGCAGTCAAAAGTGGAGACACTGGACAACCCAACTCAAGAGCAAATTGACGCGATTAAAGCGGAATGGAAAGTCGTTCACGATCAAGTGCTGGAAGCTGGTGGCTTACACATTATCGGTACTGAGCGTCATGAATCACGTCGTATTGATAACCAGCTTCGTGGTCGTTCTGGTCGTCAAGGGGATGCAGGTTCGTCTCGTTTCTACCTATCGATGGAAGACTCACTGCTGCGTATCTTTACCTCGGATCGTATGGCTAGCCTTATCCAAAGTGGTATGGAAGAGGGTGAAGCAATCGAATCGAAAATGCTCTCACGTTCGATTGAAAAAGCGCAACGTAAAGTGGAAGGACGTAACTTCGATATTCGTAAGCAATTGCTGGAATACGATGACGTTGCGAATGACCAACGTAAAGTGGTGTATGAGTTGCGCGATGAGCTGATGAGCGCTGACGACATCAGTGACATGATTGAGCAAAACCGTGACGACGTGCTTAATGCTGTTATCGATGAGTACATCCCACCGCAATCGCTAGAAGATATGTGGGATGTGGACGGGCTTCAAGCACGTCTGAAAAATGACTTCGACCTTGATGCGCCGGTCAAGCAGTGGCTTGAAGAAGACGACAAACTGTATGAAGAAGCGCTGCGCGAGAAAATCATTGCGACCTCTATCTCTGTTTACAAAGAGAAAGAAGCCGTGGTGGGTGAGCAAGTGCTGCGCAACTTTGAAAAGTCAGTGATGTTGCAAACGCTCGATACCTTGTGGAAAGAGCATTTGGCTGCAATGGACCATTTGCGTCAGGGTATTCATTTACGTGGCTATGCGCAGAAGAACCCGAAACAAGAGTACAAACGTGAATCTTTCGAGCTCTTTGAAGGTCTTCTTGAAGCACTGAAATCTGACGTGATCACTGTCTTGTCTAAAGTTCGCGTTCAGCAGCAAGAAGAAGTGGAACGTATGGAAGCTCAGCGTCGAGCTCAAGCAGAAGAAGCGGCTCGTTTGGCACAAGCGCAACACGCGAGCGCCGATAACCCATTGAGTGATGACGACGCGAGTGATGATGCTCATCAGCCAATGGTGCGCGAAGAGCGTAAAGTGGGGCGAAATGAACCTTGCCCATGTGGCAGTGGTAAAAAATACAAACAGTGTCACGGTAAAATTGCGTAAGCGATTAACGTGAGATCTATAGGAAAAGAGTCGCTTTGGCGGCTCTTTTTGTATCCGCCTGATGGGTAGCAACAAGCAAATAGGAACCAGTCAATGAAACGTATTCATATCGTAGCGGCGATCATCTTCAACCAAGACAAATCGAAGATTTTTATCACCAAGCGTCCGGATGACAAACATAAGGGCGGCTTTTGGGAGTTTCCCGGCGGTAAAGTCGAAGCGGGGGAAAGTATAGAGCAAGCGATGGCGCGCGAGCTGGAAGAAGAAGTGGGGATTGTCGTGTTACATCAAACCCCGTTTGAACATCTTGAGTATGACTATCCGGATAAATCGCTCAAGTTTGATTTTATCTGTGTGCATGAGTTTTCTGGTGAGCCGTACGGCAAAGAAGGACAGCAAGGTGCCTGGGTGGCAATTGCAGATTTGAGTCACTACACCTTTCCGGAAGCAAATGTGCCGATTCTAAAGCGTGTTATTCAAGAGTTTTAATACTGGTTTCAAGCCGAGATTGTTGATAGTTTATTGGCACAAATGGAACAAGAACCAAGGAGTTTTTTGCAATGGTCAGAATTGCAGTTGCGGGTGCGGCCGGTCGAATGGGTCGTAACTTAGTCAGAGCGACATTTTTAAATCAAGACGCCCGTGTTGGTGCAGGATCCGAGCGTCCGGAATCTTCTTTGGTGGGTGTCGATGTCGGCGAACTGTGCGGAGAGGGCAAATTTGATGTCGTGCTGACGGATGATCTTGCCAAAGAGATCGACAACTTTGATGTCATTATCGATTTTACGGCACCGGCGAGCACGCTAGCGAATTTAGAACTTTGCCGTCAGCATGGCAAAAGCATTGTGATTGGCACCACTGGTTTTAGTGAGCAAGAGAGAGCGACTATTGATGAGATTGCTCAGAGCGTTCCTGTCGTGATGGCGCCTAACTACTCTGTTGGGGTTAACCTTGTGTTCAAACTGCTTGAAAAGGCAGCCAAAGTGATGGGCGATTACTGCGACATTGAAATCGTTGAAGCGCACCACCGTCATAAAGTGGATGCGCCTTCCGGTACCGCAATTGGTATGGGAGAAGCCATTGCTGGCGCTATGGGTAACCAGCTCAGCGATGTTGCTGTGTATGCTCGTGAAGGTATTACCGGCGAGCGAACCAAAGATGAGATCGGTTTTGCCACCATTCGCGCAGGCGATATTGTCGGCGAACACACGGCGATGTTTGCTGATATTGGTGAGCGTGTAGAGATCACTCATAAAGCGACGGACAGAATGACCTTTGCCAATGGTGCGGTCAAAGCTGCCGTCTGGCTTAGCCAAAAATCCCCTGGTTTTTATACCATGACGGATGTCCTAGGACTCAATGAACTGTAAATAAATAATTATGCGCTGGGCTTGCCCGGCGTTTTTTATATATGTGCGTTGAAAGAGAATGAGTTAACTTCAGGCTATGCTCTTTTTTCTTTAAGTTTTATTGTTTATTTTCGTGACTTGGTGTTGGTTTTGTCTTTAATGTCTTTAAAGTTTGTATTTGCTTCCGATGTTGAACGTTTGCGTAAGAGCGAAGAAAAAAAGTGTGATCTGATACAGGTGACACAAAGAGAGATTTTGAGTTTTTTGAATTGAAATCGATTACTCATTTACAAAAGTTGTTCTTTTAGGCCTTTTGGGCTGTTTTTTGTCTAAAGAGCCCTAAAGTTTCGGTGTTTTTTTACGTGTGTGTTGACACATGTCACAGGCCTCATTAGAATACCGCCAATTTGTCTGAAATACCTAAAACCGCTTTTTTATTGCGCACAGGAAGGCAAATTTGCAGTTAAATTTATTATTTTTGCATTTTTATTCTGGAGGTTGTCTTGAGTAAATCAGCACTGTTAGTCCTAGAAGATGGGACAGTGTTCCGCGGAGTTTCCATTGGAGCAGATGGGTCGTCCGTTGGTGAAGTTGTTTTTAATACCTCGATGACGGGGTACCAAGAAATCCTCACTGATCCTTCCTATTCCCAGCAGATCGTCACCCTTACTTACCCACATATTGGTAACACCGGTACCAATACCGAAGATGAAGAATCTTCTTCAATTCATGCACAAGGCCTTGTGATTCGCGATCTTCCTCTTATCGCATCAAACTTCCGTAGTGAACAAACGCTTTCTGATTACCTAAAGTCGCAAAACATTGTCGGCATTGCGGATATTGATACTCGTAAACTGACGCGTATTTTGCGTGAGAAGGGCGCTCAGAACGGTTGTATCATCGCGGGTGACAATCTCGATCAGGCATTAGCGCTAGCGAAAGCAAAAGAGTTTCCTGGCCTAAAAGGTATGGACTTGGCCAAAGTGGTGTCAACCAAAGAAGCGTACGTATGGAATCAAGGTTCTTGGACGCTAGAAAGTGGATTGCCAGAAGCGAAAGCAGAGAGCGAGCTGCCTTACCACGTTGTCGCGTACGACTTCGGCGCTAAGCGTAACATCCTACGTATGTTGGTTGATCGTGGCTGCCGTCTAACGGTCGTGCCTGCAGAGACCAGTGCAGAAGAGGTATTGGCACTCAACCCAGATGGTGTATTCCTATCTAATGGCCCTGGTGACCCAGAACCGTGTACTTACGCGATTGAAGCGACCAAGGTTTTCCTAGAAAAAGGCCTACCTATCTTTGGCATTTGTCTTGGTCACCAAATTCTTGCTCTTGCCTCTGGTGCGAAGACAGTGAAGATGAAGTTTGGTCACCACGGTGCTAACCACCCGGTGAAAGACTTAGACCGTAACGTTGTGATGATCACGTCTCAGAACCACGGTTTCGCGGCAGATGAAGCGACACTCCCTGAGAACCTACGTGCTACTCACGTGTCACTATTTGATGGCTCTCTACAAGGTATCCACCGTACTGACAAGCCAGCATTTAGCTTCCAAGGTCACCCAGAAGCAAGCCCAGGTCCACACGACGCGGCGCCGCTCTTTGACCATTTTATCGAACTGATCAAACAGTCTATTTCAGACACGCAAAACATCGCTTAATTCGGAGTAGTAGAGAATGCCAAAACGTACTGACTTAAAAAGTATTCTAATTCTAGGTGCAGGCCCGATTGTTATCGGTCAAGCATGTGAGTTTGACTACTCTGGTGCACAAGCGTGTAAAGCACTGCGTGAAGAGGGTTACCGAGTCATCCTTGTTAACTCTAACCCTGCGACCATCATGACTGACCCAGACATGGCCGATGCGACTTACATCGAGCCAATCCAATGGGAAGTGGTTCGCAAGATCATCGAGAAAGAACGCCCGGATGCCGTACTACCAACAATGGGTGGTCAAACAGCGCTGAACTGTGCACTAGACCTTGAAAAACACGGCGTGCTTGCTGAGTTCGGCGTAGAAATGATCGGCGCAACCGCTGATGCTATCGACAAAGCGGAAGACCGTTCACGTTTCGATAAAGCGATGAAGTCTATCGGCCTTGAGTGTCCTCGCGCGGACACGGCGAAAACCATGGAAGAAGCGTACAAAGTGCTCGATATGGTGGGCTTCCCTTGTATCATCCGTCCGTCATTCACTATGGGTGGTACGGGTGGTGGTATCGCTTATAACAAAGAAGAGTTCGAAGAGATTTGTCGTCGTGGCCTAGACCTGTCGCCAACTAACGAACTTCTCATCGATGAGTCACTGATCGGTTGGAAAGAGTACGAGATGGAAGTGGTTCGCGACAAAGCGGACAACTGTATCATCGTATGTGCTATCGAGAACTTCGACCCAATGGGCATCCACACCGGTGACTCCATCACTGTCGCACCCGCACAGACTTTGACTGATAAAGAGTACCAGTTGATGCGTAATGCCTCTCTAGCGGTACTGCGCGAAATTGGCGTTGAGACAGGTGGTTCAAACGTACAGTTTGGTATCAACCCGAAAGATGGCCGTATGGTTATCATCGAGATGAACCCACGTGTATCGCGCTCGTCTGCGCTTGCGTCTAAAGCAACAGGTTTCCCAATCGCTAAGATTGCCGCGAAACTGGCGGTTGGCTTTACCCTTGACGAGCTACAAAACGACATCACGGGCGGTGCAACGCCAGCATCATTCGAACCTACCATCGATTACGTCGTGACTAAGATTCCTCGTTTTAACTTCGAGAAGTTTGCCGGTTCGAACGACCGTCTGACGACTCAGATGAAGTCTGTGGGCGAGGTGATGGCGATTGGCCGCAACCAACAAGAGTCGCTGCAAAAAGCACTTCGTGGCCTTGAAGTTGGCGTGAATGGCTTTGACGAAATGGTTGATCTTGATGCGCCTGACGCACTCACCACCATTCGTCACGAACTCAAAGAAGCGGGCGCTGAGCGTATTTGGTACATCGCTGATGCATTCCGTGCAGGCATGTCGGTAGAAGGCGTATTCAATCTCACCAACATCGATCGTTGGTTCCTAGTTCAGATTGAAGAACTCGTTAATCTAGAAAACCAAGTTAAAGCAGGCGGTTTTGCTGGCTTAACCGAAGACGTGTTGCGTGTGATGAAGCGTAAAGGCTTCTCAGATGCGCGTTTGTCAGCACTGCTTGGTGTGTCTGAAAGCGAAATTCGTCGTCTGCGCGATCAGTTCGATATTCACCCTGTTTACAAGCGCGTAGATACCTGTGCGGCGGAGTTCTCCTCTGACACAGCGTACATGTACTCCTCTTACGATGAAGAGTGTGAAGCGAACCCGACTGACAAAGACAAGATCATGGTGCTGGGTGGCGGTCCAAACCGTATCGGCCAAGGTATCGAGTTTGATTACTGCTGTGTACACGCCTCTCTTGCCCTTCGCGAAGATGGTTACGAGACCATCATGGTTAACTGTAACCCTGAGACAGTATCCACCGATTACGATACCTCTGACCGTCTCTACTTCGAACCTGTGACGTTGGAAGATGTTCTGTCTATCGTTCGTGTTGAGAAGCCAAAAGGTGTGATCGTTCAATACGGTGGTCAAACGCCACTGAAACTCGCACGAGCGCTAGAAGCGGCAGGTGTGCCAATTATCGGTACCAGCCCAGATGCGATTGACCGTGCAGAAGACCGTGAGCGTTTCCAAGCAGCGGTTGAGCGTCTAGGTCTAAAACAGCCAGAAAACGCGACAGTCACCACAATGGAACAAGCGATCGAGAAGTCGAAAGACATCGGTTTCCCATTGGTCGTTCGCCCATCTTACGTACTGGGTGGCCGCGCGATGGAAATCGTCTACGATGAGCAAGACTTGCGTCGTTACTTCAACGAAGCAGTCAGCGTATCGAACGAATCTCCAGTCCTACTTGACCGCTTCCTTGATGACGCAACGGAAGTCGACGTGGATGCCATCTGTGACGGTGAGCGCGTTGTGATCGGCGGTATCATGGAGCACATCGAGCAAGCGGGTGTTCACTCAGGCGACTCTGCGTGTTCTCTACCGGCTTACACCTTGAGTCAAGAGATTCAAGATGTGATGCGTGAGCAAGTTGAGAAGTTGGCGTTCGAGTTGGGTGTTCGCGGCTTGATGAATACGCAGTTCGCTGTGAAAGACAACGAAGTGTACCTCATCGAAGTTAACCCTCGCGCTGCGCGTACCGTACCATTCGTGTCAAAAGCGACGGGTGCTCCACTGGCGAAAATCGCGGCACGTGTGATGGCTGGACAATCTCTAGAGTCTCAAGGCTTTACCAAAGAGATCATCCCACCATACTACTCAGTGAAAGAAGTGGTGTTGCCATTCAACAAGTTCCCTGGCGTCGACCCACTGCTTGGCCCTGAAATGCGCTCTACTGGCGAAGTCATGGGCGTGGGTGCGACATTCGCTGAAGCGTATGCGAAAGCAGAATTGGGTTGTGGTAACGTCTACCCAGAAGGTGGCCGAGCGCTTCTTTCTGTTCGTGAAGGCGATAAGCAACGCGTGGTTGACCTAGCGTCTAAGCTAGTAAAACTCGGTTACCAGTTGGATGCGACGCACGGCACTGCAGTGATTCTTGGTGAAGCGGGTATCAACCCTCGCTTGGTGAACAAGGTGCACGAAGGTCGTCCTCACATTCTTGACCGTATCAAGAACAATGAGTACACCTACATCGTTAACACGGCGGCAGGTCGCCAAGCGATTGAAGACTCAAAAGTACTTCGTCGTGGCGCATTGGCTGAGAAAGTGAACTACACCACAACGCTAAACGCAGCGTTTGCAACGTGCATGTCTCACACCGCGGATGCATGTGCATCGGTCACTTCTGTACAAGAGCTGCACGCAAAAATCGCTGAAAACGCCTAATCGTTTGATTCGACAATAGGCTCAGTGATAAGAGCCGAATTGACAACCTCATTGCCCACTCCTTCGAGTGGGCTTTTTTATGTTGGGTGATGGGTGATGGGTGATGGGTGATGGGTGATGGGATCAAGCGAAAGAGCGGATTAGCGCGTGAGCTCAAGGCGGATCAGGACTTCTTCTGTGATGTCGCTTAGCTCACCGTAACCGACGATGGTACCGATCTCTTTCTCTAAGCTTTTTGCCTTGTGGAGGCTGATGTTAGCAAGCTCGGCTAAGTCAGTGCGTACCAGTGCGGTCATAGGATCAAACACGGGCGCAGCGCAAATTCTCAGGGCGTAAAATTCGCCAATTGACATCGCTTGTTTGACGAAGCGAATACGATCTTTCAGTGTTTCAAATTCGCTGACCAACTTCGATTCGATTGACTGAATGCGCGTACCAAACTTTGCCGCACTCAAGTAGATCTCATGATATTGAGGTTCAGCACCTTCGATTCGGCGCATCGGTTGGGCGATAAGGGTATTGGTGCGACCTTTGTAGATAGGTTCGAGAGAAAAGTTCTTCTCTTCACCAAGCTTAGCCAGGAGTCCAAGGTAAGGAGGCAAAGGATAGTTGACCCCGATAACACGTGGGCGCAGATTCGGGCCGCGTTTTTCAAAAAACAGCGGTGAGCTGACCATTTTATCCAACAAAATATCGTGCAACCCTTCAAGCAGGGCATTACTGGGCAGTAGCTCTTGTTTGGCGACTAATTTATTTTGGTTGTGATCAATCAGCGAGCCAAAGAAGGCAATAGTCTTCATCGTCTGGCGCTCTTCGATGATCGCCAGTTGCATCCGCTTACCACCAGGGCTGATGCGTATCACCGTATACGGCACTTCATCAAGCGGCAGCTTTTTGTCGTAAAGCTTTAATTCACTAAAGTCGACATGACACAGATCGCCCGCTTTTAATCCGCAAGGTGAGGTGAGTGCAATGCTCGCGCCATGCTTGGAGATATCTAACGTAACCCCAGCGTGACGCTGGCCATCGGCGGTTTTCAGTTGCAAAGGCGATTGAAACTGATACCTCGGCTCTTTGCGACGGGATTTGGCATCAAAGTAGAGGCAAGCGGGGTTTGACTTAGGGTTGCGAGTGTGGCGAAACGGGTTGAGCTCGCTGCTGGCAAGACGCGGCTTGTCCGTCAGCAAGTAGTCATTGCGACTGCTGCTGTCTGATATCTCTTGCAAAATGCCGCAGTGCGTCAAGGTGTTGGGCTCAAGGCCAAGCTCGGTCGAGTGCGTAGACAGTTCACTTTTTTCTTCGTCATTCAGCTCAAACACAGAGAGGCGAAAGGCTCGCCAACTCTCTTTTTTCGCGCCCACATGCCAAAACAACTGTCGCTGTTCGCGCGTCGCTTCCGGCATCATCATCGAGAAAAACAGCTGCTTGCCCTGATGGTCATGGGTGAAGGAGTAAAGTACGTTACTGCTGCCGCGCATACCCGGAGTGGTCAGTTGTTTCATGCGCTGTTTATTGAACAAACTGGTGAGCGCTTGTTGATTACGTTCGTCGTGCCAGTACTGCCAAATCGGCTGATTGTTCTCCGTCATCAACACCAGTTTAAGCTCGTCACCACTGAAAAAGACCGGCAGATTGCAGGTGTGTTTGAGATAAGTGTGCTCGTACCCTCGAGAGCGAGCGCGAATGATCTTATCTTGATTATCGTGACGGGCTTTTTTACTGTCGTTGTTGAGGCATTCTGCGATGATCGCTTCGATGGCTTGGGTTTCGTCGAGCATGATGGTACGCAGAAACTTCACTGCATCGTTTTCGTAAGACTCGTCGATACCAACAATCCGATAGCTAAACGCTGAGTGAATGGCCTCTACTTCTGAGCTTTGGGCGAGTTCTACAAAGCGTACCTCGACAATTTCACCCAGCTTATAGTCAAACGCAGACGGGACTTTAAACTTGGCCCCAGAAGGAGAGAGGTCAACGGTGACGCCGTGAACCAGTTGTCCTTTAGCGAGATTGAGCTCGATTTGGGATGAAAGGCGCAGACGATTCTCTTTGCGCTTCAGGTCATAGCCTAAGTTAATCGGCTCGACTTCCAGTGCACTGCTTTTGGCTTGCACTTCGGTGCCGATGGGCTTGCCGCGCTTTTGCATAACACGAAAGTTGTTGTGTGTGTTGGACAGCGCTTCCCAAACGCCTTCGGTATAGCCGCCAAACTTACGCACATTTTTGTGATAAGCGTTGAAGGCGACATCATCTAACCAGTGGCGCAGTCCATCAAGCTTGTATTCTCGACACTCACCTTTGACCCGACCGCGCAGGTCCACCGGTTTGGTGCACGGTGCCATCACTCGATTGAGCTCCATTTTGACCAATATTTTGACCGACGGAGGCTCGCCTTCTGTCATTTGGGCAAGAAGGTACTCAAAGTCTTGTGAGTGGTAAGCGGCAATGAGCCGCTCAGCGATTGAAAGGATTTCCTGTTGCTGCATATTTTATGGTTAGATCTACCTAATTATTCTCTATCGACCTTGATAACACGATCTTTAATGATATGTTACATCGAATCAAGATAAAGTGACCCAGATTCGAATTGATAAGGTCACAAAATAGCAGGTGAGGAACCATGGCAAAGGCAAAAAGAGCCTACGTGTGCAACGACTGCGGCGCAGATTTCCCAAGATGGCAAGGGCAATGCAATGCTTGTGGCGCTTGGAATACCATCAGTGAGGTGCGTTTAGCCGCTTCACCAGCCGCGGCGCGTAACGAGCGCTTGAGCGGATACGCGGGCAACGCCGCTGAAACCAAAGTACAGACGTTGTCTGAGATTGATCTACAGGAAGTGCCCCGTTTTAGCAGCGGTTTCAAAGAGCTAGACCGAGTATTGGGCGGTGGTGTCGTCCCAGGTGCCGCGATCTTGATCGGCGGCAATCCTGGCGCAGGTAAGTCTACATTGCTGCTGCAAACCATGTGTTACTTAGCATCGCAAATGCCGACCCTCTATGTCACAGGGGAAGAGTCCTTGCAGCAAGTCGCAATGCGCGCGTCGCGCTTGGGGCTACCTAAAGACAACCTCAAAATGCTTTCGGAGACAAACGTCGATCGCATCTGCCAGATCGCGGAGCAAGAACAACCCAAAATCATGGTGATTGACTCGATTCAGGTGATGCACGTTTCGGATGTGCAGTCGTCCCCGGGCAGCGTCGCTCAGGTGAGGGAGTCTGCCACCGCACTGACCCGTTATGCTAAGCAAAACAACGTCTCGGTGTTTATTGTCGGCCACGTCACCAAAGATGGCACACTCGCAGGCCCTAAAGTGCTTGAGCACATTATCGACTGTTCTGTGTTGCTTGATGGCGGCACCGACAGCCGTTTTAGAACGCTGCGCAGTCACAAGAACCGCTTTGGCGCCGTCAATGAATTGGGGGTGTTTGCCATGACAGGGCAAGGGCTTAAAGAAGTCAGTAACCCTTCGGCCATCTTTTTGTCGCGCGGCGAAGAAGAAACCTCAGGCAGTTCCGTTATGGTCGTCTGGGAAGGCACACGACCCTTGTTGGTTGAGATACAAGCGCTGGTGGATTACTCCCAGTTGGCCAATCCACGTCGTGTGGCGGTGGGTCTTGAGCAGAACCGCTTGTCGCTGCTACTTGCTGTGCTACATAAGCACGGTGGACTGCAGATGGCTGACCAAGATGTGTTTGTTAATGTGGTCGGCGGTGTCAAAGTCACCGAAACCAGTGCCGATCTCGCCTTGGTGATGGCGCTGCTATCCAGCTTTAGAGATCGCCCACTACCTAAAGATGTTGTGGTGTTTGGAGAAGTCGGGTTAGCGGGGGAGATTCGTCCGGTGCCCAGTGGTCAAGAGCGCTTGAACGAAGCGTTTAAGCACGGCTTTAAAAAAGCGATCGTGCCGGCTGCGAACATGCCTAAAGGCGGGATTGCGGGCATGCAAATCCATGGTGTGAAAAAGCTGTCTGAAGCGATTGAAGCGTTTGATGAGTTGTAACTGTCAGCGTGATTGATCACCACAACGAATTAAAAAGCGCCTTGCCGATCGTTCAGCAAGGCGCTTTTTTGTCTATACGTAGTGCCGCTCTAAAGCATATCGAGTGCTTTTTCTACGGCTTCAATCAATCGATCAACATCATCCTGCTGGTTATAGAGGGCAAAGGAGGCTCGAATCGTACCTGAGACGTTCAAAGCATCCATTAAAGGATGTGCGCAGTGGTTCCCAGCGCGCACCGCAATCGCCTGTTGATCCAGTATGGTCGCGACGTCTTGATGATGCACACCCTCAACAATAAAAGAGACCACAGAGGCGTTGTCTTGATAACCCAGCACTTTAACATCAGGTAGCGCTGAGAGCCTTTCATTGGTTTGACGGGCGAGGGCGCGTACATGTTTTTCAACGTCTGAGAGATTGAACGTCTCCAGCCAGGCCACTGCGCGACTGAGCGCCAGCGCGCCCGCGACATTGGGGGTGCCGGCTTCGAATTTCCCCGGTAGCTCGCTGAACGTCGTCCCGGAGAAGGAGACTTTTTCGACCATTTTTCCGCCGCCATGCCAAGGGGGCATGGCATTGAGAAGATCGAGTTTGCCATACAGTACCCCAATCCCTGCGGGCGCAAACAGCTTGTGGCCGGAAAAGAGATAAAAGTCAGCGTCTAGGCGCTCGACATCGACCGGTTCATGCACAATACCTTGCGCGCCATCGACCACCACGATCGCGCCCACTTGATGAGCTTTCTCAATCACGGTTTCAATCGGTTGACGCGTGCCCGTCACGTTGGTGACGTGCGCTAACGCGACAATTTTGCAGCGCGGTGAAAGGAGCGCGTCAAAGGCTGCAAGATCAAATTGACACTGCGGCGTCATCGGCACTTTCACCACTTTCGCGCCCGTTTGCTCAGCGACAATTTGCCACGGTACGATATTGGCGTGATGCTCCAGTTCGCTGACTAATATCTCATCGCCCGGAGACAAAGCGCTGCGCGCGTAAGTTTGAGCGATTAGGTTGACCGCTTCGGTTGCGCCACGTGTCCAGATAACGGACGCCGGACTCTGCGCGCCAATAAACTCAGCGATGTGAGCTCTGGCTGCTTCAAATTCACTGGTCGCTTGAGCCGTTAAACGGTGACTGCCACGATGGACATTGGCATTTTGCTGGCTGTAGTAACGGCTCAATGTATCGATGACGCACTGCGGCTTTTGTGTCGTCGCTGCGCTATCAAGGTAGACCAAACGCTGCCCATTCACGTCTTGGTTGAGTGCTGGAAATTGGCCAATGATCTCAGCGGTTTCTCTCATTACGCTTCACCCAATTTGTGATATTGCAGGGTCGGAATCGTGACCATCGGCTCGGCAACTGTGGCAGCATGGGATTTTCCAGAGAGATGAATGATGATTTCCATTGCAAACTCTAACGCTGTGCCCGGTCCCTGACTGGTCATTAGATTGTGATTGATGTCGTAGGTGACTCGTTTGACACGGCGTCTCTGCTTATCAATCATCGGCCAGAAACTAGGGTGACAGGTCATCAGCGCATCGGTGTACAAGCCATGATGAACCAGAACGAGCGCAGGCGCGGCGCAAATGGCTGCGACCAACTTACCTTCGTACATCTGCTGGCGCACAATCTCGACCAAAACGGTGCTGTCGCGAAAGACCTCGCTGCCGCCAACGCCACCGGGTAGGATGACGGCGTCAAATTCATCGTCTGCCACATCAACCAGTGTGCATTGCGCCGTGAGTGGGATGCCGCGTGAGCCAATCATGGTCAGATGACCATCAAAGTCGGCGCTGGCCACCACGGCATCATAGCCGGCACGTACCATCATATCGATGATGGTGACCGCTTCCATTTCTTCGCTGCCTGGGGCGATGGGGATCAGTACTTTTTTAGTCATCTTTCCAGCTCTGTTCTCTCTGTTTTATCTCTTGGTATAGGCGTTGATTCATCGGTGTGGTTAGCCCGTAGTGCGCCGCCAATTTGAGGAGGTATCCAGTAATAAAGTCTATCTCGCTGTGCCTTTTATGCACAATATCTTGATGCATGGATGAGAAGTTACGAGCGGTGTTGGCGATCACGGCATTGATCTTCTCGAACAGTTCTTTTTGAGTGATGGTGTAGCCCTTAGCATGCATGACGCTATGCACTTCACTGACGATCTCGGCAATGGTTGCCTGAAGATCGTCTCGGGCCAGCTCACCATTACGTATGTGTTCTAAAGCCGTCAGCGGATTGATGGCGCAGTTAATGGCAAGTTTCAGCCACAACGCCTGTTCGATGTCTGGGTGCCATGCCGTTGTTGGTAAAGCGTGGTTGAGCACCTCGGCCAGAAAGCCACACGCTTGACCGCGAAGATTCGCAGCACCGATAAAGGTTTCCCCTTGGCCGGTATGTTGAATTGACCCACCGTCGCTGCGTAAGGCGCCGTGTGTGGTGGTCGCCAGCAGTAAAGGATTGTTGGGTAGCCAGGTCTGTAATTGCTCTGCGTTACCCATGCCATTGTGCATCAGCATGATCATGGTATCGGGGTGAACGAGGCCGCGGAGTGGCAACAGTGCCTCACACACCTGAGGGGCTTTGAGTGTGACCAACAAAAGGTCGGCGTTGGCTAAGCGGTCCGGTTGGTTGTTGGCGAACGTTAGAGATTCACCATCTAGGCAAAGGGATAGGCTCACTACGTCATGTCGTGAGTAGACCGAGACAGCGTGCCCCGCTCGATAGAGCGCATGGGCCCACAAGGTACCAATCGCACCAGGACCGAGAATCACGATATTCATCATCAAGCAAAGGGTTAAGGATTTGAGGCAAGGATACGGATTGGGCGCGAGAATGCCAATAAAAATGGCGCCGATTGGCGCCATTTAGCTATGAAATTGCTGTTAACTTAGAATTTGTATGTGACAGCGAGGTAGTGACCAGCGCCAGAAGATTCTGCTTTGGTCGATGCATCCCACGGTAGGCCTTCGTTGTCGGCAAAACCATATACATCATGGTAAAGTTTCAAGCCGTAACCAACTGCAAAGCGGTCTGAGTGCCAGTAGATGCCGTTAAACATCGCGCCACCGTTGCTTGCTGTTGCGTAGCCTTTATCTGTGTCCATACCAAATTGGTAATCGATGTAGCCTTGGTAAGAGATAAACGAACCATTTTCGAAGAAATGGAATGGTTTAAACCAGTTTGTAGAGATCTGGTAGCCGTTCCAATCTTTTTTGTTCGAGTCGTATGTACCGTATAAGTTCAAGCCTACTTTGCCAAACCATGGTAGCTCGACATCAGAACCCAAACCGATTTTTTGGCTGTTAACGCCTGGGCTTCCATCAATACAACCAGTTTCGTTACAGTTAGTAGCACCGCCACCACCCCATTCCATTACAGAAGCTACGTAGAGCTCTTTTACTGGACCGAATGATAGGTCTTTTCCTGATAGTGCATCTAGTGAAACGCGAGGAGCGAATTTCATGAAGATTTTCTCAGATTTCGCTTTGTCGCTGCTTGAATCGGAAGTTAAGTTGAAGACGTCGACATAACCATACAAATCGAAGATGCCAGAGCGACCACCAAACTCCATTTCTAGGTAATCGTGAGTTGATTCAGATACACCTTTCTCATTGAATGCACCCATGATGTTGAATTGCATCCATTTGTAGTCGTTCTTGTGGATGTCGCCGTCTGAATAGTCAGCAGCCATCGCAGGCGCAGACATTGCTGCTACAACACCAAGAGCTAGAAGTGATTTACGCATAGTGGGACTCTCTATGTATTCGTTAAGTGTAAAAATGACGTCCATATATTGTGTAGCACGTTCTCCGACGTGCTCAGTTGGTGAGCATAATAGCGATTTAAATCTCAATTGGTAGTGATACGGAGTGCAAAAACACACAAAGTTAGTGAGGTTGATCACATTTATAGATAGAAAAATCAGTTATCGAGGAACTTTCACACTTTTGCATACTTTTTGATACAGACATCGTTTACGCAAACGTTTATGCGAAGTTTTATGCTTGTCAATGAATCAACAGATTTGGTTAGTGATCGGTTTTTTTCAGCGCTGCGTACACATTGGCAACGATGTAGAGGTGAAACAAAGTGCAAGAGATCATGCTATTTCCCTTAAGTTCCATTGTCCTTCCTGAAGGTAAAATGAAACTAAGGATATTCGAGCCCAGATACAAACGACTCGTCTCTAATGCGATGAAAGGAGACGGTACGTTCGGAATTTGCTTGCTAGAAAGGGCCAAACAGTCAGGCGCCGTTCAACTGTCACACACAGGTTCTCTGGTTCGAATCGTCGATTTTGATCAGCTAGACGACGGTCTGCTCGGTATCACGGTGTGTGGACTTCAGCGGTTTACTATCGAGCGGGTGCGCACTGAGTTTGATGGGCTGCGCATGGCGAAAATTCGCACGCTGCCTAACTGGCAAGTGGCAGAGATGTCGCCTTCAGACGTTCATCTTGGTGAACACCTGCTTCAGGTGTATCACGACTACCCGCAAGTGGGGGAGCTATACCAGCAGCGCTTTATGGACGATGCAAGCTGGGTATCGCAGCGTTGGTTGGAGTTACTGCCTCTCACGCCCAGTCGGTTTGATTCACTTAATCAACAGCAAACTTGTGAGGCGGCACTTGCCTTTATCAACCAGATGATTCCTTCTCCTCAGCCTTGATCTAGAATGAGAGTGATCGAAACGCGCGTGAGCGCGTATAGTAACCCGTTCGCATCTCAAGACTAGGTGAAACCAAGGAATCGATATGGTCAGTGAAGATACTCAGGCGTTCACTCGAGCCGATTGGACTGAGTGTATGGATAGGGTAAAACAGAAGGACACACAAGCGTTCGCCCTGGTGTTCCAACATTTTACCCCGCGTTTAAAGCAATTTACCTATCGCCACATGGGCAATGAGCAAGTGTGCATGGAAGTGGTACAGGAAACCCTGACCATTGTCTGGCAAAAGAGCATCATGTTTGATGGCAGCAAGAGTTCGCTCTCCACATGGATTTACACCATCGCCCGCAACTTGTGCTTTGATATGTTGCGCAAGCAAAAAGGGCGCGACGCCCATTTGTCCTCCGATGACATTTGGCCCAATGATTACTGCCCGCCTGACTTGGTTGAGCACTATTCGCCAGAGCAAGAGATGCTTAAAGAGCAAGTGGTGAAATATTTAGATACGTTACCGGATGCCCAACGCACCGTGGTCAAAGCCGTCTATCTGGAAGAGATGCCTCACCAGCAAGTGGCAGAGATGCTGAATATTCCCCTTGGTACCGTGAAGTCGCGCCTAAGGCTCGCGATTGAAAAACTGAAACATTCCATAGAGGCCGATCGCTTATGAGTTACCATCCACACATCGAAATGTTGCAGCAATACGCACAAGGGTCATTGGATGATGTCAACGCGTTCACTATTGCCGTGCATTTGGAAAGTTGCCCACATTGTAAAGAGCAAGTGAGGTCCTTTGAGCAAGAGTGCGGGGTTGCGCTTGAGCAAGAGGTGCCAGACAACCAAACACCGGTGCAAAGTCTTGAGCAGATGCTGGCAAGCATCACCCAAACGGAGCAGATCAAAGATCCTATCAAGCTGCTGCGCCAGCCGAAAACGATTGATGTCAACGGACGCTCGATGACCTTACCGCTTGCATTATCCAAGCTGTATGATCGAATCGGCGAGTGGCGTAATTATGGTGGCAAGGTGTTTAGCGCCCCTATTGCGATTTCCGGCAACGCCCGCGTCAATCTCATGTACATGGCGGAAGGGGTCAAAGTGCCCGAGCACACCCATAAAGGGTTTGAATCGACGTTAGTCCTTCATGGCGGTTTTTCTGACGAAGAAGGGCACTATGAGGTCGGCGACTTTCTCTATAAAGACGCATCGGTCAAGCACAGCCCGCAAACTCAAGTTGGTGAAGATTGCTTGTGTTTAACGGTGCTGACTGAGCCTATGATCTTCACCCAAGGCGTCGCCCGAGTCTTCAATATGTTTGGACGTGGCTTGTACCCTTAGTCTCTTCCCTAGATTAATAATAGACAAAAGAAAAGGCTTGGAGCACTCCAAGCCTTTTTCGTTCTTGCCATCTTGTCTATTTTTGCTGACGTGCTTTTTCGAGTAGATCCGAGAAGTAGTGACGCAGAGAATAGAGCATCAATAAGCTTGGGATAACCATTACCGCGGTCAGTATGAAGAACAGTGACCAATCGTTTAAGTAATCGGCGAGCTCGCCACTGAATGACGCAAGGGTCGTACGGCCGAAGTTGCCGAGTGAAGCCAGCAGCGCATATTGCGTGGCGGAGAAGGCTTGGCCGGTGAGTACAGTCAAAAATGAGACAAACGCGACGGTTGAGAAGGCCGTGGTGAAGTTGTCCACAATGATCGTGGCTAAGAAGAGGGTTTCACTTGGTCCTGTCATGGCGATCCAGGCAAACATTAAGTTACTGCCCGCCATCGCAATACCGCCGATCATCAGCCCGCGAACGATGCCAAATTTGACGTTAAATAGACTGCCGACCAAGGTAAAGACAATGGTTGCCCCCCAACCAATCAATTTCGAGTAGTAACCAATTTGCTCATTGCTAAAGCCGACTTCTTTGTAGAAAGTGATCGACATGCGGCCAAGGAACGCCTCACCAATCTTGAACAAGAACACAAACAGTAACAGCGTGATCGCGACGCGCACACCGTTACGTTTGAAGAAATCGAGGAAGGGTTCGACAACCGTGACACTCAACCACGCGACGGTTTTTGAATCGACGACTTGGTAATGTCTTTGCTCGGCTTGTTCTTGCAGCGCACTTCGCTCAGTCCTGGGCTCGCCGACCAGCAAGGTAAAGAGCATCAATACCCCAACGATGATCGCCATGCCGTAATAGACGCCATTCCACCCCATGCTGTCTGCATTGATAAACGCGAGATAACCCGGTAGAGAATACCCCGTCCACCATCCGATCACGGCCATCGCTGAGGCTTGAGGCAGTTTAGAGGATTCAGACTTAGGGAAGGTGTCGATACGAAAGGCGTCAATAGCAATGTCTTGTGTCGCTGAGGCAATCGCAATACCCAGCGCGAGCATCGACGTGAACGCTAAGTTTTTTGCAGGATCGACACCGGCAATGAACAGGGTGCAAGAGAGCACAACAAGCTGACAGAGTAATATCCAACTGCGGCGTTGGCCAATTTTATCGGTGAGATAAGGCAGGCGGACTCGGTCAACCAGTGGTGCCCACAAAAAGTTGATCGCGTAGACGGCGAACACGCTACCAAAATAGCCGATGGCGGCTCGGGTTAAGCCTGCATCTTTAAGCCAGCCAGACATGTTGGAGCCAATCAACACCCACGGAAAGCCGCTTGAGCAGCCCAGCATAAATACCCAAAGCAGACGCTTATCGAGATAGCTTTTGATGGTGTCGCGCCATGACATTGGCGATGATGTCGCAGACATAGACGTATCCTTGTTCTGTGCGGTTTGAAATAAGAGGGCAGGTCACTAACGACGGAGATGCCACCGCCCCAACATGTGTTGGGGCGGGTAGAGGTTTATTCAATAAGGGTGGTTTTTTTGATGACGATAGGGATCGACGGTACGTCACTATAGCGACCGACATTGTGCGTTTTGATGCCCGCCATCGATTCAACGACGTCAAAGCCATCGACCACTTTACCAAACACCGCATAGCCCGGGGGGCGCTGGTCATAGTCTAAAAAGTGATTGTCTTTAAAGTTGATGAAAAACTGGCGAGTGGCAGAATTTGGGTTGTTGGTACGCGCCATTGCAATCGTGCCACGGTCGTTTTTTAGCCCGTTTGCGGCTTCGTTCTGAATTGGAGCGTACGTACTCAACTGTTTCATATTGGTGTCAAAGCCGCCGCCCTGCGCCATAAAGCCAGGGATCACACGGTGAAATTGGCTCCCTGCATAACTGCCCTCTTCGACGTACTTGAGGAAGTTGGCGACCGTAATCGGCGCCTTCTCTTGGTTAAGCTCAAGGGTGAAATTACCCAGCGTGGTTTCCACCAAGACTTTTGGCCCGGCAAACGCAAGTTGGCTCACCAATGCCAGTGACGTCAGTGCCCACTTCCACATTAGAAACGCTCCTGCATGTAAGTTTGCAATTCACGATCGTTCGCGACTTCTTTTAGCACCAAGTTGACCACATCGTTAAGAACGGTTTCGATCTCTTGGTTGGATGCACTGAGTGCTCCTGTGCGTTTCGCTGTGCCGGTGTAAGCTTTTACTAACTTGCCGCGTGGCGTTTCGGCGGTGATTTCTAGCACTACTTTGCCGTCCATCTCATTTTCCATTACCGAGTGTTTGACCGACACCAAAGCTTCCTGCACTTCAATCTTCAGTGCGTTTTCGCTGTTGACGGTGTTACGGAAACCTTGAGATTGGAACTGCTCTAGCAGGGCATTTTCTAATGTGATACGCACATTCTGTTTAGAATGAATCGGTTCGATGTTAGAGCGGCCACTGTCGACCAAGGCGACATATTGCGCAGAGCGAACATCTTTACTGGTAATAGTAAAGGTGGCGTCCTGGACTAAATCACCGCGACTGAGTACCGCTTGTGGCATAAAGTTCAGTTGCTCTTGCTGAGGGGACGCACAGGCGGTCAAGATGGCCATTGACGCCGCTAATACCAGTTTTTTCATTGTCTTTTCCTTAATGCTTCACGTATGAAGTTAACTCTCAGTTCAAAGATAATAGAGGACTATTTAGTCGCTTGTAAAATAACAAATTTCTTATTTGATGCGATCACTTTGACTTGATGTTTACCAAACACTCTTTTCAGTTTTCCATCGTAGCCGAGGTGGCGGTTGCCGATAACTAATAATTGCCCACCAACACGAAGAACATGCTTTGCATCACAGAACATTTGCCAAGCGATGTGGTCAGTAATGGTTTGTTGCTGGTGGAACGGTGGGTTGCAAAGCACCACATCGTAGCGATCAGCATCAAATCCATCCAAGCAGTTGTTGGCAATACACTCTATTTGACGCTCACCTGTGTCATAGGGACGTAAGTTTTCTCGCGCCGACGCCACGGCGCTGAAACTTTCATCGACGCAAGTGATCGACAGTGCTGGATTAAGCTGTGATAACTTAACGGACAGCACGCCATTGCCACAGCCAAGATCAAGTGCTCGAGCGTGGCCGAGGTTGTCTGGCAAGTGGTCAAGAAAAAAGCTCGCTCCCTGATCTAGTCCCTCGCCTGAGTAGACGTTAGGGTGATTTTTTAGCGTCATCCCGTGTTGAGGAACGGGCCATTCAGTGATCGCCACTGCGGGGATAGGCGTATCACAATTAGCGAAACTAAATACCAGACGGTGTTTTTTCCACGCCAAAGAGGTCGTCGTGTCGCCCAAGTGTTTCTCAAACAGTTTCAGTGTTGAGCTGTGGATCTCTTTTGCTTTGTTGACCGCAACGACAGGGATGGTTGGCGACAGTGTCTCTCTTAACTGAGCGAGCTGCCACACTAAGTGGCGATTGGTACGCGGGATTTGCATCAACACTAGATCTGCATCTTTAGGGATAGGGTCGAGCGTTGAGCAGAGCGTGACCTTAGGGCACTGATTTACCTCAAGGTTGGCGTGTGTCGCTTGGTGAGCAATCCACGAGTCACTCATCATGGTGACTCGGTAGTCACGAGAGAGCCACGTGCTGAGCGCACCAAAATGATCGTTTAAAACAACGATGTGGCTCCCTTTTGTGAGAGAAAGTTGCTCGACATGATTGATCAGGTACTCATCTCCGGCGTCCCAGGCTTGTAAGGTGTCGTTGCTACGCTTAGGGTAACGGTAAAGGAACAGTGTTCGCTCAAAAAGAGTCAGCTCAGTTTTCATGCAGTCAATGGTCTCATCATAGGAATGGCTAAATTGTCGCAAATGTTACTGGCAGTGAAAACTAAAACCTTTTCTTTACTGAGTAGCACATTATTATGGTCACGCCCATAATCCAACTCGCTTAAACAGATTAGCGTAACGGTGAATTCATGCTCCAGCAAACAATAGAATCGAAACTTCACGAGGCTTTCCAGCCAAGCCACCTGCAAGTAGTGAATGAAAGCTACATGCACAATGTTCCCGCAGGTTCAGAGAGCCACTTTAAGGTTATTGTCGTGAGTGAACACTTTGATGGCGCTCGGTTAATTGCGAGGCACCGTCTTGTGAATCAGGCCTTGTCCGATGAATTGGCCAATCATATTCACGCATTATCCATCCACACATACACGGCGCAAGAGTGGCAATCGCAGAACCAGAGTGCGCCAGATAGCCCGATGTGCATGGGTGGTAGTAAAGCATAAAGTGACAGTGTAAATACCTCTAAAGGGTAGGGGTATTAAATCGATTTGTTAACAGTAAAGAAACATATGAATGGACGGCAGGCATTAAAATGAAATATTTCGCCTTATGACGGATTGTGACAGAAAGTCTTTGTGGATATTTGGGTCTTTGTGCGATGGCTCAAAGTTATGACGATTCCTTAGCCTTTTAAACTCAAAACGTTCGAAATATCTTCTTTAATACCTGTATTGGTCATGGCGTCGTCTTTGCAAAAGATGATAGACTATCGCACCTGATAAATCTCGTTGCATTTCTGCGATGTGATTTTTAAGAGGATGTTGCGATTTTGGTGTTTAAAACATCACCAAAACCGGACACAAGTGTCGTGTCTAAAAGTTACGCAATCAAAGAATCTTTTTCCCGATAAAAGTAGTGCAAGTGCGTATGATTACAATAAAAAAGGGTTTGGATCTACCTATCGCAGGTGCTCCTACCCAGGTGATTAATGATGGTAAAACCATCAAGAAAGTCGCCTTGCTTGGCGAAGAGTACGTCGGCATGCGTCCTACCATGCATGTCCGCGTAGGCGATGAAGTAAAGAAAGCTCAAGTTCTTTTTGAAGATAAGAAGAATCCTGGTGTGAAGTTTACTTCTCCAGCAAGCGGTAAAGTCATCGAGGTGAACCGTGGTGCAAAACGTGTACTCCAATCCGTTGTGATTGAAGTATCCGGTGAGCAACAGGTGACATTCGATAAGTACGAAGCAGCTCAACTAGCCAGTCTTGACCCACAAGCGGTGAAGTCTCAACTGGTTGAATCTGGTCTTTGGACAGCTTTACGTACTCGACCGTTCAGCAAGGTTCCAGCAATCGAGTCTTCGACAAAAGCGATTTTTGTTACCGCCATGGACACCAATCCATTGGCAGCTCAACCTGAGTTAATTATTAATGAACAGCAAGAAGCTTTTGTTGCTGGTCTTGATATTCTCTCAACCCTCACTGATGGCAAGGTTTACGTTTGTAAATCTGGCACTAGTCTTCCTCGCTCGTCTCAACCGAACGTTGAAGAACATGTGTTTGATGGCCCACACCCAGCCGGTCTCGCCGGTACTCACATGCATTACCTGTTCCCAGTGAATGCGGAAAATGTGGCGTGGAGCATCAACTACCAAGACGTGATCGCGTTTGGTCAGCTTTTCTTGACGGGTGAACTCTACACAGAACGCGTGATTTCACTAGCGGGTCCTGTGGTTAATAACCCTCGTCTTATTCGTACCACGATCGGTGCGTCTCTAGACGACTTGACGGACAACGAACTCATGCCTGGTGAAGTTCGTGTGATTTCAGGCTCTGTCCTCTCTGGCGTTCATGCCACAGGTCCGCACGCGTATTTAGGTCGTTACCACATGCAGGTCTCTGTCCTGCGCGAAGGTCGTGAGAAAGAACTGTTTGGCTGGGCGATGCCGGGCAAAAACAAGTTCTCTATCACTCGTTCTTTCCTAGGTCATCTATTCAATGGTCAGTTGTTCAATATGACAACATCGACCAACGGTAGTGACCGTTCAATGGTACCGATTGGTAACTACGAGCGCATTATGCCGCTTGATATGGAACCAACGCTGCTTCTTCGTGACCTGTGTGCCGGTGATACCGACAGTGCTCAAGCACTGGGTGCGCTGGAGTTGGATGAAGAAGATCTCGCTTTGTGTACCTTTGTGTGTCCTGGCAAATACGAGTACGGTGCGCTACTTCGTGAATGCTTAGACAAGATCGAGAAGGAAGGGTAATTTTCATGGCGCTTAAAAAGTTTCTTGAAGACATCGAGCATCACTTCGAGCCGGGCGGCAAACACGAGAAGTGGTTTGCCTTGTATGAAGCGGCGGCAACGCTGTTTTACACACCAGGTCTAGTGACAAAGAAAAGCTCACATGTCCGTGATAACGTTGACTTAAAACGTATCATGATCATGGTTTGGTTTGCGGTATTCCCAGCAATGTTCTGGGGTATGTACAACGCTGGCGGCCAAGCCATCGCTGCTCTTAACCATATGTACGCAGGGGATCAACTTGCGGCTGTGGTTGCGGGTAATTGGCATTACTGGTTAACAGAAATGCTTGGCGGTACCATCGGAGTAGAAGCTGGCGTGGGTAGTAAAATGCTACTTGGCGCAACCTACTTCCTTCCTATCTACGCAACGGTCTTTATCGTTGGTGGTTTCTGGGAAGTGCTGTTCTGTATGGTGCGCAAGCATGAAGTCAACGAAGGTTTTTTCGTGACCTCCATTCTGTTTGCTCTCATCGTTCCACCTACGCTTCCATTGTGGCAAGCCGCTTTGGGTATCACCTTTGGTGTTGTTGTCGCAAAAGAGATTTTTGGTGGCACAGGTCGTAACTTCCTCAACCCAGCATTGGCGGGTCGTGCGTTTCTATTCTTCGCTTACCCAGCTCAAATCTCGGGTGACGTCGTATGGACAGCGGCTGACGGTTTCTCTGGCGCGACTGCATTGAGCCAATGGGCTCAAGGTGGTAATGGTGCCTTGATGAACACCGTGACTGGCGCGCCGATCACTTGGATGGATGCCTTTATTGGTAACATCCCAGGTTCAATTGGTGAAGTTTCGACACTGGCACTGATGATCGGTGCAGCGATGATCGTTTACATGCGTATTGCGTCTTGGCGCATCATTGCCGGCGTGATGATCGGTATGATCGCAACCGCAACGCTATTTAACGTGATTGGCTCTGATACCAACCCTATGTTTAACATGCCATGGCATTGGCACCTGGTTCTAGGTGGTTTTGCATTCGGTATGTTCTTTATGGCAACAGACCCAGTGTCGGCTTCCTTTACCAACAAAGGTAAATGGTGGTACGGCGCGCTCATCGGCGTGATGTGTGTTCTGATTCGTGTCGTCAACCCAGCGTACCCAGAAGGTATGATGCTGGCGATACTATTCGCGAACCTATTTGCACCTCTGTTCGACCATGTAGTAGTTGAAAAGAACATCAAGCGGAGACTAGCACGCTATGGCAAGTAATAACGACAGCATTAAAAAGACGCTGGGTGTTGTTATCGGGTTGAGCCTGGTTTGTTCAATCATCGTTTCAACAGCAGCGGTCGGTCTGCGTGATAAGCAGAAAGCGAACGCGGTTCTCGACAAGCAGAGCAAGATTATCGAAGTGTCTGGCATCGATTCTCAGGGCCAAAAAGTCCCTGAGCTCTTCGCTCAGTATATTGAACCTCGTCTTGTAGACTTCACTACCGGTGATTTCGTTGAAGGTAACGCAGCGACATTCGATCAGCGTAAAGCGGCGAAAGATCCAGCGGAGTCCATCAAGCTTGACGCGGCAGACGACAAAGCGAAAATCTTGCGTCGCGCGAACACAGGCGTGGTTTACCTCGTGAAAGATGGCGACTCTGTCTCTAAGGTTATCCTTCCGGTTCACGGCAACGGTCTATGGTCGATGATGTACGCGTTCGTCGCGGTTGAAACGGATGGCAACACAGTGGCAGGGATTACTTACTACGAGCAGGGTGAAACCCCAGGACTTGGTGGTGAAGTAGAAAACCCATCTTGGCGTGCACAGTGGGTCGGCAAGAAACTGTTTGACGACAACCACAAGCCAGCGATTAAAGTCGTGAAAGGTGGTGCACCAGCGGGTTCTGAGCACGGTGTTGACGGCCTTTCAGGTGCAACGCTAACAAGTAACGGTGTTCAACACACTTTTGACTTCTGGTTAGGTGATATGGGCTTCGGTCCGTTCCTAGCAAAAGTTCGTGACGGAGGTCTGAACTAATGTCTAGTGCACAAAACGTGAAAAAGAGCATCTTAGCGCCGGTATTGGACAACAACCCGATCGCGCTACAGGTTCTCGGTGTCTGTTCTGCGCTTGCAGTAACGACCAAACTTGAGACAGCTTTTGTTATGACACTGGCGGTAACCTTTGTTACGGCATTGTCGAACTTCTGTGTATCTCTGATTCGTAACCACATCCCTAACAGTGTGCGTATTATCGTCCAAATGGCGATCATCGCCTCTTTGGTTATCGTGGTTGACCAGGTGTTGAAAGCCTACCTCTACGACATCTCAAAACAGTTGTCGGTTTTCGTAGGTCTGATCATCACCAACTGTATCGTTATGGGCCGTGCAGAAGCATTTGCAATGAAATCTGAGCCTGTGCCGTCTTTGATTGACGGTATCGGTAACGGTTTGGGTTACGGTTTCGTTCTGATCACTGTTGGCTTCTTCCGTGAACTGTTTGGTAGCGGTAAGTTGTTTGGTCTAGAAGTTTTGCCATTGGTGAGCAACGGCGGTTGGTACCAGCCAAACGGCCTGATGCTCCTAGCACCTTCGGCGTTCTTCCTGATCGGCTTCCTAATTTGGGGTATTCGTATCCTGAAACCAGAACAAGTCGAAGCGAAGGAGTAAGGTCGTCATGGAACATTACATTAGTCTGTTAGTTAAATCGATTTTCATCGAGAACATGGCGCTCTCTTTCTTCTTGGGTATGTGTACCTTCTTGGCGGTATCCAAGAAAGTGAAGACGTCATTCGGTCTAGGTGTGGCGGTTGTGGTGGTATTGACCATTGCGGTTCCTGTGAACAACCTAGTCTACAACCTAGTATTGCGAGAGAACGCGCTAGTCGAAGGCGTTGACTTGAGCTTCCTTAACTTCATTACCTTCATTGGTGTGATTGCAGCGTTAGTACAGATCCTAGAAATGGTCTTGGACCGTTTCTTCCCACCTTTGTACAACGCATTGGGCATCTTCCTACCGTTGATCACCGTAAACTGTGCGATCTTCGGTGGTGTATCTTTCATGGTACAACGTGACTACAACTTTGCCGAATCTGTCGTGTACGGTTTTGGTTCTGGTGTGGGCTGGATGCTCGCGATCGTCGCTCTTGCAGGTATCCGTGAGAAGATGAAGTATTCTGACGTTCCTCCAGGCCTACGTGGTCTTGGCATCACCTTCATTACTGTGGGTCTGATGGCGTTAGGCTTTATGTCTTTCTCTGGTGTTCAACTGTAAGTCGGGTAAACCGCAACAATTAAGGAATAGTCAATGGACATTATTCTTGGTGTAGTGATGTTTACTCTGATTGTACTGGCGCTAGTACTAGTGATTCTTTTCGCTAAATCTAAGCTGGTACCAACAGGTGACATTACAATTTCTGTGAACGATGACCCGAATCTGGCGATCGTTACACAACCAGGTGGTAAGCTACTTGGCGCTCTAGCGGGCGCGGGTGTGTTCGTATCTTCTGCCTGTGGTGGCGGTGGCTCTTGTGGCCAGTGTCGCGTTAAAATCAAATCCGGTGGTGGTGATATCCTGCCAACCGAGCTAGACCATATTACTAAAGGTGAAGCTCGTGAAGGTGAGCGTCTTGCCTGTCAGGTCGCGATGAAAACCGACATGGATATCGAGTTACCAGAAGAGATCTTCGGCGTTAAAAAGTGGGAATGTACCGTTATCTCTAACGATAACAAAGCGACATTCATTAAAGAGCTTAAGCTACAAATCCCAGATGGCGAGTCTGTACCTTTCCGTGCAGGTGGCTACATTCAGATTGAAGCGCCAGCTCACCATGTGAAATACGCTGACTTCGATGTACCAGAAGAGTACCGTGAGGATTGGGATAAGTTTAACCTATTCCGCTACGAGTCTAAGGTAAACGAAGAGACAATCCGTGCATACTCAATGGCTAACTACCCAGAAGAGCACGGGATTATTATGCTGAACGTACGTATTGCTACGCCGCCGCCTAATAATCCTGAGGTACCACCAGGTATCATGTCTTCTTACATCTGGTCTTTGAAAGAAGGCGACAAGTGTACGATCTCTGGTCCATTCGGTGAGTTCTTCGCGAAAGATACCGATGCGGAAATGGTCTTCGTCGGTGGTGGTGCGGGTATGGCGCCAATGCGTTCTCACATCTTCGATCAGCTTAAGCGTTTGAACTCTAAGCGTAAGATGTCTTTCTGGTACGGCGCACGTTCTAAGCGCGAAATGTTCTATGTGGAAGATTTCGATATGCTGCAAGAAGAGAATGACAACTTTGTTTGGCACTGTGCATTGTCCGATCCAATGCCAGAAGACAACTGGGATGGCTACACAGGCTTTATCCACAATGTCTTGTACGAAAACTATCTGAAGGATCATGAAGCTCCAGAAGATTGTGAGTACTACATGTGTGGTCCACCGATGATGAATGCGGCCGTTATTGGCATGCTAAAAGACTTGGGTGTAGAGGATGAAAACATCCTACTCGATGACTTTGGCGGTTAATAGTTCGCGCCTCTAAAACGATGGCTGGCTCTTTGAGTCAGCCATTTTGCATTCCACACGACCCGTTTATACATGACTGGATAAACCAACCCGAAACCCAGGAGTTTTTTGTGAAAAAGTGGCTTGTTGCGTTTGCTTCCCTACTGATACTGGCAGGGTGTGAACAGCCCGTTGAGCAAATACATTTAAGCGGCCCAACGATGGGGACGACTTACAACATCAAGTACCTCAATACCGAAGGGCTGCCTGAACCTGAAGTCATTCAGCAAGAGGTTGATCGCCTGCTTGAGGAGGTCAACGACCAAATGTCGACCTATCGTAAGGACTCAGAGCTCAGCCGTTTTAACCAAAGTGAAAGCACGGAACCTTTTCCCGTGTCGCCACAAACGGCGTTGGTTGTGAAAGAAGCCATTCGCCTCAACGGTCTTACTCTAGGTGCATTGGATGTGACGGTTGGGCCTTTGGTCAACTTATGGGGATTCGGACCTGAAGCGCGCCGTGAAGTGGTACCCACCGATGAAGAGCTGGCGAAGCGCCAGGCCAGAGTGGGGATTGAGCATCTGCATGTTGAGGGCAATACCCTGCGCAAAGAGATTGCCAATCTTTACGTCGACTTATCAACCATCGCCAAAGGTTGGGGAGTGGACGTGCTGGCGGATTACATCCAATCCATCGGTGTCGACAATTACATGGTTGAAGTGGGCGGTGAGATTCGCCTCAAAGGCGTAAATCGTGAGGGTGTCGGCTGGCGTATCGCGATTGAAAAACCTTCGGTCGATGAGCGTGCGATTCAAGATATTATTGAACCCGGCGATATGGCGATTGCCACATCAGGTGATTACCGCAACTATTTTGAGCGTGATGGGGTTCGCTATTCCCACATCATCAATCCTGAAACGGGTAAACCTATAGATCATAAAGTGGTGTCGGTGACGGTTTTACATCCTTCGTCAATGACCGCAGATGGGCTGGCGACGGGTCTTATGGTCTTAGGTGAAGAAGAGGGAATGAAGGTGGCAGAAGTGCACCAGATCCCGGCACTCATGATTGTAAAAACAGACGATGGGTTTAAAGAGTTCGCTTCGTCCACCTATAAGCCATACTTACATCAATAAACGGCAAGAGAGCATGTCACTATGAGTACATTTATTATCACCTTCGGTGTTTTCATTGCAGTGATTGCAGCCATGTCTATTGGCTACATAGTGCAAAAGAAAGTGGTGAAGGGCAGTTGCGGCGGTTTAGGCGCTGTGGGCATTGAGAAAGTGTGTAATTGCCCTGAGCCTTGCGATGCGCGTAAAAAACGCGAAGCAAGAGAAGCGGCGCGAGCAGAAAAGCTGGCCGCTTGGGAAAAGGACCGTATTGCCTAACCGTTATTCGCTAACGGTTATTCCCTAATGGTTATGAGCCAATGGTCATTGGCTGACGACTTGATTGCGACCATTCGCTTTTGCGGTGTAGAGCCGATCGTCAGCCACTTTTATTTGGCCATCAAGGCTCGCCTCAATACAAGACACGCCGATGCTGATAGTGACATTGATGGTGTCGTCAGCGTAATGAATCGGCGTCTTTTCGACTCGGCGGCGCATACTATCCAGCCGCTTTACAAAGTCGTCATACGGTTGGCAAGATTGAATACAGAACTCTTCTCCGCCAAATCGGGCGACAATATCTTCCGGAAAATAGATCTTTAGGATGTTGGCGACCATAACCAATGCCGCATCACCGCCATCGTGGCCGTAGTTGTCATTTACTTGCTTAAAGTGATCAATATCGAGCATTGCAATGTTGCGTTTTTCGCAGCCATCACACACTTGATCAAACAAAAAACGGCGATTCCATAAGCCTGTTAGTGCATCTTGGTTGGCGAGTTTATACAGCTCATCCGTAGCCTCTTTCATATCAAGCAACTGGTGAACACGGCAATAAAACTCTTCTTGATTGAAGGGCTTAGTCAGAAAGTCATTCGCCCCAGCTTTAAGAAATTGCGCGGTTAAGGTTTTGCTTCCCGTACCGGATAAACCCAGTACCGCGAGCTGATTCTTGGTGTAAGTCTGGCGCAGTTCCCTTGTCATCATCACGCCGTCTTTTTCCGGCATGTCATGATCGGTGATGATAAAGGTAATGTCTGGGTTCTGCGCAATCAGTTCGAGCGCTTGCTGGCCATTTTCTGCTTGAGTCGTTTTGATGTATTGATGTTCCAATAGCTGCGCAACATGGCGACGAACGGTGGGGGAATCATCAACCACCAAGCCATGATGATTTTCGTTGTTGAGCAAGCGTTTGGCGAGTGGCAGCAAATAAGACACTGAGGCCATGCTGTCTTTGAGGATGTAATCCATCACCCCTTTGGCAATAAATCGTTCCCGTGCTTGCTCATTAAAAGTGGCGGTAAGGACGATGACTTTCTGTTCATGAGAAAGAACCAGATCAATCACTTCGCCATCTTGCGCATCAGGCAAACAGTAATCTAACACCGCGAAGCGAAACGACGGATGTTTCTCTAAAGTCTCTTTGGCTTGGGCATACGATTCGACACCAATCACGTGACAGCCGAGTGAGGAAAGTTGTTGAGTAAGATAGTTGCGATAGGCGCGGCTATCCTCTACGACCAACACTTTATTATTCAACGTGGTGCTCCTAATCTATATTTAACCTGTTAATAATAACTGTATCTCATTAACTTGCGAATCTTTTAACAATTCTCAAACCAAAATTCGGCTTTGTGGTTATGGGAAGATAAATTATACTGTTTGGATATACAGTTTTTAGGTTCAAAAGGCGATGAGGAAGATCATTCACATCGATATGGACTGCTTCTTCGCTGCGGTCGAGATGCGTGATCACCCTGCTTATCGTGGGCGTCCTCTGGCCGTCGGAGGCAGCGAAAAGCAACGTGGAGTGATCAGCACGTGCAACTACGAAGCGCGCCAGTTCGGCGTTCGCAGTGCAATGCCAACCGCACAGGCACTGAAGCTTTGCCCGCATCTATTGGTTGTACCCGGTCGGATGCAAGTTTACAAAGAGGTCTCAGCGCAGATCCGAGAGATTTTCGCGCGCTATACGCCGCTCATCGAACCTCTCTCTTTGGATGAAGCTTACCTTGATGTGACGCACTCCCCGCATTGCCATGGCAGCGCTACCCTAATTGCGCAAGCGATTCGACAGGATATCCATCAGGAGCTCAATTTGACCGCCTCAGCCGGGATTGCGCCTGTGAAGTTTCTCGCCAAGGTAGCCTCAGACATCAATAAGCCGAATGGCCAGTGTGTGATCCCACCGCAGGATGTACAACGCGTCGTGGACAGTTTGCCGCTAGAGAAAATCCCCGGAGTCGGCAAGGTAAGTTTAGAGAAGCTGCATCAAGCGGGCTTTTATGTTTGCGAGGACATAAAGAACAGCGATTATCGTGAACTGTTGCGCCGTTTTGGGCGCCTCGGGGCGTCCTTGTGGAACAAGAGCCAGGGGATTGATACACGTGAAGTCGTGACAGAGCGAGAGCGAAAGTCTGTGGGTGTGGAGCGCACGTTCAGTCACAATATTCACAGCTATGATCAATGCTGGCAAGTGATTGAAGAGCGGCTCTTCCCAGAGCTGGAACGGCGCTTAGAAAGAGCGTCACCGGATAAAGGAATCATCAAACAGGGCATTAAAATGAAGTTCGCCGATTTCCAACTCACCACTATTGAGCACGGGCACAATCAATTGGAGTTGGCGTATTTTAAGCAATTGCTTAGTGATATATTAACCAGACAGCAAGGCCGTGAGATTCGCTTGCTTGGATTAAGCGTGATGTTGAAGCCTGAAGAGCAAACCAAGCAGCTGAGTTTCTTCTAAATGTTGACACAGGGGCAGCACAACACTGACAAAACCCTGCTAGCGTCAGCAAAAAGGACATAGGTAAATCATGATGAGAAAAATCGTATTGGCATTGGCACTCAGTGCTTCGGCACCTACGCTCGCGGCTCAATGCCATATTGGGCTGCAAAATGAGGTTCACCTCAATGAGCGTCAGCTAGAAATCCATCAAACCAGCGGTGACAGTGCGGTGGTGGATGGGAATAACGAATTGACCATTCACGGCGAGCGCGTACCGCTTAGTGCCGAGCAGAAAAAAGCCATTGAAGAATATAAACAAAACCTCAATAGCTACGTACCTAAAGCAAAGCAGTTAGCCCAAGATGGCTTAGCGTTAGCGGACGATATTATTGATGATATTGCCGATAGCTTTGATACACCCGACGCCTTTGAGGGGGTCAAAGCATCACTGCGCGCTTTCTATAAGGATATGGAATCGAGATATTACAACGACGGTGATCTTATTTTGCCGGCGCAAAGCTTTCGTGAAATGGCGCAAACTTGGGCAGAAGATTTTGAAAAAGCCAAAGCACTATTTAACCAAGAGTTTATTACCAGCAGTTTTGCTGCGCTTCAGGCGAAGATGACCGCCGAAGGCGGGATTAACCTCACCGAAATGGCGGAAACCATGGCGGAACTGAAAGAGCGTATTGCGGCTCGGTTGGATGAGCATGGAACTCAGTTGCAGAAAAAAGGCGATGCATTGTGTGATTCATTAGAAGAGATGGTCGAGCAAGAGCAGCAGCTGCATCAACAGATCCCAGAGTTAAAAAACTATCCGGTCTTTACCATCTAACCCTACTTTTTATCTTTTCTAATAATAATGAAGATGCTTGTAAAATTACCTTTACTAGCATCTTCTTTGTTTTCTATGTCACTAAGCTAGAGAA
Source organism: Vibrio sp. R10-SG-ISO4 (assembly GCF_059834135.1). Lineage (NCBI taxonomy): Bacteria > Pseudomonadati > Pseudomonadota > Gammaproteobacteria > Vibrionales > Vibrionaceae > Vibrio > Vibrio sp. R10-SG-ISO4. The sequence goes on from NZ_JCBDHJ010000002.1 coordinate 185,813, forward strand.
ATGTAGTCCAGCAATTGAAATGGCCAGTGTTTATCTATATTGTACCAGTCAACTAGTTTAATGGTGCAAAGTGGTATGGCACAAACAGACAACGTACAAGCTCGTGAGCACTTTGGTTCACGTTTAGGATTCATTCTCGCAGCGGCTGGTGCGGCTGTGGGGTTAGGGAATATTTGGGGTTTTCCAACCCAAGCGGCAAGCAACGGTGGCGGGGCATTTCTATTGGTCTATCTGATCATGATCTTTGTCGTCGCCTTTCCGATGCTAGTGGTTGAAATGGCAATTGGTCGTCATGGTCAAGCAAACCCCATTGATAGTATGCGCTCACTTCATTCTCACCCTATGGCAAAAAACATCGGCTCCATGGTCGGTTGGGTTGGTCTGAGTGTACCGTGTGCTGTGCTCGCTTTTTACAGCATCGTTGGCGGGTGGTTGATTTGCTTCTTGTTCGCGGCGGTGTGTGATCTGGCAGGGCTCGACGCCCTGAGTGCATGGTTCAAAGGCTTTAGCATCGAGCGTAACCTATTGGGCACTGTGATCTTCTATGTTCTGACCATTTTGATTGTTCAAGGTGGTGTTAAACAGGGCATCGAGAAATGGTCGACTCGGCTCATGCCTGCGTTGTTTTTGCTCTTCGCTTTGCTGTTTATCTACATCATGACCCAAGCGGGCGCAATGGAAGGTCTCAAACACTATTTGGTGCCAGATTTCGCTAAGATCATGGATCGTAAGCTGATTTTAGCAGCGATGGGGCAAGGTTTCTTCTCGCTAACCATAGGGGGATGTTCCATGCTGATCTATGGCTCTTACCTGAGTAAAAAAGAGAACCTGCCAAAGATGGCCATGAACGTCACCTTGGTTGACACCGCTGTCGCTTTTATTGCGGGATTGGTGGTATTGCCTGCCATGTTTGTGGCGATGCAAAAAGGTGTTCAGATCTACGCTGAAGATGGCTCATTACTCAGCTCGGATACCTTGGTGTTTAGGGTACTGCCGTTGATGTTTGAAAGCTTAGGGCTTCTTGGGCAACTCTTTGCTGTGGTGTTTTTCTTGTTGCTGACTATTGCCGCGCTGACCTCCTCAATCTCGATGCTTGAGTGCCCCGTTGCCTTAGTCGGCGAACGTTTCGGTACGGGAAGAACGGCGACCAGTTGGTGGTTAGGCGGCGCGATAGCGTTAGTCAGTGTAGTTGTGGTGTATCACTTCTCTGCCTTATTTGGCTTAGTCGCGATGATCGCCACGCAGTATCTGCAGCCGATGGCGGCGTTAATGTTCTGTCTGTTTGGTGGCTGGGTTTGGAGTCGTAAAGGGAAAGTTCGCGAGCTAGAGCAAGGGTATCCAGAGTTTAGCCTGGGGTGGTTTGGCAAAGTATGGCCAGTGTATGTCAAATTTGTCTGCCCGCTGCTTGTCGCGACGGTGATCTGGGCGTCGTTTTAAAAAGCTTGAAGAGTGCCTGACAGGCACTCTTCAACCCTTCAACTAGCCACGACCTCGTGTTTTTGTCCCTTTTATCGCCGCATTTTTTTCAATAAAGTCGATGATCATCCCTGCAATGTCTTTACCTGTTGCGGCTTCAATACCTTCAAGACCAGGAGATGAGTTCACTTCCATCACCAGTGGCCCACGTTCTGAGCGCAACAAATCCACGCCAGCGACGTTAAGACCCATGATTTTGGCCGCAGCAACCGCAGTGCGGCGCTCTTGCGGCGTGATTTTGACGAGTGATGCGCTGCCGCCTCGATGCAGATTAGAGCGAAATTCGCCTTCCGCCCCTTGACGCTTCATCGCGGCGATCACCTTGTCGCCAATCACAAAACAGCGAATATCGGCGCCGCCGGCTTCTTTAATGTACTCTTGGACCATGATGTTGGCCTTCAAGCCCATAAATGCTTCAATCACACTTTCGGCTGCTTTTCGTGTTTCGGCAAGCACTACGCCAATACCTTGTGTTCCTTCTAGAAGCTTGATCACAACAGGCGCACCGCCGACCATCTCCAACAAATCTTTCACATCATCCGGTTTGCTGGCAAAACCGGTGATCGGCATACCGATGCCTTTGCGAGAAAGTAACTGCATGGAACGAAGCTTATCTCTAGAGCGGGTGATCGCCACGGACTCGTTGACCGGATAAACACCCATCATCTCAAATTGACGCAACACAGCGGTGCCATAGAACGTCACCGAGGCGCCAATACGAGGAATGATGGCATCAAACCCTGACAGCTCTTCGCCTTTGAAATGAATTTCAGGTTTGTCTGAGTTGATATTCATGTAACAACGTAGAGCGTCAATAACCTTCACTTCGTGGCCGCGTTCTTTTGCTGCCTCGATTAAACGCTTGGTCGAGTAAAGTTTAGCGTTACGAGACAGAACACCGATTTTCATGCTGTGATTTCCTAATAGGGCAATACTCATCCGGCGATGGTCTCCGAATGAGTGCAAACAAAACAATAGAAACTCAGATGCCAGAGCGAGCACCTGTGACTTTTAAGATAAAGAGTCAGCGCGAAAAAGTGGCAATATTGACGCCTCAGCGCTGTAAGGACGCGAACCTTAGCAGTGGGGTAAATGGCTTGGCTAACAAAAATTAATTGTCGTCACTACAAATATTATCGCTCGATAGTGGCCCAAGCCGTGCGGTGATTTTGAGCCACAAAAAAGCCGAGTAAGAGCTCGGCTAATACAGTAATACTATGTTTAGATGAAAGACTATGCCTTCTCAGGAATCGCTTCCAGAAGGGCGACCATTTGCTCCCAAAAGAGCGCCACGGTATCAATCTTAACCTTCTCATCTGGTGAGTGAGGGAACTTAATGGTAGGACCAAAAGAGACCATATCCATATTGGGGTAAGGTTCTTTAAATAGACCACACTCTAGACCGGCGTGAATCACCATGATGTTCGGCTTGTGACCGTAAATGCCTTCATACATGTCGCGGAAGATGGCCATGATCTCTGAATCCGCATCCGGTTTCCAGCCAGGGTAGGCGCCAGAGAAAGCGATCTTAGCACCAGCAAGCTCAGCCACGGAGGTGAGCATGCCTTCAACTTGTTGGCGACCTGAATCAATCAAAGAACGAACTAAGCAGAGAACGCGAATAGCTGATTTTTCTGTGGTAATGACACCAACGTTTAATGAGGTCTCGACCACTCCTTCAATGTCGTCACTCATACGAATCACGCCATTCGGACAGGCGTTCAAAGCGGCGATAAAACGTTGTTGATCGGCAATAGACAACACATCTTCCTGGCTGTCACTCGCTTCATTAAACGTGACTAGGCTTGTTTCCACTTTGCCGAGCTCGTTGGTAAGCAGTTGTGTGTAGAACTGATAAAGCTCGGCAAGCTTAGCTTCGTTTTCAGCAGGGACGGCGACCGTAACAAACGCTTCGCGTGGAATTGCATTGCGCAGGCTACCACCACGGAATTCAATCAGGCGCAAATCCAGTTCGCTTGCGTGACCTGCTAGGAATCGAGCGAGGAGTTTGTTGGCATTCCCGCGTCCAGTGTGGATATCACAGCCTGAGTGTCCGCCTTTTAAGCCTTTAAGAATAAGCTGTCGGGTCACATAGCCCGCGGGCAGAGCTTCGCGTTGGATCTCGAACGTCATTTCACCGTCGATACCACCGGCACAACCCATGTACACTTCACCCTCTTGCTCAGAATCGGTATTAAGCAGAATGTCGCCTTCTAACCAACCCGCTTCAAGACCAAATGCGCCAGTCATGCCTGCTTCTTCATCAATCGTCAGCAGCACTTCTAGTGGCCCGTGTTTAATGTCATTGGACGCCAATACCGCGAGACAAGACGCCATACCAATGCCGTTGTCCGCACCCAAGGTTGTACCTTTGGCGGTGACCCACTCACCATCAATATAAGGTTGGATCGGGTCTTGGGTAAAATCATGATCCGTGTCTTCGTTTTTCTGCGGCACCATATCAATGTGAGCCTGCAGAACCACACCTTTTTTATTCTCCATCCCTTTGGTCGCCGGTTTTTTGATGAAGACGTTGCCGGTTGGATCGCGTTTGACTTCTAGGCCTTGATCGGTCGCCCAATCAATGATCATTTGCGCTAGGGCTTCTTCGTGTTTCGATGGGTGAGGAATGGAGCAAATCTTGTCGAAAAACTGCCACAAAGGCGCTGGTGACAAGCTGCTAATTTCAGAATGGAACTCAGACACGGATAACTCCTTATAATGAGAGATGGCAAATATTGTCTTATGCACCAAATGATGAGTAGCACAAACATCCAAACTTGCCGATTTGATGTTGGTCAGAATAGCACTCTCAAGATCGATACCCAAGTGAGTTGATGCAAACTGCAGCGAAAAGTGCCTACCCCTCTATCGACGCGATATTCAATGATATGATTATCAATCTGACAGATTAACTTAGATTCTAGTGATTTTTATGTAATTAAATTACAGCTGTGTTTTGATTTGAATCAGTAATTGCACTTTTTTGTGACTTTTATCACTCGGGGTGTTGTAATTTAATTTCTATAAGGTATATTTGTAACCACTTCGGCAGCGAAGTAAAAACGCTCAAAGGATGAGTCCGAGTTATCGCCTCCAAGGAACTGAGAAATCAATCATTGTAATGTGTTTAATTGATTTAGAAGGTGATGTTATGAAAGGTTTACCAAGTGCAGCGTTCTGGCTAAACAAATCTGTTTATACAGGAAGCTTTACTTACCCCACTAGCTTTGGTTACTAACACTGAAAGCTTGTTTATCTCGAACGTTATGTTCACCCCCTAATATTGGAATATATTTGCAGCGCCGTTTTCGCTGACATGATTCAACCGCCACTCATTTTGAGTGGCGTTTTTTTATCCGCCAACTCACCGATTTCTCCTTATTAATGCCATTCTCTGCATATTATGCACATAAGCACGTGTTACTCAGGTTACAAACTGCCGTTCTGGATTTGAAAGTTTACAACATGGTACAAAAGTTCACCGTCTGAATGATGATGTCTTTTCTTTCTATCTTTATGAATTTTATTTGTTTTTGTTTTGTTTGTGGCTCTTTTATAGCGATAGGTTGCCCATTTACAACCCGAAATATTGATTAGAGTCATAATTCTATCTGGAATTTACTATTTGATGACTTTATAATTCCGCCAATCGATTACGCAACCGTTTACTTTTTACCCTTTTAGGATTCGATCATGTTCGAAAAACTGTTCAAACTCAGTGAAAATGGCACGAATGTCAAAACTGAGATCATTGCCGGTGTGACCACATTCCTGACAATGGCTTACATCATTTTTGTCAACCCAGCTATGCTGGCCGATGCAGGGATGGACAAGGGCGCTGTCTTTGTTGCGACCTGTTTAGCCGCTGCGATTGGCTGTTTTATCATGGGCTTTGTCGCTAACTACCCGATTGCATTGGCGCCAGGTATGGGCCTCAACGCGTTTTTCACTTATGGCGTTGTTTTGGGTATGGGCCACTCATGGCAAGTCGCGCTCGGTGCGGTGTTTATCTCTGGTTTGATCTTCATGGCGCTTTCGGTATTCAAAATCCGTGAGTGGATCATCAACTCCATCCCATTGTCGCTGCGCACGGGTATCTCTGCGGGTATTGGTCTATTCCTTGCGTTTATCGGCCTTCAAAATTCAGGCATCGTCGTTGATAATCCAGCGACCTTGGTCGGCTTGGGCCACATCACAAACCTAGCACCAGCCTTGGCTGCCTTGGGCTTTTTCTTGACCATCGGTTTGGTGTACCGCGGTGTTCGTGGCGCTGTGATGATCGCGATCCTTATTATCACCGCGCTTGGTCTATTGGTAGGTGATGTGCAGTGGGGCGGAGTGATGTCGACACCACCAAGCATTGCGCCGACCTTTATGGAAATGAACATTGCAGACGTGTTTGAAGTGGGCATGATCTCAGTGGTCTTTGCTTTCTTGTTTGTTGATCTCTTTGATACGGCGGGTACGCTGGTGGGTGTTGCAACTAAGGCGAACTTCATCAAAGAAGACGGTAAACTACCACGTTTGAACAAAGCACTATTGGCGGACTCAACCGCAACGTCAATGGGCGCGGTACTCGGTACCTCAAGCACCACGTCTTACGTAGAGTCTACGGCAGGGGTTGCGGCAGGCGGTCGTACTGGTTTAACGGCGGTGGTTGTTGGCGTGCTGTTCTTGTTGGCACTGTTCTTCTCGCCTTTGGCTGGCATGATTCCTCCATACGCGACCGCTGGCGCACTGTTCTACGTAGCGATTCTAATGATGTCTGGCTTGGTCAGCATCGATTGGCGTGATCTAACAGAAGCGGCACCGGTTGTGGTGACTTGTCTGCTGATGCCACTGACTTACTCAATCGCAGAAGGTATTGCACTGGGCTTTATCTCTTACGCTGCAATTAAGTTACTGAGTGGTAAAGGACGCGACGTGTCTGTGAGCGTTTGGGTACTATCGGCAGTCTTCTTGCTGAAGTACGTTTTCGCTGGTTAATCACAAGCATTGAATCAACAACGCCACAGCGCTCTCGCTGTGGCGTTGTTTTATAGAGAATATAATTCGCCATTGGTATTGGCCGCCGCTTCCGGTAAAATAATCGTTTGCGTAGCTTTTCCCCTATTTGGCCTGGTGCATCAAGCTGTAGGTTGTTTCAACTTAGCTTGTTTTTCAGGGGATGCCGATTGGACAAAACTATTAGGTTATTACAATGAGTAAAAAATTCATCATCACTTGGGATCAGATGCACGCGTACTGTCGTGAACTTGCAGAAAAGCAGATGCCTGCCGAGCAATGGAAAGGGATTTGGGCTGTAAGCCGTGGCGGTTTAGTACCGGGCGCTATTTTAGCGCGTGAACTCGGCATTCGTTACGTGGATACCATCTGTATTTCAAGCTACGATCACGATCACCAACGTGATATGAGCGTATTGAAAGCACCTGAAGGTGACGGTGAAGGTTACCTTATCGTTGAAGATCTGGTCGACAGTGGTGACACAGCACGCAAACTACGTGACTTATACCCGAAAGCGAAATTGATCGCCGTGTGCGCGAAACCATCGGGCGCTGAACTTTTAGATGACTACGTGGTTGATATCGCTCAAGAGACTTGGATTGAGCAACCATGGGATATGTCGATTCAATACATCGAACCGATCAATCGCAAGCAAAAGTAATGGTTTTTCACTCTTGGGTGAATGCATTGGCGATTTCAATAAAGAATCTTGATAAATGACCCTTTCTTGGGTCATTTTTTTTATTACTATGAAAGAATCGAACGAATACACGAGTAATGTGATGTCGGAAGAAGTAAGCAAAAACCTGTCTGAGACGCTGTTTGCCAAAGATAAAAAAGCCAAAGAGACGTCGGAGTTGATTGCCTACATGCCATCAAGTCAGGCGCTGCTGGATGAAAAACGCGTCGAAGACGGCTACAAATGGTATCGCAACTTACGCCGCCTGCAATGGACATGGCAAGGGCTACAACCTATCGAAATCGAAGGCGTATTAGCGGCGATGGCCTCCTCAAAGCACTCGCGTACCCATGATGAGTGGCTAGATACTGTGATGGGCTATCACAGCGGGAACTGGAACTTCGAGTGGACAAAGTTGGGTATGCTGCATCAAAAGCGCGCGCAACAACTCAAAGGTGAAGAAGCGGCTGATGAGCTCTTTAACGCCTCCCTTTGTTACAGTATCGCTGGTTATCCGCACCTCAAAAACGATACGCTCGCCGCTCAGGCGCAAGTGTTGGCGGGCAATGCTTATGAGGAAGCAGCGAAACAGACTAAGTACACTGTCAAACGGCTAGAGATCCCGCATCAAAATAAAAAAATCGTCGCCCACCTTCACTTAACTCGTACTGATGAGCCACAACCTGTGGTGATGGTGAGCGCAGGTCTCGATAGTCTACAAACGGATATGTGGCGTCTATTTCGCGATCATCTAGCCAAAAAAGGCATCGCGATGCTCACTATCGATTTGCCGTCTATGGGTCACAATACCCATTGGAATCTGACGCATGATAGCTCTTGCCTACATCAGGCCGTGCTAAATCAACTGGTTGATATTCCTTGGGTTGATCATCACCGAGTGGGTTTGATCGGGTTTCGTTTTGGTGGCAATGCCATGGTGCGTTTGTCATTTATGGAGCAAGAGAAGATCAAGGCGTGCGTAACGCTAGGGGCGCCGATTCATGACATCTTATCGTCTCCGGATAAAATCAAGCAGATGCCCAAGATGTATCTGGACGTGTTGGCATCGCGCATTGGGAAGAATATTGTCGATATCAACAGCTTAGCGATTCAACTGATGGCATGGTCGTTGAAGGTGCAAGGTATCTTAGGTGGGCGTAAAACGAAGGTGCCTATTTTGGCGATGAACCTAGAGCGAGATCCTGTTTCTCCCTTTAGTGACAACCGATTGGTCGCCTTGTACAGCCAATACGGCAAAGCGAAGCAAATCAGTGCTAAGACAATTACACAAGGATATGAGCAATCCCTCGATTTAGCGATCAAGTGGCTAGAAGATGAGCTAATTAGATGACATTGTGGGTTTTTTAGACGACACTAAAGTAATGACGTACCGCATCTAAAGTGTCCGTCACACCGTGTTCCAGCCAACAGATAATAATGAATATGGAGATTCACTATGACTGGAGAGAAAAAGACCCCAACGCATTTTCGCTTGTTAACCACACTGCGTGCCATTGGTCCCTATCTGCGAGAAGTACAGAGCTCAGAAGGGGCGTATCTATTTGATTGTCTGTCTGTGTGTGTCAACGACAAGAAATCCCCTGAAAAGCGCGAGTTTTGGGGCTGGTGGCTTGAGCTTAGCTTAGTCGACGGCTATTACGAAGCGCGTTACCGTACTGGTCTTTATGATGTCAGTGGTGAATGGCGAGACGAACCCTTGCCGAAAAAGGCCGTGGAAGATGTCACCAAAACTCAAGAAGCGTTTCATCAAAAATTGATTGAAACCTTGTCAACGGAGTTTGAACTCGAAGTAAAAATGCATCAGCAATCGGTCGAATTTGTCTAAATTTCATTGATTGACATTGAATCCTAGTAAAAAGGCGCGTTATCGCGCCTTTTCTACTTGTGAAAAGCGGATTTGATTGCTAAAACAACAGGTCAGTTTTTTAACCATCCTTATTTCTCATTCAAAGTAGAAGTGTCATGAATCAGCAACGCACCGCTGCCGCATCACCAAAAACCGTGGTAGTGAAACTTGGGACCAGTGTACTCACTGGTGGGACTTTGGCGCTTGATCGGGCTCATATGGTTGAGCTTGCGCGTCAATGTGCAGAACTTAAAAAGCAAGGCCACTCAGTGGTCATGGTCTCATCGGGCGCGATTGCCGCAGGTCGAGAGCACTTAGGTTACCCCGCACTCCCCAATGCGATGGCCAGCAAGCAGTTGCTGGCGGCGGTTGGTCAAAGTCAGTTGATTCAAACCTGGGAAGCCTTGTTTGGCATTTATGGCATTAAGATTGGTCAAATGCTGCTCACACGCGCCGATCTTGAAGACAGAGAGCGTTTTCTCAACGCGCGCGACACCATCAATGCGTTAGTTGATAACGACATCATTCCTATTGTGAATGAGAACGATGCCGTCGCCACCAGTGAAATCAAAGTGGGCGACAACGATAATTTATCGGCCTTGGTCGGCATTCTTTGCGGCGCAGACAAACTGCTGCTGTTGACGGACCAAAAAGGTCTGTTTACCGCCGATCCACGCAAAGATCCCTCAGCAGAGTTGATCAAAGAAGTGAAAACCATCGACGATACGCTACGTAAAATCGCCGGCGGCAGTGGCACAACCTTAGGGACGGGCGGCATGGCGACCAAGCTACAAGCGGCTGATATCGCACGCCGCGCCGGGATTGAAGTCATCATCGCGGCAGGTAGCGCGCCAGATGTGATCTTTGATTCGTTAAGTGAAGCGCCGCAAGGCACGCGCTTTTTGCCATGTGATGAAGCGCTGGAAAACCGTAAACGTTGGATTCTTGCAGGCCCTGCGGCATCAGGCACCATCACGATTGATGATGGGGCGGTACGTGCGGTGATCAAAAACGGCAGCAGCTTGTTGGCCAAAGGCGTCACAGCGGTGACTGGCGAGTTTGCTCGTGGTGAGGTGGTTCAAGTGACGGCACCCGACGGGCAGCTAGTCGCGCGAGGTATCGCGAGCTACTCTAGCCAGGACATGGCCAAAATTATCGGCAAGCACAGTAAAGATATTATCGCTGTCCTCGGTTACGACTACGGTAGTGAAGTGCTGCACCGCGACGATATGGTCGTTATCCAAGAATAATCAGACGAAGGAGCCGAGAGTGAAACTTATTTCAATGGGCAAGGCAGCAAAAGACGCTGCTTTTCAACTTGCCACCGCATCAACGAAACAGAAGAACCAAGCCCTAGCGATCATCGCTGATGAATTGGAAGCTAATGCAGACCTTATTCTTGCTGCCAATGCTAAGGATATCGAACTGGGCCGCGAATCGGGGTTGACCGATGCCCTGCTTGATCGTCTGCTGCTCAATCCTGAGCGCTTGAGCGGTATTGCCAATGATGTGCGCAATGTGATCACCCTCAATGATCCTGTTGGCAGTGAGATAGACAGCAAGGTGCTAGAGAACGGCATGTCTCTATCTCGCCGTCGAGTGCCGCTCGGTGTAGTCGGTGTGATTTATGAAGCGCGCCCTAATGTCACTATCGATATTGCCGCGCTGTGTTTAAAAACCGGCAATGCGAGTGTTTTACGTGGGGGTAAAGAGACGTTTTACTCCAATATGGAGTTGGTGAAGGTCATCCAATCTGCACTGGCTAAAGCCGGGTTGCCAGCGGCGTCGGTTCAGTACATTGAAAATCCAGATCGCGAATGGGTCTCTCAGCTACTCAAGCTGGATGAGTACGTCGATATGATCATCCCAAGAGGCGGCGCAGGTTTACACAAAATGTGTAAAGAGAACAGCACGATTCCTGTCATCATCGGCGGATTTGGCATTAGCCACATTTTTGTTGATGAAAGTGCCGATCTAGCAAAATCGCTCGATGTGGTGGAAAACTCCAAAGTACAGCGTCCATCAGCATGTAACTCGCTAGACACCTTATTGGTGCATCAAGCGGTCGCGGAACGTTTTCTGCCTATGATTGTTGAGCGCATGAACGAGAGTGTCGCGTTTGTCGCAGAACCTAAAGCGAAAGCCTTGATGGCGGGCGCACGCGATCTTCGCGACGCGAAAGAGGGCGACTTTGACACCGAATGGTTGAGTTACACCTTAGGCGTGAAAGTGGTGGCGGATGTCAATGAGGCGATTGACCATATGCGTGTTCACAACGCGAGCCACTCCGATGCGATCATGACCAACAGCTTGGAAAATTCAGAGCGTTTCATTAACTCAGTGGGTTCGGCGGCGGTGTATGTCAACGCAGCGACGCGATTTACTGATGGTGCGCAGTTTGGCCTTGGGGCTGAAGTTGCCGTGTCGACCCAGAAATTGCACGCACGCGGTCCTATGGGTCTAGAAGAGCTCACCAGCTACAAATGGGTCGGTAAAGCGAACTACTTGCCGCGCAGTTAACACTTTCACCAGACACCATTTGAAAAAGGGGCAAGTTTGCCCCTTTTGCTTTTCTAACTTCTTGGATTTCCGTTACACTGTTTGCCACTAATATGGAGGTGATATGCATTGTCCTTTTTGTTCTGAGAACGATACTAAAGTGATCGACTCTCGTCTTGTAGCTGACGGCCACCAGGTGCGCCGCCGCAGGCAGTGTTTAGCGTGCAGTGAACGATTCACTACCTTTGAAACCGCGGAATTGGTGATGCCGAAAGTCATCAAGTCCAACGGAAATCGTGAGCCATTCAATGAAGATAAAATGATTGGTGGTTTGCAACGAGCGCTTGAGAAGCGTCCGGTGAGTGCCGATGCCGTCGAGTTGGCCATCAGCATGATCAAGTCTAAGTTGCGTGCGACAGGGGAACGAGAAGTGCCGAGCGAGATGATCGGCAATCTGGTCATGGAGCAGTTGAAAGAGCTCGACAAAGTGGCTTACATTCGTTTCGCGTCTGTGTACCGCAGCTTTGAAGATATTCGTGAGTTTGGTGAAGAGATCGCCAAGCTCGAAGATTAAACGGTTAAGCGTGGTGAAAGGCGAGCATGTTTAGTGCACAAGATTATCAAATGATGGCGCGCGCCATTGAACTCGCACAGCGTGGGAAATACACCACAGCGCCGAATCCTAATGTTGGCTGTGTCATTACCCGAGATGGCGACATTGTCGGTGAAGGTTTCCACTTTCGAGCCGGTGAGCCTCATGCTGAGGTACATGCGCTGCGTATGGCAGGCGACAAGGCGCAAGGGGCGACCGCTTATGTCACCTTGGAGCCGTGCTCTCACTATGGTCGCACGCCGCCCTGTGCGGAAGGTTTGATCAATGCCCAAGTCGCGAAGGTTGTCTGCGCGATGCAAGATCCTAATCCGCAAGTGGCAGGTCGTGGTATCGAAATGCTGCGCGCCGCGGGTATTGAGGTCCAAGTCGGGCTGCTGGAACAAGATGCTGTGGCGTTAAACCCATTCTTCCTAAAGCACATGCACAGCAAAATGCCTTATGTACAACTGAAACTGGCGGCGAGCCTTGATGGACAAACGGCGCTTAGCAATGGTGAGAGCCAATGGATCACCAGTCCAGAAGCCCGTCAGGATGTGCAGCGCTACCGAGCGCAAAGCAGTGCGATTCTCTCCACTAGCCAAACGGTGATCGCCGATGATGCTTCACTTAATGTCCGTTTTGATGACTTGCCTGCGTCGCTGAAACTTCAATACTCACCCACCGATCTCCGTCAGCCAGTGCGTGTCATTTTGGACCGGCAAGGGCAGCTTCATCCAGAGCTTAAACTCTTTAATACATCGGGCGAGGTGCTGGTGGTGGGGCCAAATGGCGCTCTCAACGCACCGCTCGGGGATGATGGACGTGTGGAGCTCTTTGCTACGTTCGCCAGCTTAGCCCAAGATCACAACATCAATCAGTTATGGATTGAAGCGGGCCCAACGCTTGCGCAAAGTGTGCTCAAAGCGGGATTGGTGGATGAGCTGATTCTCTACCTCGCGCCCAAACTGATGGGCAGTGATGGACGAGGCCTGCTCGGTGCTTTAGGACTTGGTGCCATGAGTGAATGCATCGAGCTCGATATTCAAGATATTCGTATGGTCGGCAAAGACATTCGTGTTGTCGCCAAACTAGCTAACAAAGAATCCTAATATGTTTACAGGTATTGTAGAGGCAGTAGGGACCCTAACTGCCATCACCCCCAAAGGGGAAGACATCAGTGTGACCGTCGAGGTCGGTAAATTGGACATGAGCGATGTCAAACTGGGCGACAGTATTGCGACCAATGGTGTCTGCTTGACGGTGGTGGATTACACCGCGACCAGTTACAGCGCCGATTTATCCCTCGAGACACTGCAAAAAACCGGCTTTGCCCATTATCAAGCGGGCGACAAAGTTAACCTTGAAAAAGCCATGCTGCCGACCACTCGATTTGGCGGTCATATTGTCTCCGGCCATGTGGATGGTGTTGGTGAGATCGTTGAGCGCAACAGTGTCGGTCGCGCGATTGAGTTCTGGGTTTCGATGCCGGAATCCATCGCGAAATATGTGGCAGAGAAAGGATCCATCACGGTTGATGGGATTAGCTTAACGGTGAATGCGCTACGTAAAAACGCTTTCAAGCTCACTATCGTGCCGCATACGGGAGAAGAGACCACCATCGCCGACTTCCACGTCGGGCGTAAAGTCAATCTCGAAGTCGACGTCTTGGCCCGTTACATGGAGCGTCTATTAACGGCCTCCACCTCTGCACAGCCAGAATCCACCCTAACACTCGAATTCTTACAACAAAACGGATTTGCGTAGTGACGTCGAACGTCCGCAAAAGCCGCGCCAATAATAAGGAACAGAATCATGCCAATTAGTACGCCTCAAGAAATCATCGACGACATTCGCTTGGGTAAAATGGTCATCCTCATGGATGATGAAGATCGTGAAAATGAGGGGGATTTGATCATGGCGGCGGAGCACGTCACGCCGGAAGCGATCAATTTTATGGCAACCCACGGTCGCGGTTTGATCTGTTTGACCATGACCAAGTCACACTGTGAAAAGCTCGGATTGCCACCTATGGTGCAAGACAATAACGCGCAGTATACCACCAACTTCACGGTGTCGATTGAGGCTGCTGAAGGAGTGACAACGGGTATCTCTGCCGCCGACCGCGCCCGTACAGTGCAAGCCGCAGTGGCAAAAGACGCCAAAGCGGCGGATCTCGTTCAGCCCGGGCACATTTTCCCGCTGGCCGCGCAAGAAGGTGGCGTGTTAACGCGCGCAGGTCATACCGAAGCAGGCTGTGATTTGGCTCGCCTTGCAGGTCTTGAGCCCGCAGGCGTAATTGTTGAAATCCTTAATGATGACGGCACGATGGCGCGTCGCCCTGATTTGGAAGTGTTTGCGCAAAAGCACGACATCAAACTGGGCACCATTGCCGATTTGATTGAGTATCGCAACAACACGGAAACCACCATTGAGCGCGTAGCAGAGTGCCAATTGCCGACGGAGTTTGGTGAGTTCAAATTGGTCACATACCGTGATGTTATTGATAACCAAGTCCATTACGCGTTGTGCAAAGGTGAGATGACGCATACCCCATTGGTGCGTGTCCACTTACAAGATACCTTTACCGACTTGCTGCACAGTAACCGGAACGCAGACCGCAGCTGGAGCCTGGATGCTGCGATGAAGCGCATCGGTGAAGAGGGCGGCGTATTGGTCATTTTGGGCAACGAAGAGTCGACCGATTTACTCATCCACCGCGTGAAGATGTTTGAAGCGCAAGACAAAGGGGAAGCGCCGACGCTGGCCAAGCGTCAAGGCACATCACGTCGCGTGGGCGTTGGGTCGCAAATTCTTGCAGATCTCGGCGTGCATGATATGCGTCTGCTGTCATCGACCAACAAAAAATACCATGCATTGGGTGGTTTTGGTTTGAATGTCGTTGAGTACGTCTGCGAATAAGCAGGATTGAGTGGAAGGTGGCATCGTCTGCCACCTCCCCAGTCGGTGCGAATTTCCATTAGATATTGCTCACAAATTTATGCTAGAATCCGGCGATTCTCACTTGATGAATATAGTTAAAGGAAAGCTTATGAAAGTGATCGAGGGTGGCTTCCCAGCGCCAAATGCAAAAATTGCTATCGTTATTTCTCGTTTCAACAGTTTTATTAACGAAAGTCTATTGTCTGGTGCAATCGATACTTTAAAGCGTCATGGACAAGTTAGCGAAGAGAACATCACCGTTGTGCGTTGCCCTGGTGCAGTTGAACTGCCATTGGTTGCTCAGCGTGTTGCAAAAACCGGTAAATTTGACGCGATCGTATCGCTTGGTACGGTGATTCGTGGTGGTACACCACACTTTGACTATGTTTGTAGTGAATGTAACAAAGGTCTTGCTCAAGTCTCATTGGAATACAGTTTACCAGTGGCGTTTGGCGTATTGACCGTTGATACAATTGACCAAGCAATTGAGCGCGCAGGAACCAAGGCTGGTAATAAAGGTGCAGAGGCTGCACTAAGCGCACTTGAGATGATTAACGTTCTATCCGAAATTGATTCCTAATGGGGGCCAGTGTGAAACCAGCCGCACGTCGTAATGCACGTCGATTTGCTTTACAAGCAATCTACTCTTGGCAAATTACCAAAGAAAATGTTGCCACAATTGAAGAGCAGTTCTTATCGGGCGGTAAGTACGATGAAGAAGAGCACCACGCTCAAGAGCCAGCGCTTTCTGCTCCAGATACAGACGTTGCCTACTTCCGTGACCTGTTATCAGGTGTTGTGCTAAGTCACACAGAGCTAGACAGCAAAATTCGCCCATACACCGCGCGTCCAATGCAAGATTTGGACATGATGGAGCTTGCGTTGCTTCGTCTTGCGATGTATGAAATGACTCGCCGCGAAGATGTTCCTTACAAAGTGGTCATCAACGAAGCGATTGAGTTGGCAAAAGTGTTTGCTGCAGAAGACAGCCACAAATTCGTCAATGGTGTGCTGGATAAAGCCGCACCACACGTACGTAAAAAGTAACTCAGTAGTTTTGAGATAAAAGGTCAGCAAGCGCTGACCTTTTTTATGTGAGAAATTCTGTATGGCGAGTGAATTTAACCTAATTAATCGATATTTTGTTGGTCGACAAGGGCAGCGCAAAGACGTGCTGTTGGCGGCAGGCGATGACTGTGCGCTAGTCCAACCACCAGGCAGTGATCTGGCGATTGCGATCAGCACTGATACCTTAGTCGCGGGGACCCATTTCCTCCTCGATGCCGATCCTCACGCTGTTGCGCACAAAGCGTTGGCGTCCAACATCAGTGATTTAGCGGCGATGGGAGCAACACCTGCTTGGGTGTCGTTGGCGCTCACCCTACCTGAGGCTGATGAGTCTTGGTTGAGCGGATTTTGTGACGCATTCTACCAATTGGCGGACTATTTCGATATTCAACTGATTGGCGGAGACACCACCAAAGGGCCGCTCAGTATGACCTTAACAGTACAGGGATACGTAGACCCAAATAAAGCGCTACGCCGAGATGGGGCTCAAGTAGGGGATTGGATCTACGTCACCGGAGAGCTTGGTGATAGCCAAGCGGGGTTGGATGTGATCCTTGATCCAAGCTTGGCCCAAAAGCCTTTGGCAAGCGAGTTAGTACATCGACATTACTATTCAACGCCGCGTGTCTTGGTCGGACAAGCCTTGTTGGGGCTCGCCAGTGCCGCGGTCGATATCTCTGATGGGTTAATTGCTGATCTTGGGCATATTCTTGAATGCTCAGAGGTTGGAGCAAGCCTTGACGTGAGCACGCTTCCTGTTTCTAATGAACTGGTGACATTTTTGGCCAGCACTGAACGTGCTCAGCAAATGGCGTTGTCGAGCGGCGAAGAGTACGAACTCTGTTTTACCGTCAGCGAGGCCAATCGTGGCTCCATTGAGAGTGCGCTAGCACACTGTAATTGTAAGGTGACCTGCATCGGCCAAATTCGCCCACAGGGTCACTGGGAACTTCACTCAAAAGGACAATCAATGACATGGCCACGACAAGGCTATGATCATTTTAGTGAATCAGTATGACAAATCCCTTAGCACTTATTTCGCTGAAAAACCCGTGGCATCTGCTTGCGACAGGCTTTGGCAGCGGACTTTCTCCTATCGTCCCCGGCACCATGGGCACCTTAGCTGCGGTGCCTTTTTATCTTCTTTTAGTCCAACTACCGTTACCACTCTATATTGTGGCGGTGCTGTTCTCTTGCTGGATTGGCGTCAAAATTTGCCAAGTGACGTCTGATGACATGGGCGTGCATGATCACGGCTCGATCGTCTGGGATGAGTTTGCTGGCTTCTGGATAACCATGCTAGTGGTGCCTCTATTTAGCCTGTCGACGACGGATTGGAAGTGGCTGTTGACCGGATTTGTCTTGTTTCGATTTTTCGATATGGTCAAGCCTTGGCCGATTGGCTGGCTCGATAAGCGTATTCACGGCGGGTTGGGTATCATGATTGATGATATCGTCGCTGGCCTCATGGCTTCGGTATCACTCTATCTCATTGGTCGATATGCAGGCTGGCTATAGCAGGGCTTAGTCATAGAGACAGCAAAATATGGAACGCAATAAAAAAGGACAGCGACTGCGCTGTCCTTTGTCTTTCTAGGTTGAGAGTACGCTTATTTCAGCTTCTCTAAGTCGGCTTCAATCTCGGCAATCTTGCTGGCGACCACTTTTTCTAAGTGACGAAGATCGGACAAGATTTTCTGTTTCACGTCCGTTTCAGCCGCTTTTTCTGGTCGCGTGATTTGGTTTAATTCATCGATAACCAGCGTTAAATTGCGATTAATCTCAGTCACTTCTTTGTATTGGTGACTGCCACTGTCGACGAGTACGTTTTTGACTTGGCGGGGATATTTGAATTTTACGCTTTTCGCAAACAATTCGCCTTTTTGCTTACGAAAATAGATCTTTAACACATCCTTGTGCGCTTCTTGACGAAGTGAATAGCGCTCAATTTGCTTAGGCTCGTGAATACCTAAACCAGTGAGGTTTGGAAACATAAGCTACCTCTTTTGTGTTGTAGTAACCCCTTCCCATCCGGGAAGGGAAACAAAGTGTTCATAGGTTAATGTAGCAGCCTATGATCGTGGTAGATAGTTGTTTTTTAATCAGCTTTGCAACTTGTGGACGAGATCGCTTACGGCGCCAACTCAGCCACGTTCTTGATCAAGGTCTCACGCAGTCGTTGTTCTTCTTCTTCGCTGAGCTTGCCGGTGTGATCACTGGTGATAATGAACAAGTCCTCAGCCCGCTCACCAATGGTGGTGATTTTGGCGGCGTGCAGGTTGAGATTCAATTCGGCAAACGTCGCTCCTACCGTGGCAAGCAGTCCTGGGGTATCGAGGGCCACAAACTCCATCAAGGTGCGCTTTTTACTCTTAGTCGGCAGAAAGTCGACTTGTGTTTTCACCTTGAAGTGCTGCAGGTTACGCGGCACTCGACGGGTTTTGATCTTGGTTGGGCGGCCATCTTCGAGTACGTGGACCAAGTGCTTAATCAGTGCCTTGTGGCGCGTCTCATCAATGACCTCACCGTGTTGATCCAACACCATAAAGGTATCTAACACATAGCCATCTTTACTGGTCATAACCTGCGCATCGTGAACGTTGAGATTGCGCCTATCTAACTCGGCCACCACAGTCGCAAACAGAGCATGTTGGTCTTTGCTGTAGACAAACACTTCCGTTCCGCCTCGGGTTGCTTTCTTAGAGATTAAGATCAATGGTTTAGCCGGATCGTCATGGCGCAGCAGATGCGCGCAGTGCCACGCAATTTGTTTGTGGGTGTGTCTTAAGAAGTAGTCGGCTTTAAAGCGTTGCCACAGTACTTCGATCTCTCTGGCACTGAACCCCTCTTTGCGCAGCAGCGCAGAAGCTAACTGCTGGTTGTGACGGATGCGCTCACGTACATCGACAGGGTTCTCTAAACCGCGGCGTAAGGCACGTTGCGTCGAGTAAAAAAGCTCAGCGAGCAGTGTGCGTTTCCAACTGTTCCAAAGTTCAGGGTTGGTGGCGCAGATATCAGCGACGGTTAGGCAGACGAGGTACTCCAGATATTCTTCATCCCGCACTTGCTTGGCGAATTCTGTGATCACCTCAGGATCGTAAATATCTCGACGCTGGGCAGTGACAGACATCAAGAGGTGATGACGAACCAACCAAGAAACCAGTTTGGCCTCAGGTTTCGACAAACCATGCTCAATACAGAAATCATAGGCTTCTCCTTCGCCAATCACCGAGTGATCGCCGCCACGCCCTTTACCGATATCATGGAAAATCGCCGCAAGGATCAAGAGCTCTTTCTTTTGAATTCGTGGGTAGATTTCACAGCAGATCGGATGCTTGTCGTGATTTTGCGCAAAGCTAAAGGTGTGAATGTGTTTCAGCAAGCGCATACTGTGCTCATCGACGGTGTAGACGTGGAATAGGTCGAACTGCATCTGACCGACAATTTGACTCCATTGCGGTAAATAGGCGGCTAACACTCCGAGTTTGTGCATAAGTGTAAAGGCGCGAGTAAGGGCGTTCGGGTGTCGGCACAGATCCATGAACTTTTCACGCGCCGCTGGGATAGTGTGAAGAAACTTATTCAAACGGCGCCGAGCGGTGCGAAGTTGGCGCATGGTGGAGGGGGCGACGCCATCAATGGTGGAGTCGTTGGCGATATGTAAAAACATATCCAGAATGGTTTCAGGACGCGCTTGGAACAATGCAGGTTTACGCGCTTCTATTAGGTGTCCTCTGCGCTGAAAATCCTCACTGAGAATGATAGGATCGGCCTCAATCCCATTGTCCAGAATCGCTTGGTCGAACAACTTAAGCAGCATTTTGTTGAGTTCAGCCACACGGCGCAGCGTGCGGTAGAACTCTTTCATCATTTTCTCTACACCTCGATTACCCTCACCTTGAAAACCGAGCAGCTCGGCAACTTGGGCTTGGTGGGCAAAGGTGAGGCGGTTGTCGTAGCGCTTTAACTGTAGATGCAGGGCAAAACGCACGCGCCAAAGGAAATCTTGGCATTCGACCAACTCACGATATTCCGCGTCAGTGAGAAAACCATATTTACTCATCTCTAACAAAGAAGTGGCCCCGAAATGGCGCCTTGCGACCCAACTTAAGGTGTGAATATCCCGCAGTCCGCCTGGAGTTGACTTAATATCGGGCTCCAGATTGTAAGTGGTGTCGTGATAGCGCGCATGGCGTTCACGTTGCTCTTGTACTTTCGCTTGATAGAAGATTTCGCTTGGCCAGAAGCTCTCTGAATGGATTTCCATCTTTAGCTTGTGGAAGGTCTCTTCACAGCCACACAACAGGCGTGCTTCTTGCAAATTGGTCGCAACGGTTAGGTCTTCACGGCCGATTTGCGCGCATTGCTCAACCGTACGCACGGCGTGACCGATCTCCAGGCGCAAATCCCATAGCAGGGTAATAAACTCGCTGACTTTGGCGGCCAGCGCTTCCGGTAAGGTATGGCGAGAGACAATCAGGATATCAATATCCGAGAGCGGGTGTAGCTCACCGCGGCCATAACCGCCTACCGCAACTAAGCTGATGTTGGGTAAGTTGGCGAAGTCGAAATGTTGCCACAGTCGATTTAATAGTAAATCAATGTAGTCAGAGCGACCTAGGACAAGGTCAGTCACTGGGTGATGGTTGAGAAATTCATTCTTTTGATGTTCAGCAAACTGTTCCAGTTGCTGTTTAAGCTCGGCGACGGAGAGTTGCGACTCGTCGAGCGCTAAAGGGGTTTGAAAGGGCATACAGCGAATCCATGCAGCAAAAAAATCCTAATTAGGAATCTAGCAAAGTTAGTCAGATAAAAAAATATCCCCGTAAGCGGGGATATTCCATTCAATCGTTAATCGTTGTTCATCAGGCGTGGGATGGTGTCATCGCTTCTTAGTGTCAGCACTTCACAGCCGTTGTTCGTTACGACTATGGTGTGCTCATACTGAGCGGATTTTTTGCCATCGCCAGTGTAGACCGTCCAGTCATCTTCGGCATCGACGCTGACACCAAATTTACCGGCGTTAATCATAGGCTCGATGGTAAAGCACATGCCTTCTTTCAACACACGGCGGTCATTGTTCTTATAGTGAACAATTTGTGGCTCTTCATGGAATTCGTTGCCGATACCATGACCACAGAAGTCTTTGACAATAGAGAACTTATTACGTGGGTTTTTCTTGTTGTTCTCTTTGATGTATTTCTCGATGGCACTGCCAATATCGCCAACCGTAGCACCCGGTTTGACTTTACGCATCCCGACGTACAGGGCTTCTTGTGTCACCATACACAAGCGCTTGTCGGCAGGGGAGACCTCACCCACTAAGAACATCTTCGAAGTATCGCCATGGTAGCCTGCTGGGCGCACGGAAAGATCGGCGTTTTCATCATCAGGAACAATCACTGTGATGTCGATGTTGATGATGTCGCCATCTTTTAACACCGCCGGTTTCATCTGACCGTTGCTACCAATTTCATCTTGGTTGGCAGGAATGCCGTGGCAAACAATGTGGTTGATCGAAGTACAGATAGATTTCGGGAACCCATGATAATCGAGTGGCGCAGAGTACGCACCTTTGCTGGTGGCGTAGTCGTGACAAATCTGGTTGAGCTCATCGGTCGTCACGCCGACTTGGACGTGTGGCTCGATCATCTCTAGGATTTCAGCGGCCAATGCGCCAGCTATGCGCATGCGTTCAATTTCTTGTGCGGTTTTGATCTTAATTGACATCGGCTTTCTCTATCTAACACTGTCAGCACGCTCTGGTGCGAATGGCCGCATTCTAACAGGAAGAGGGGCGAAAGTGTAATCTCGATAAATCCTTAAAATGACTAGGGTTGCTGTAACGGTCGGTGATTTCGCGGGGGTTGGACGCGGTGAAAGTGGTTTTTTTTTCTAGCCAAACAACGCAAAAATATGATATAAAGCGCGCCGGAATTGCGGTCTGTTCTCTTCACCTTGATGCGTTGAGGTGGCGAAGCGGGCAACATCCAAACACATTTATCTTTAAATCACACACATTCCGACACATATTCCGGGGTGCTGGGCAGAAGCCTAGTCGGAGTTATGGGGAATGTGGAGGCCTAACCCCATAGAGGATTTTAAAATGGCAACTGTATCAATGCGCGATATGCTGAAAGCTGGTGTTCACTTCGGTCACCAAACTCGTTACTGGAACCCAAAAATGAAGCCATTCATCTTTGGTGCTCGTAACCGCGTTCACATCATCAACCTAGAAAAAACGGTACCAATGTTCAACGAAGCGCTTGCTGAGCTAGCGAAAGTTGGCGAGAAAAAAGGTAAAGTTCTTTTCGTAGGTACTAAGCGCGCTGCATCTGAAGCTGTTAAAGAAGCGGCTATTGCTAGCAACCAGTACTTCGTTAACAACCGCTGGTTGGGCGGTATGCTAACTAACTACAAAACTGTTCGTCAGTCTATCAAGCGTCTAAAAGACCTAGAAGCTCAGTCTCAAGACGGTACTTTTGACAAGCTAACTAAGAAAGAAGCTCTAATGCGTACTCGCGAAATGGAGAAGCTAGAGAAATCTCTTGGTGGTATCAAAGATATGGGCGGCCTACCTGACGCTCTATTCGTTATCGACGCTGATCACGAGCACATCGCAGTTAAAGAAGCAAACAACCTAGGTATCCCAGTTTACGCTGTTGTTGATACTAACTCTAACCCAGACGGCGTTGACTTCGTTATCCCAGGTAACGATGACGCAATCCGTGCAGTACAGCTATACCTAAACGCTGCTGCTCAAGCGGTTACAGAAGGTCGTAACAAAGACGTAGCTGCAGCTGCTGAAAAAGACGGTTTCGTAGAAGCTGAATAATAGCGGCTCCGTGTCACACTTGGTTTATGTGCAATCTTGTTGTCGCATAAACTGAGTTATAGTTATCAATAGGGGCCGAACGTGTGTAGGCCCCTGTTTTTTACCCAATCCAGAATCAACTGAGGAATAGAGAATGGCTGTTACTGCTGCTCTAGTTAAAGAACTGCGCGAACGTACTGGCGCAGGTATGATGGAATGTAAGAAAGCGCTTGTTGAAGCAAACGCTGACATCGAACTAGCAATCGAGAACATGCGTAAATCAGGCGCTGCGAAAGCTGCTAAGAAAGCAGGTAACGTAGCAGCTGAAGGCGCAATCATCATCAAAGAAGAAGGCGGTGTTGCTGTTCTTCTTGAAGTTAACTGCCAAACTGACTTCGTTGCTAAAGATGGCAACTTCACTGCATTCGCAGAGAAAGTAGCAGCAGACG
This sequence comes from Vibrio sp. R10-SG-ISO4, assembly GCF_059834135.1. Lineage (NCBI taxonomy): Bacteria > Pseudomonadati > Pseudomonadota > Gammaproteobacteria > Vibrionales > Vibrionaceae > Vibrio > Vibrio sp. R10-SG-ISO4. The sequence continues at coordinate 209,204 of NZ_JCBDHJ010000002.1, forward strand.
CGCTAGCGTCTAAAGCATCTGCTGAAGAGCTTGTTGCTAAATTCGAAGAAGAGCGTGTTGCTCTAGTTGCTAAGATCGGTGAAAACATCAACATCCGTCGCGTTCAGTACGTTGAAGGTGCTGCAATCGCTTCTTACCGTCACGGTGAGAAAATCGGTGTTGTGGTAGCGGGTGAAGGCGATGCTGAAACTCTTAAGCACGTTGCAATGCACGTTGCTGCGTCTAAGCCAGAGTACGTTAACCCAGAAGACGTACCAGCTGACGTAGTGGCTAAAGAGAAAGAAGTTCAAGTTGAAATCGCTATGAACGAAGGCAAGCCACAAGAGATCGCTGAGAAGATGGTTATCGGCCGCATGAAGAAATTCACTGGCGAAATCTCTCTAACAGGTCAAGCGTTCATCATGGAGCCTAAGAAATCTGTAGGCGAAATGCTGAAAGAGAAAGGCGCTTCTGTTGCTACGTTCGTTCGCCTAGAAGTTGGCGAAGGTATCGAGAAAGGCGCAGAAATGAGCTTTGCTGAAGAAGTAGCAGCAGCTCAAAAAGGTTAATCCTGAGTGTAGCGCTTACTATTTAGACCGTAGCCAAGGCTGCGGTCTTTTTATGACTAGCGTGCAAACGATTAGCCGTGATGAATAGGGGTGATAGTGACTCGGTGCGAGTTCCTAGGTGCTTAGTGCCTAGTGCCTAGTTCCTAGAGTCTAGAGTGGATTTCTTCTCTAGGAACTAGGGTCTATGAACTTGATTTTCTCCCCTATCCATGACTGTTAATCAACCACTCTCTTTATTGGAAGGTAGACTCCATGACGACAAACCCTAAACCAGCATATCAACGTATTCTGTTAAAACTGAGCGGTGAAGCTCTACAAGGCGAAGAAGGTTTTGGTATCGACCCTACGATCCTTGATCGTATGGCTCAAGAGGTAAAAGAGCTCGTTGAACTGGGCGTTCAAGTGGGTGTTGTTATCGGCGGTGGTAACTTGTTCCGTGGTGCTGGTCTTGCTGAGGCAGGTATGAACCGAGTTGTCGGTGACCACATGGGCATGCTAGCAACAGTGATGAACGGTCTTGCGATGCGTGATGCGCTGCATCGTGCGTATGTGAACGCGCGTGTGATGTCCGCTATCCCTCTAAAAGGTGTGTGTGATGATTACAACTGGGCCGATGCTATCAGCCAGCTGCGCCAAGGTCGCGTTGTGATCTTCTCTGCCGGTACAGGTAACCCATTCTTCACAACAGATTCAGCGGCGTGTCTGCGCGGTATTGAGATTGAAGCTGACGTGGTTCTCAAAGCGACAAAAGTGGACGGGGTATTTACTGCAGACCCAGTAGCCAACCCAGACGCGGAGCTGTATGATAAGCTATCTTACGCTGAAGTTCTTGATAAAGAACTGAAAGTAATGGATTTAGCCGCATTTACTCTGGCTCGTGACCACAAAATGCCAATTCGTGTGTTCAACATGAACAAACCTGGTGCACTGCGCCGCGTGGTTATGGGTGAAGCTGAAGGCACACTGATTAGCTCTGCAAACTAATTGAATTCAACCGTAGCGAGCATTGTGTTGGCTACGGTATTGCCTTTCGAAGGTCGTCATCCCATTAGTGGGGAGACTTCGATAAGAATGACACATCAAGGTGATATTGTGATTAACGAAATCAAAAAAGACGCTCAAGAGCGCATGGAAAAAAGCGTTGAAGCGCTAAAAAACAACCTATCTAAAGTACGTACTGGTCGTGCTCACCCAAGCCTTCTTTCTGGTATTTCAGTTGAGTACTACGGCGCACCAACACCGTTAAACCAAGTCGCGAACGTTGTTGCGGAAGATGCGCGTACACTGGCGATCACGGTATTCGACAAAGAGCTGACTCAGAAAGTAGAAAAAGCGATCATGATGTCTGATTTGGGGCTAAACCCAATGTCTGCGGGCACTATCATCCGTGTTCCTCTGCCACCACTGACAGAAGAGCGTCGTAAAGACCTCGTTAAGATCGTTCGCGGTGAAGCAGAAGGTGCTCGCGTGGCGATTCGTAACATTCGTCGTGATGCCAATGGCGACCTTAAAGCGCTATTGAAAGACAAAGAGATCTCTGAAGACGAAGATCGCAAAGCACAAGATGAAATTCAGAAACTGACTGACGCAGCGGTTAAGAAAGTTGACGAAGTGCTAGCAGCAAAAGAAAAAGAGTTGATGGAAGTTTAATAGTCATTAAACTGCCCATGAGTAAAAACGCTGGGCGAACAGCACAGCGTTTTTTTATTGCATCTCTTCGACCCTGCTGGAAACCCAATCCCTCTTATGCAAAACATTCAACTCTCACCTGACGTACTCCCTAAACACATCGCAATCATCATGGACGGCAATGGCCGTTGGGCGAAAGCACAAGGTAAACCGCGTGTCTTTGGCCATAAAAATGGAGTGGCAGCGGTACGTAAGGCGATTTCGACTTCCGCTAAACTCGGCATCAAGGCCATCACCTTGTTTGCTTTCAGTAGCGAGAATTGGCGCAGACCAGAAGAAGAAGTCGGCGTGTTGATGGAGTTGTTTATTTCTGTGCTGTCATCAGAAGTAAAGAAACTGCATAAGAACAACCTCAAGCTGCGAATCATTGGTGACAAGTCTCGTTTTAATGAACGCTTGCAAGAGAAAATTGCCGCTGCAGAAGCCTTAACGGCGAACAATAGCGGAATGGTGATCAATATTGCGGCGAATTACGGCGGCAAATGGGACATTGTGGAAGCGACCAAAGCGATTGCCAGCAAAGTGGCTCGCGGTGAACTTGCACCAGAAGAGATTACTGAATCATTAATGACCGATCATTTGTCGATGAACGACATTCCTGAGGTCGATTTGATGATTCGAACCAGTGGAGAGTGTAGAATTAGCAACTTCATGCTATGGCAGATGGCGTATGCTGAGCTCTACTTTACGCCGATCTACTGGCCAGAATTTGACGAGAATAGTCTTGTCGAAGCAGTGACTTGGTTTGTTAATCGCGAACGACGGTTCGGGTGTACAGGTGAACAAATCAAGGCATTGATGAAAAGCGAATAAAGGATTTAAGTTTGAAGCAAAGAATAATAACGGCACTTATCCTTGCTCCGTTAGTCATTTTAGGCATCTTTCAACTGTCTTTACCTACGTTTATGGCGGCGCTGGCCGTGGTCACTATGATAGGTTTTTGGGAGTGGACTCAATTTGTCGAGGCCAAATCCCGCTACTTAGCACTTGTCCCTGCAGCGATACTGTTTGCGGCCAGTGCGTTCTTTGTCCCATTTGATGCGTACAGCTTAAATGAGATTTCCTTATCCCACCTTACTTTACTAGGCTTAGGTTGTGGTTGGTGGCTTTTTGCCAGCGTGCTGGCGATTACCTATCCCAAATCCGCCACACTGTGGCAGGGGTCGACGCTGCTCAGACACCTTTTCGGAATCTTAACGCTATTGCCCTTTTTCTGGAGCGTGGTGATGCTGCGTGCGCAGGACCTCTATAGCGATCCTTTCCACGGCGCGCGTTTGGTTCTATTTGTCTGTTTGATTGTTTGGGCGGCGGACAGCGGTGCCTACTTTGTCGGTAAAAGCATCGGTAAACATAAAATGGCACCTAAAGTGAGCCCCAATAAAACCATTGAAGGATTAGTGGGCGGAATGGTGACCGCCAGTTTAGTTGCTTGGGGCTTTTCACATTGGTTTGAGATTCCGTTTACCAACGCATTTGTGATGGTCGGGATTACCTTAGCGACGGTGATTATCTCAGTATTGGGCGATCTGGTAGAGAGCATGTTTAAGCGCGTCTCTGGCATTAAAGACAGCAGTAACATCATTCCTGGTCATGGCGGTGTATTGGATCGCATTGACAGTTTGACGGCTGCCTTTCCCGTGTTTGCGCTGCTCTACTTCATTTTCTAATTCTAAGGCAAGCCAGCGCTTGCCTTTACCTTCTTGGTTGTAACTACTATGCGTAAGTTGACAATACTCGGCGCGACAGGTTCGATTGGTGACAGTACGTTTAAGGTGCTCGAACAGAATCGTGAACATTATTCGGTCGTTGCTTTGGTCGCGGGACACAACGTCGAGAAAATGCGCCAGTTGTGCCTTAAGTGGAAACCCCAGTATGCGGTCATGGCGAGCGATGATGCTGCGCGCGCGCTCAAGTTAGCGTTAACCGGAGAGTCGCTCACCATTGATGTCTTATCTGGTGTGGATGCAATGTGCCAAATGGCGGCGCTGGATGATGTCGATACCGTGATGGCGGCCATTGTCGGCGCGGCCGGTTTGTTACCGACCATGGCGGCGGTGAAAGCCGGTAAGCGAGTGCTGCTTGCCAATAAAGAAGCGTTGGTGATGTCTGGGCAACTTTTTATCGACGCGGTTGCCAAGTATGGCGCGGAGTTAATGCCTGTCGATAGCGAGCACAATGCCATCTTCCAATGTTTGCCCGTCGAGGCGCAAACGGAGCTAGGGCGCTGCGATCTTGAAAAGCAGGGTATTAGCCATATTCTTTTGACCGGTTCTGGCGGGCCGTTTCGCTACAGCGACATTGCGAGTCTAGAGCAGGTGACCCCAGAACAAGCGATTGCTCATCCCAACTGGTCCATGGGGCCAAAAATCTCGGTGGATTCGGCCACCATGATGAATAAAGGGCTTGAGTTTATTGAAGCAAAATGGCTGTTCAATGCTCGCCGCGAGCAACTCAAAGTTCTGATCCACCCTCAATCTGTGATCCACTCAATGGTGCAATATCGTGACGGCTCCGTCTTGGCTCAGATGGGCGAGCCGGATATGGCAACGCCGATTGCGCTGACACTCTCGTACCCTGAGCGTATTGCTGCTGGTGTGGCACCGTTAGATTTTACTCAAGTGGGCGAACTGACCTTTTTACAGCCGGATTACCAACGTTACCCCTGCTTGAAATTGGCCATTGATGCCTGTTTTGAAGGCCAGCATGCGACCACTGCGCTCAATGCGGCCAACGAAGTTGCAGTGCAGGCTTTTCTTGATCGTAAACTGGCGTTCACTGACATCGCTCGCATCAATGAGCAGGTCACTAATCGGATCTGTGCTAGCCGTGGTCAGGGGCAATGTGATAGTTTGGAGAGCATTCTAGAGCTCGATAGTATGGCACGTGCATTCGCCATAGAAACCATGAACGGACGGACGCTATGACCGGTATTTTGTGGAACTTTATCTCATTTATCATTGCATTAGGCATTTTGGTCGCCGTGCATGAGTTTGGCCATTTTTGGGTGGCGCGCCGCTGTGGCGTAAAAGTCGAAAAATTCTCTATCGGTTTTGGTAAATCCATATGGAGTAAAGTCGGTAAAGATGGCACCGAGTACTCTATTTCTTTGATCCCTCTCGGTGGTTACGTGAAAATGCTTGATGGCCGAGTGGATGATGTGCCTGAGGATCAGCAAGCGTTCGCCTTTGACCGTAAACCGTTGTGGAAGCGAAGCGCTATTGTCGCGGCAGGCCCAGCATTTAACTTCCTGTTTGCCATTTTCGCGTATTGGTTGGTGTTCATCATTGGTGTCCCTGCGGTGAGACCGGTCGTGGGACAAGTCACGCCATACTCGATTGCGGCGCAAGCCGGTCTTGAACCTGGCATGGAACTTAAAGCGGTTTCCGGCGTCAAAACCGCAGATTGGGAGTCGGTCAATATGGGGCTTATCCGCCATATTGGCGACAGTCAATTGACCCTGACCGTCGCACCGGCGGACGGTGTGGGGGTCGAAGAAACCAAAGTGCTCTATTTAGATGAATGGAACTTTGACCCTGAGACGCAGTCTGCTATGTCAGCGCTTGGATTTATTCCCTTTACGCCAGAGATTTCCGCTCGTTTGACCAATGTCGGCGAGGGAAGTGCCGGTGAACGTGCTGGCCTGCTTGTCGGTGATACGTTAGTGAGTATCGATGGACGGGCTGTCGAGAGTTGGCAGCAGGTCGTCGAGACCATTCAAGCAAGCCCTAATCGCGCGCTTGCACTCAAGGTGGAGCGTGATGGCCAGTCTGTGGACGTGTCTTTAACACCAGACAGCCGAGCGCTTTCAGACCAGCGAGTGATTGGGTTTGCGGGAATTGCTCCAGAAGTCGCAGAATGGCCGCAAAGCTATCGCTTCGACCTGCAATTTGGTGTATTTGAGTCAGTCGGTAAAGCGATTGAAAAATCCGGGCAAGTGATCACCTTGACCATCAGTATGCTGAAAAAACTGATTGTCGGTGATGTTGGATTGAACAACCTAAGTGGACCTATTTCGATCGCGAAAGGAGCAGGAACGACCGCCGATTATGGCTTGGTCTATTTTCTCGGCTTCCTTGCGCTTATCAGCGTGAATTTAGGCATTATAAACCTCGTTCCACTGCCGATGCTCGACGGTGGACATTTATTGTTTTTTGCTATTGAAGCCATAATCAGACGCCCTGTGCCTGAAAAAGTCCAGGAAATGGGTTACCGTATCGGCGGTGCGATTATATTCTCTCTCATGGCAGTGGCGATTTTCAATGATTTTGCTCGTCTTTAAACGGGGCGAAGGGTGTAGAAAGGAATAACTAAAACAAATATGGCGATGAAAAATATTCTGTTTGCGACGCTTCTCGCGACGAGTGTGAGCGCAAACGGTGCCGAGAGCTTCGTGGTTGAAGACATACAGATCGAAGGGTTACAGCGTGTGGCTCTCGGTGCGGCGCTTTTGAAAATGCCTGTCCGTGTCGGTGACACTGTCGATGGGCAAGACGTTTCTGAGATCATTCGTGCACTCTACGATTCAGGTAACTTTGAGAACATCAAAGTGCTTCGCGATGGCGATGTGTTGTTGGTGCAAGTCAAAGAGCGCCCAACGATTGCCAGCATCTCTTTCTCAGGGAACAAGGCGATCAAAGAAGAGCAGTTGCAGCAAAACCTTGACGCCTCCGGAATGCGCGTCGGTGAAGCGCTGGATCGTACTACCCTGTCCAATATTGAGAAAGGGTTGGAAGATTTCTACTACAGCGTGGGTAAATACAATGCGTCAGTCAAAGCGGTCGTGACGCCGCTGCCGCGTAACCGGAGTGATGTCAAATTCGTCTTCTCTGAAGGTGTCTCTGCGAAAATCCAACAAATCAATTTTATCGGCAATGAAGTCTTCGAAGATGAAGAGCTGTTGAGCCGTTTCAATCTCAATGTGGATGTCGCATGGTGGAACTTCCTCGCCGATGATAAATATCAAAAGCAAGTCTTAGCGGGCGACATTGAAGCCTTAAGATCGTACTACCTGGATCGTGGTTACTTAAAATTCCAAGTGGATTCGACGCAAGTCGCGATTTCACCCGATAAAAAAGGGGTGTACATCACGCTGGGGTTATCAGAAGGCTTGCCGTACACCGTCAAAGATGTCCAATTCCGTGGTGAACTGATCGGTAAAGAGCAAGAGCTGCAAAATTTGGTCACGTTCGAAAACGGCGAAATCTATAATGGCTCTGCCGTGACCTCTCTTGAAGAGAACATCAAGCGCGTACTGGGTGAAGCCGGTTATGCCTATCCACAAGTGACCACCATTCCTGAATTTGATGATGAAAATCAGCAGGTCTCTCTGATTGTCAATGTCGAGGCGGGCAATCGTATCTACGTTCGTGATATTCGCTTTGTCGGTAACAATGCGACCAAAGACGAAGTGCTGCGCCGTGAAATGCGTCAGATGGAAGGCAGTTGGCTTAACTCGCGCGCGATAGAAACGGGTAAAAACCGTTTGAGCCGTTTGGGCTTCTTCGAAACCGTTGATGTCCAGACGGTACGAGTTCCGGGCAGTGATGATCAGGTAGATCTTGTCTACAACGTCAAAGAAGCCAACTCAGGCAGCATTAACTTTGGTGTTGGCTACGGCACTGAGTCGGGGGTCAGTTTCCAGGTCGGTTTGCAACAAGATAACTTTGCGGGCTCTGGAGATCGCGTCGGTATCAGTGCAATGATGAACGACTACCAGAAGAACGTCAGCCTTGAGTATCGTGATCCGTACTGGAACCTCGATGGTGTCAGTATGGGCGGTAAGATTTTCTACAACGAATTTGAAGCCTCAGAAGCGGGGATCATCGACTACACCAACGAAAGTTATGGTACTAGTGTGACTTGGGGTTTCCCGTTTGATGAACTCAACCGTTTCGAATTCGGGTTAGGCTACACCCATAACAACATCGGTAACGTGCCCACCTACGATCAGGCGCAGCAGTTTGCTGCCAGTATTGGTCAAGGTGAAAGCGATAACATCATCACTCAAGATTTTGACGTGAATGTCTCTTGGACGCGCAACAACCTCAACAAGGGCTACTTCCCAACAGCAGGTAACTACCAACGTGCGTTCGCCAAGGCCACCGTGCCTAGCTCAGACGCACAGTACTTTAAGCTGCAGTACGACGTGAGACAGTATGTGCCATTGACTAAAAAGCACGAGTTTACCTTGTTGATGCGTGGTCGCTTGGGTTACGGTAACGGTTACGGTCAAACGGATGGCAACGATAACCTGTTCCCATTCTATGAGAACTACTACGCGGGTGGCTTCACCACATTACGTGGCTTTGGTTCTAACTCAGCAGGTCCAAGGGCGGTTTACAACTCCAGCAACTCGAGCGTCTGTCCTCCAAGCAGTGGAAACGACGGCTGTGTGGTGGCAACGGACGACTCGGTTGGTGGTAATGCTATCGCGCTGGCCAGTATGGAGCTGATTGTACCGACGCCATTTGCGTCTGATGAAGTGCGCAGCCAAATCCGAACCAGTGTGTTCGTCGACGCGGCAAGTGTGTGGGATACCGAGTTTAACTACGATGCGAGTTATGCGGGCACTCAATACTATGAGGATTACTCAGATCCAACCAACTATCGTGCATCATACGGTGCGGCGTTGCAATGGATGTCTCCGATGGGACCATTGGTCTTCTCGGTCGCGAAACCTATTAAGAAATACGAAGGTGATGACGAAGAATTCTTCACTTTCACAATCGGCAGAACCTTCTAAAGGGGAATTTTACAGTGAACAAAACTATCAAAGCGGCGGGCCTTGGCCTTGTTATTATGACGTCTTCTCTTTTTGCTCATGCAGCAGAAGCGGCGCAAAAAATTGGTTACATCAATACCGCCATGGTGTTTCAGGCTCTGCCCCAACGTGAAGTTGCTCTGCAGAAAATGCAGGAAGACTTTAAAGACAAAGCGGACGAGCTAAAAGCGATTGAAGCGAAAGCGCGTACCAAAGTGGAAAAACTTAAGCGTGACGCTGAGCTGATGAGCCAAGAAGATGTCGAAAAAGCGCGTATCGAAATTGCGCAGCTCGAAAATGAATTCCGCATTAAAGGTCAATCTCTTGAGCAAGCGTCTGCTCGTCGTGAAGCACAAGAGAAGCAGAAACTGTTTAAAGTAATTCAAGACGCGGTGAACAAAATCGCTGAAAAAGAAGGCTACGATCTCGTGATCGATATTACTGCATTGCAATACGGTAAGCCTGAATTCGATATTTCTGAAGATGTGATCAAAGCACTTAAATAATCGTTTATGAAAACTCTGACTCTTGCCGAACTGGCAACGATTACCTCGGGTCAATTGTATGGCGACGCAACGGCGACCGTCACTATGGTTGCCCCGATGGACAAGGCCCAAACGGGCCACGTCACTTTTCTTTCTAACCCAAAGTACGCCAAGCACTTAGAACAGTGCCAAGCCACTGTGGTGATGGTCAAAGAGGCCCAGCGAGAGCAATGCCACGGCAACGTGCTTGTTGTCAACGACCCTTACGTGGCATTCGCCAAAGTGGCGCAAGCGCTAGACACTACGCCTATGCCGGCGGCTGAAATCGCGCCAAGTGCCGTTATCGCCGCGGATGCGACACTGGGCAGCAATGTCTCGATTGGCGCGAATGCGGTGGTCGAGTCAGGCGCAACACTGGGTGATAATGTCTCGATTGGCGCGGGCTGCTTTATTGGCAAAAACGCCTCAATTGGTGCAGGCACCAAGCTATGGCCGAATGTGAGCATTTATCATCAAGTCTCTCTTGGTGAAGACTGTCTAGTGCAAGCCAACACTGTGATTGGCTCAGACGGCTTTGGCTATGCCAATGAGAAAGGTGAGTGGGTTAAAATTCCTCAGCTTGGTAGCGTTCGTATTGGTAACCGAGTTGAAATCGGTTCATGTACCACGATTGACCGTGGCGCGCTTGACGATACGGTGATTGAAGATAACGTCATTCTTGATAACCAATTGCAAATCGCGCACAACGTACACATCGGATATGGTACCGCGATGGCGGGTGGTACGATTGTTGCTGGCAGTACCACCATTGGCAAGTACTGTATCATTGGTGGCGGCAGCGTGATCAATGGTCATATTGAGATTGCCGATGGCGTTACCATTACCGGTATGGGCATGGTGATGCGAGGTATTGAAGAGAAAGGCATGTACTCGTCAGGTATTCCTCTTCAGACCAATCGTGAATGGCGTAAAACCGCCGCTCGTGTTCATCGCATTGATGAGATGAACAAGCGTTTGAAAGCGGTCGAAAAGCAGTTGGAAAACCAACAGCCTGACTAACAGGGTGTGCCACAGGCACTCGCGCGTTGAGCGCTGCTCAGTCTATCTGACGGCTCATGCGTTTTTGTCAGCGAAGGCTCGCGATTTGCGAGCCTTTTTCGTCTATAATGCGCCACAACTTAAAAGAATTTAGCATTCAACATAGGAATATGACTTTGACTACTGAAAATAAAACGATGAACATTACTGAAATTCAGGAATTGTTGCCTCATCGCTACCCATTCTTGCTCATTGACCGTGTGACGGATTTTCAAGAAGCGCAGTACCTCACGGCGATCAAAAATGTTTCAGTCAATGAACCTCAGTTTACGGGTCATTTTCCGCAACTCCCAGTGTTCCCTGGTGTACTGATTTTGGAAGCGATGGCACAAGCGACAGGTCTTCTGGCGTTTAAATCGTTTGGTGCGCCTTCTGAGAACGAGTTGTACTACTTTGCCAGTGTCGACGGAGCCAAGTTCCGTAAACCGGTCACTCCAGGTGATCAACTGGTTATCAAAGTAGAATTTTTGAAAGAGCGCCGCGGCATTGCTGCATTCAATGGTGTAGCAACGGTTGATGGCGAAGTGGTTTGTTCAGCAGAGCTTAAATGTGCTCGTCGAGAGTTCTAATATGATTCATGAGACGGCTCAAATTCACCCTTCTGCGGTCATCGAAGGTGACGTATCCATCGCTGCGAATGTGACCGTTGGGCCTTTCACTTACATCTCCGGCCAAGTGGAGATTGGTGAGGGCACAGAAATCATGTCCCATGTCGTGATCAAAGGTCATACGACGATAGGTAAAGAGAACCGCATCTTCCCGCACGCGGTCATTGGTGAAGAGAACCAAGATAAGAAATACGGCGGCGAAGAGACAACAGTGGTGATTGGCGATCGCAACGTCATACGTGAAGCGGTGCAGATCCACCGTGGTACGGTGCAAGACAAAGCGACGACGGTCATTGGTAACGACAACCTATTGTGTGTTAACGCACACATCGCACACGACGTGATTGTTGGTGACCATACACACATCGGAAACAACGCCATTTTAGGTGGTCACGTAACCTTGGAAGATTACGCGGGTGTGATGGCACTGTCAGCGATTCACCCTTTCTGTACGGTGGGTGCTTACGCGTATATCGGTGGCTGTTCTGCTGTCGTCCAAGACGTGCCTGCCTATGTCTTAGCGCAAGGTAACCACGCCACCCCATTTGGTTTGAACTTGGTTGGCCTTAAGCGCAATGGGTTTGAAAGAGCTGAGATTCGCGCCCTACAAAAAGCGTACAAAGAAATCTACCGCTCAGGCAAAACCATGGAAGAAGTGAAACCTATCTTGGCGGAAATGGCGAAAGAGTTTGCCTCTGTCGGACGCTTCTCGCACATGCTGGAAAATACAGAACGCGGCATTATTCGTTAATCGCGGCCTGCGCTCGATGTCTAAAAGGCTGTCTAGGAAATCAGACGGCCTTTTTTATTTTGCATTTAATTGGACCGATACATCATGACAATGGAAAAGCCACTGAGAATTGGTATCGTCGCGGGGGAACTCTCTGGTGATACCTTAGGCGAGGGCTTTATCAAAGCGATAAAAGCGCGCTACCCCAATGCGGAATTTGTCGGTATTGGTGGCCCTAAGATGATCGCTCAGGGCTGCGAATCTCTGTTCGATATGGAAGAACTGGCCGTGATGGGGCTGGTCGAAGTGCTGGGTCGACTGCCGAGACTGCTCAAAGTCAAAGCATCTTTGGTCGATTACTTTACTCACAATCCGCCCGATGTGTTTGTCGGTATCGATGCGCCTGATTTCAACTTACGGCTTGAGCTCAGTTTAAAGCAAGCGGGCATTAAAACCGTCCATTATGTCAGCCCGTCGGTTTGGGCGTGGCGACAAAAACGTATCGTCAAGATTGAAGCAGCGACGAATCTGGTGCTTGCATTCTTGCCGTTTGAAAAAGCCTTCTATGATCGCCACCAAGTGCCGTGTGAGTTTATTGGCCACACCCTTGCCGATGCAATTCCTATGGTCTCCGACAAAGCGCCCGCGCGTGAGTTGCTCGGTTTGGACCCGAATAAACGCTGGTTAGCGGTGCTGCCAGGCAGTCGCGGCAGTGAGCTTAACATGCTCTCCCAACCTTTCCTTGAAACCTGCCAACGCCTGCATCAAACCCATCCCGATTTAGGCTTTGTGGTGGCCTTGGTTAACCCTAAGCGTCGTGAGCAATTTGAGCATGCTTGGCAAACTTATGCACCAGAACTTGAGTTCACCTTGGTGGATGATACCGCGCGTAACGTCATTACGGCGTCTGATGTGGTCCTGCTGGCCTCTGGCACCGTGGCGTTAGAGTGCATGCTCATTAAGCGTCCTATGGTGGTGGGGTATAAAGTGAACGCCATTACTGCGTTTATCGCGCGTCGCTTAGTCAAAACGCCGTTTGTCTCTTTACCTAATATTTTGGCGGACAAAGAGATCGTTAAAGAGTACTTACTCGAAGCGTGCACACCAGAAAATCTCAGTGCGGAGATAGAAAGGCTCTTGGCTGGTGAAGGGGAGACGATGGTCGAGAAATTCACCGAGATGCATCATTGGATTCGTAAAGGCGCCGATGAACAAGCGGCCAACGCCGTATTATCATTAATAGGTAAAGCATAAATGGCAAAACAAGCTACCCCCTTAGCCCCGTTTGAGTATCCAACAGGCTATCAATGGATTGCCGGTGTCGATGAAGTGGGGCGTGGCCCTTTAGTCGGCGATGTCGTGACCGCAGCGGTGATCCTCGACCCGAACAATCCGATCGAAGGGCTCAATGATTCAAAAAAACTCTCTGAGAAAAAGCGTTTAGCCTTGCTACCGGAGATCAAAGAGAAAGCGTTGGCTTGGTCTATCGGTCGATGCTCCCCTGCTGAAATTGATGAGTGGAATATCCTTCAAGCGACAATGGTTGCGATGCAGCGCGCGATTGCGGGTTTATCGCTAACGCCCGATCTTGCTCTGATTGATGGCAACCGAGTCCCTGATCTGCCTATGGATGCAATGGCGGTCGTCAAAGGTGATTTGCGTGTCGCGCAAATCAGTGCAGCGTCAATCATCGCAAAAGTGGTGCGCGATCAAGAGATGGAAGCGCTTGATAAGCGACATCCGCAATTTGGTTTTGCGCAACACAAAGGTTACCCGACCAAAGCCCATTTTGCGGCGATTGAAGCGCACGGCGTGATTGATGAGCATCGCAAAAGCTTTAAGCCGGTGAAACGCGCGCTCGGCATCGAGTAGCCTTGCGAATTGAGCGAGTGGGGGCGATAACGTAGAATAGCCCCCAACTGATGTTACCTATTTGTACCTAAGTGATTCACAACCTATGAACGACCCTAAGTTTATCCACCTTCGAGTTCACAGTGATTTCTCCATGATTGACGGGCTGTCGAAAGTGCCGCCCTTGGTGAAGAAAGTGGCTGAACTAGGTATGCCTGCCGTTGCGCTCACCGATTTTACCAACCTGTGTGGCTTGGTGAAGTTTTACAGCACTGCGCACAACTGTGGTGTAAAACCCATCATAGGAGCGGATTTTGTCATGCAATCGCCGGAGTTTGGCGATGAGCTGACGAAGCTAACCGTGCTTGCGGCAGACAACACCGGTTACAACAATCTCACCTTATTGATTTCTAAAGCCTACTTGAGAGGCCATGTTCAACACCAGCCTGTGATTGACAAGGCGTGGTTGGCTGAGCTTTCTGAAGGCTTGATTGTGTTGTCCGGTGGTCGAAGCGGTGAAATCGGTCGTGCGCTACTCAAAGGCAACCAAGGGATTGCCGAGCAGTGTGCCGCGTTTTATCAGCAACATTTTGCCGACCGTTTCTACCTCGAACTCACTCGAACCGGGCGTAACGACGAAGAGAGTTACCTACACTTCGCGCTCGAATTTGCCGAGCAGCAGCAACTGCCGGTGGTGGCGACCAATGAGGTGGTGTTTCTCGAGCCCTCGCTGTTTGATGCTCATGAAATTCGCGTCGCGATTCATGATGGCTACACCTTAGAAGACCCGCGCCGCCCAAAAAATTACAGCTCTCAGCAATATTTGCGCACCGAAGAAGAGATGTGCGAGCTTTTCGCCGACATCCCTGAGGCCCTCGAGAACAGTGTAGAAATTGCTAAGCGTTGTAACGTGACGGTGAGACTGGATGAGTACTTCCTGCCGGCCTTCCCAACCGATGGCATGTTGGAAACCGAGTTCCTAGTGAAAAAGTCACAAGAAGGTCTCGAAGAGCGACTGGAGTTTCTGTTCCCTGACCCGCAAGTGCGTGCCGAAAGACGACCAGAATACGATGAGCGCTTGCAAGTCGAGCTGGAAGTGATCAACAACATGGGCTTCCCGGGGTACTTCTTGATCGTAATGGAGTTTATCCAGTGGTCCAAAGACAATGATATTCCTGTAGGCCCTGGCCGAGGTTCGGGTGCCGGCTCCTTAGTGGCGTACGCGCTAAAGATCACCGATCTGGATCCGCTTGAGTACGATTTGCTGTTCGAGCGATTCTTGAACCCAGAACGTGTTTCGATGCCCGATTTTGACGTCGACTTTTGTATGGACAAGCGTGATCAGGTGATCGATCACGTGGCGGAAATGTATGGTCGTGATGCGGTATCGCAGATCATTACCTTCGGTACCATGGCGGCCAAAGCGGTTATCCGAGATGTCGGCCGAGTGCTGGGCCATCCGTTTGGATTTGTTGACCGCATCTCTAAATTGGTGCCACCCGATCCGGGTATGACGCTCGAAAAAGCGTTCAAGGCCGAACCTGCATTACCTGAGCTGTATGAAGCCGACGAAGATGTCAAAGAGCTGATCGACATGTGTCGCATCCTTGAAGGGTGTACACGAAACGCCGGTAAGCATGCGGGGGGCGTGGTTATCTCACCCACGACCATCACCGACTTTGCTCCGATTTATGCCGATGCGGAAGGACACTTCCCTGTCACTCAGTTTGATAAGAACGATGTGGAAACCGCCGGTCTGGTGAAGTTCGACTTCTTGGGTCTGCGTACCCTGACCATTATCGATTGGGCTTTGGGGCTGATTAACCCTCGCCTTGAGCGCGAGGGCAAAGCGCCGGTGAGAATCGAATCGATCCCACTCGATGACGCGCCATCATTCCGCTTACTGCAAAACTCCGAGACCACAGCGGTATTCCAGCTCGAATCGCGCGGAATGAAAGAGCTGATCAAGCGACTTCAGCCAGACTGTTTTGAAGACATCATCGCACTGGTGGCCCTATTTCGACCGGGCCCGCTGCAATCGGGGATGGTGGATAACTTCATCGACCGTAAGCACGGCCGCGAAGCGATTTCCTACCCAGATGAAACCTGGCAACACGAATCGCTCAAAGAGACCCTCGACCCGACCTACGGCATCATTCTCTACCAAGAGCAGGTGATGCAGATTGCCCAGATCCTCGCGGGCTATACGCTCGGTGGCGCGGATATGTTGCGCCGAGCTATGGGTAAGAAAAAACCTGAGGAGATGGCCAAACAGCGCGCCATCTTCGAAGAGGGGGCGATTAAAAACGGCGTCGACGGCGAGTTGGCGATGAAGATTTTTGACTTGGTGGAAAAATTCGCCGGTTATGGTTTTAACAAATCGCACTCCGCTGCCTATGCCTTGGTGTCGTACCAAACGCTGTGGTTAAAAACACACTATCCTGCGGAGTTCATGGCCGCGGTGATGACCGCCGATATGGATAACACCGAGAAAGTGGTTGGTCTGGTGGACGAATGCTTGCGCATGAAGCTCAAGGTGCTACCACCGGACATCAACTCTGGTTTGTATCGTTTCAATGTCGATGACGATGGCGCCATTGTAT
Source organism: Vibrio sp. R10-SG-ISO4 (assembly GCF_059834135.1). Lineage (NCBI taxonomy): Bacteria > Pseudomonadati > Pseudomonadota > Gammaproteobacteria > Vibrionales > Vibrionaceae > Vibrio > Vibrio sp. R10-SG-ISO4. Next base: position 225,576 of record NZ_JCBDHJ010000002.1, read on the forward strand.
ACGGTATTGGTGCGATCAAAGGTGTCGGTGAGGGGCCGATTGATGCCATCATGCAAGCGAGGCAAGAGGGCGGCCACTTTAAAGACCTGTTTGATTTCTGTGCACGAATCGATCTGAAAAAGGTCAATAAACGAGTGATTGAAAAACTGATTTACGCCGGTGCGCTTGATAGATTGGGGCCACATCGAGCGGCGATGATGGCGTCACTCAATGATGCAGTCAAAGCGGCCAGTCAGCATCACCAAGCCGAAGCCTTTGGTCAAACGGATCTGTTTGGCGTATTGACCGAAGCGCCTGAGGAAGTTGAGCACAAATACACCAAGGTGCCACCTTGGCCAGAGAAAGTGTGGCTAGAAGGGGAGCGTGATACCTTAGGTCTCTATTTGACGGGGCATCCGATCAACGCGTACCTTAAAGAGTTAGATAAATACACCAGTTGCCGCTTAGCCGATGCGACGCCGACTCGGCGCGATCAAAGTGTCACGGTGGCGGGGTTGGTGGTCGCAGCACGGGTGATGACCACCAAGCGAGGTTCACGTATTGGCATTATGACCTTGGACGATCGCAGTGGCCGCATGGAAGTGATGTTGTTCTCCGATGCGCTGGATCGCTACGCCGAATTGCTTGAAAAAGATCGAATTCTCGTGGTTTCTGGACAGGTCAGCTTTGATGATTTCAATGGGGGACTTAAAATGTCGGCCCGTGAAGTCATGGATCTTGGATCAGCGCGAGAAAAATACGCGCGTGGTTTGTCGCTCTCCATCGATCACAATCAAATTGATGGGCAGTTTTTTGAGCGCTTTAGTCAAATACTAGAGCCTTATCGGGCAGGGACAGTCCCTGTCCATGTATACTACCAGCGTAGCGATGCACGAGCGCGTTTAACGCTAGGGACCCAGTGGCGAGTAACGCCAAGCGACGAACTGTTAGACAATTTAAAACAACTGCTTGGTGCTAGCCAAGTGGAACTCGAATTTAACTAAGTTTGGTGAACGCCAAACCCACAAGGATCGATAGATGAGCCTGAATTTTTTAGAGTTTGAAAAACCAATCGCAGAGCTAGAAGCAAAAATCGAAGCGCTACGTGATGTGTCTCGTCATGGTGGTGATTCTGGCGTCGATCTCGCGAAAGAGATCGAACAGCTAGAGAAAAAGAGTTTAGAACTGAAAAAGAAGACCTTCAGTGATCTTGGTGCGTGGGAAACCGCTCAACTGGCCCGCCACCCACAACGTCCTTACACGCTGGACTATATCCAGCATATGTTTACCGAGTTTGAAGAGCTAGCCGGTGACCGAGCGTACGCGGATGACAAAGCGATTGTCGGTGGTATGGCACGCCTTGATGGCCGACCTGTGATGATCATTGGTCATCAAAAAGGACGTGAGACTCGTGACAAAGTGAAACGCAACTTCGGTATGCCTAAGCCAGAAGGTTACCGTAAGGCTAAGCGTCTGATGGAAATGGCTGAGCGTTTTAACATGCCGATCATTACCTTCATTGATACTGCTGGTGCCTACCCAGGTGTTGGCGCGGAAGAGCGCGGTCAGTCAGAAGCGATTGCGACCAACTTGAAAGTCATGTCGGGCTTGAAAGTGCCTGTGATTTGTAACGTCGTCGGTGAAGGCGGCTCTGGCGGTGCATTGGCGATCGGTGTTGGTGATTACGTCAACATGCTGCAATACTCGACCTACTCGGTGATTTCACCGGAAGGTTGTGCGTCTATCTTATGGCGTGATTCAGACAAAGCGCCGCAAGCGGCAGAGGCGATGGGTCTGATTGCTCCTCGTCTTAAAGAGCTTGAGCTGATTGATGAAATCATTGAAGAGCCACTAGGCGGAGCACATCGTGACCATGTTCAGATGGCGCAAAATATGAAAGCGACGCTACTCAAGCAGCTTGATGATCTAGCCTCGCTCGACAACGATACGCTTCTTGAGCGTCGTTACCAGCGTTTGATGAGCTACGGTTACTGCTGATTTATCGTCTCTATCTTTCAAGGCCGGACTCTGTTTCGGCCTTTTTGCGTAGTGGCGCTCGCCTTTTGCGCTTGAGCATCATAGCTCCCTCCAAGTGGCAGTGATACACTTTGGCCAATGAGTCTAACCTTGATGCCTTATGACTGATCTCTATTCACACTTTAGCCAAGCCTTGTCGAGTTATCTCGACGCATCCAAACAGAGCCAGCCACGTGTGGTGTTGGCGCTCAGTGGTGGCGTTGATTCGCGTGTTTTGCTGCATCTACTTCATCAATATCGCGCCACGCAGCGCCCAGAACTCGATGTCTGCGCGGTTCACGTTCATCATGGCTTAAGTCCAAATGCGGACCATTGGGCTAAGCGGTGTGAGCAATGGGCAGCAGCGGCGCAGATGGAGTGCCATGTAGAGAAAGTGACGCTCGATTGCGGCAGTGAAAGCCTTGAAGCGAAGGCGCGCCAGGCGCGTTATCAAGCCCTCGAACACTATCTCAGCCAAGGCGATGTGCTGTTAACCGGGCATCATAGCGATGACCAAGTCGAGACGTTTCTACTCGCGTTAAAACGTGGCAGCGGGCCGAAAGGGCTCTCTGCGATGGGTAAGCAAAAAAATTTGCGCGAAGGGACTTTGCTGCGCCCTTTACTCGATGTGAGCCGAGAAGCGATCGTCGCTTTCGCGCAAGAACATCAGCTCGATTGGATAGAGGATGAAAGCAACCAAGATGCCCGCTTTGATCGCAACTTTATTCGCCATCATGTCTCCCCCGTGCTGACCGAGCGCTGGCCCCACTTACCCACTGCGATTGCGCGCAGTGCGCAGCTGTGCGCCGAGCAAGAGTTACTACTTGATGAACTGCTTGAGGATAAGTTCGCCGCAGTTCTGCTTGCTGATGCGAGCTTATCGATTGAAGCCTTAAGCACGTGCAGTGAGGTGATGCGTGCAAGATTGATGCGTATGTGGTTTGCCGAGCACCAACTCGCCATGCCAAGCGTCAATCAACTCGCATTGATATGGCAACAAGTGGCACTGGCGCGCTGTGATGCGAACCCTAGGTTTGTTGTGGATGGTCAGCGAGAGGTTCGTCGTTATCAGCAGCGACTCTACTTGGTTGGCGATCACGCCAGTCTCGAACATTGGCAGCATGAGATTACTATCGGTCAGAGTATCGAACTTCCCGCCAACTTGGGGCACCTCGCGCTGCGCACTTCTTCTCAAGGGCATTTGTCTTTAGCAGCGCTTAGTGCACAGCCCCTGCGTATTACTTTTGACCCGCAAGGTTTTACCGCTCACCCTTCTGAACGAGGTCATCGCCGGCCGATGAAAAAACTGTTTCAGGAGTACGGCGTACCCAGCTGGTTGAGACGCCGAACGCCGATTTTAATGTGTGGTGACCAAGTTGCAGCAGTGGCGCATCTCTTTGTTGATAAAGCCTTTATTGGTCAAGATTGTGAACTTACCTGGAACAAGTAAACCAGAGTTGTGCCACAATCGTAAAAATAATACCCCTAGCCTTATTGGGGAGTGGCGATACCCATCGTCATCAAACAAAAAAGACAATGGATAAGGAAGAGCAATGAAGACAATCGCAATCACAGTGATGATGAGCCTAGGATTAGTGAGTGGACACGCATTAGCGGCGGGCGATGCGGCGGCAGGGCAAGCGAAGGCCGCCGTGTGCGCGGCGTGTCATGGCGCTGATGGTATTGCCGTGATCCCTGGCTATCCAAACTTAAAGGGCCAAAATGAGCAGTACTTGATCTCCTCTATCAAGGCGTACAAAAACAAAGAGCGCAATGGCGGCTTGGCAGCAGTAATGCAGGCGCAAGCGTCGATGCTCAGTGATGCGGATATCGAAAACTTAGCCGCGTATTACGCAAGCTTAAAATAATGCCATTCTTCACAGTCTCGTCATTGCTTTGCGACGGTGGGATTGGTTAAAGGACCCGAGTCATGACCTTGGTTGAGTGATAAACTTTTGGTGAGTGTTGGCTCGGGCTTTTTATTGCATGATGTTCGTGTGATAATCGGGAAAATATGTTGCGCAAGTTTAAGGGATGAACATGAAAAAAATCGAAGCCATCATCAAGCCATTTAAATTGGATGACGTACGTGAAGCGTTGGCAGAAGTCGGTATCACAGGTATGACGGTCTCTGAAGTGAAAGGCTTTGGTCGTCAGAAAGGTCATACCGAGCTCTACCGAGGCGCGGAGTACATGGTGGACTTTCTGCCGAAAGTGAAGCTTGAGATTGTGGTCAACGAAGAGGTGGCTGAGCAGTGTGTCGACACCATCATCCAAACCGCACAAACCGGTAAAATTGGCGACGGTAAAATCTTTATTACAGATGTGGAGCGCGTGGTACGCATCCGTACGGGTGAAGAAGACGAAGAAGCGATTTAACGCCGAATCCGAATGAGAACAAAAGAGCCTAATGGCTCTTTTGTTTTATCTAAGACCGCTTTCCTTACCACACGTTTTACTCTATGTTTTTTTCTAGCTATGCCTTTTCTCACTACCCGCTTTCCAACTCTCCCTTTTCCAAATAGGGTCGCGAAATGAAACAACGCCTTACCATAACGCTAGTCACCATAAGTGCGCTTACGCTAATGGGGCTCACGCTCTTTCATACCATTTTTATCTTGCCTGCCGACCGTCAGGTCTACTCGCTGTCCAATCAAGAGAGTCAGGTCTCCCTGCATTGCTACCAGAATCCACAGGCGCCTGCGCTGGATAAAGAGGGGCAACTGAATATCTTGGTGTGGAATATCTACAAGCAAAATCGTCCCTCTTGGCAATCAGCGCTGCGCGAGCTCAGTGACAACAAGCAGTTGGTGCTGCTGCAAGAGGCGAGCATGGGGGAGGCGTTCAAGCAATACATTGAACAAGCGCGTTGGTTTGGCACCCAAGTGGATGCGTTTAAAGTGTTTGATACCAGTGCCGGAGTGCTCAATTTGACACTCGGTGCCCCGCGTCTGGCTTGCGCTTACACTGAATTGGAACCTTGGCTGCGTTTACCCAAATCGGCGCTCTATGCTCGTTATCCGTTGAGTGATGGCCGTGAGCTTGCCGTGGTCAACATTCATGCGGTTAATTTCACTTATGGCACCCAAGAGTACCTGCGCCAAATTGACACCTTGGTGACGGAGCTCAGAAAGCATCAGGGGCCAATGCTGGTGGCGGGGGATTTTAACAGTTGGAGTGAAGAGCGCATGACGGTGATGCGTCAAGCGTTGTCGGGCTTAGCGCTCAACGCGGTCACTTTTACGCCTGATAACCGCACTCAGTTTCTGACGGGCCTGCAGCTGGATCATATCTTCTATCGTGGATTGACGCTGAAGACAGCAGAGGCACCACACAGTGACGCCTCCGATCATAATCCAATGTTAGCCAGTTTTGAGCTTAAAAAATAACAATATAGAGAGCCCAAATCAGGTAGTAAGCGACCCAAGGGAGAGCGGCGATGGCTAACGCTTGGCCACGCTCAAACTCCGTCCAAGTGCCGACCGCTGCATATCCCAGTGCGATGTACCAAGGCAGCAGCAAAGGAAACGAGCTGGCAAATTGCGACCATGAGTGAGTCAGCGGCAATTTGAGTAAGCCATTCAAACTATTGAGATCGGCAGCGTAGACCATCACTTGACCGTGTTTTAACAGCACACTGATGTAGCTCGCCAAATCGCCAATGATCGCTGGGAAGGTGATCACCGCGCTCGCCGCAAACCAACGCCAAAAACCATGTTGATGCTGACTCGGCTTAGTGGCCAAATTAAACCAAAACGCCAACATCACAATCGTCAGTGTGCGTCCGGCGACATCACTGATGATCTCACTGGCCATTAAGGTATTAGCATCCAGTAGAGCGAGCTGCTCAGGATTGGTGATAGCCAATTGCGCTTCCAGTGTCTCTTGTAGCCAGGCGACATTGACCATGTCAAAGTAGGCGCCCCAGAACAAAAATGGCGACAGAATTAGAAACAAGTAGGGTTGCCATCCCCACATGCCGCGCTGGTACAAGGCGAGAAAGCAAGCGCTGGGCGAACGGAAAATATCCACCAGCATGATCAAAGGGTTACTTGACGGGTTCATACGCTCACCTTAGTGACATCGACATACAACTTGAGTTTTTGACCGGGCTTGAGGTATTTCTGATTGCTCAGGTCATTCCATTTGACGATGTCGCGGCTTTTCACTTTGAACTTGCTCGCGATACCACTGAGGGTATCTCCGGAGCGGACATCATAAAAGACAGTGCGAATGATCGCGCCTTCTTTGTTCTCTTTCCAAATCACCAGTGATTGGCCAACGCGCAACGTGTCTCTTGGGCTCATGCCATTCCACTTTGCCAAGGATTGGTGCGATACGTTGTTGGTAGAGGCAATGCTCCAGAGGCTCTCCCCTGACTTCACAGTATGCGTCAGTTTATAGGTGCCACGCGCTTGAGACTGGGTTTGTGCCAATCGGTTGGATGCGCTCAAGGTGTACGCTTTGTCGTCACGGGTCGAGGTCGGAATCATCAGGTACTGACCCGCGCGAATCGTGTTGCCTTTGAGGTTATTGGCGGTGCGAATCACCTTAGTGGTTGTGTTGTGTTTGTTGGCAATCACACTCAGGCTATCGCCCGATTTCACCTTGTAACGCACCACTTTTAGACCTTGACCACGGTTGGCTTCAACGGCTTGGCGAAACGGTGCGACCGAATTGACGGGCAGCAATAACTGATGGGGGCCATCGGGTGCGGTGGCCCACTGATTGTAAGCTGGGTTTAAGCTTTGCAGCTCTTTTACCGTTAGGCCAGCGTAGTTGGCTGCAATCGCCAGATCTAACTGCTCTTTAGGATCAACCAGTTCAACCACAGGCTGGTTGGCGATGGCAGGAATATCGATACCGTATTTTTCTTGGTTGGCCACCACATCCGCTAGGGCGAGCAGTTTAGGGACATAACCACTGGTCTCTTTAGGGAGGTCAAGCGAGAAAAAATCGGTCGGCTTACCCAGTTTTTTGTTTTTACGAATTGCACTAGAGACACGACCGCCACCGCTATTGTAGGCTGCGATGGCATGTTGCCAATCGCCATCGAAGCGGCGGTTTAACTGAGTGAGGTAGTCAAGCGCGGCATCGGTCGCGGCATCGACATCTCGACGTCCGTCATACCAGTAGTTCTGTTTCAAGCCAAATGATTTACCGGTCGCAGGTACAAACTGCCACAAGCCAGCGGCGCTACCGTGCGAGTAGGCAAAGGCATCAAATGAGCTCTCTACGACAGGAAGCAGGGCCAATTCTAGCGGAAGGCCACGCTGCTCGATTTTCTCCGTAATTAGGTAGAGAAATGGCTGCGCGCGCTCGGAGACGGTTTTGAGATGGTTAGGGTGTTTGAGATACCAAGTGCGGTAGTAATCCACGCTTTTGTGCTCCGGGATTGGCATCTCGAGTTGCATCGCAATTCGCTGCCACACATCTTCTTGAGACTCTGGGGTCACAACGGGCGCGGGTTTGGTGGCTTTTGTCTTGGTCGCGGGCTTCGCAGCTACTGATGTGTGCTGCAAAGCCGTGTTAGGAGTATTGGTGTCAGGGCTTTCGCCTTCACCGGTATGGTCAGACTGAGTCAGTTGACACCCTGTCAGCAGGAGAGCCAAAGCCCAGCTATGTTTCAATCGCATTATCCAGCCCTTTTAATCTTTGGCTGCTGATAATACTTTCGTCACTTAGGCAGTGACAAGCACCAAAGTGCTAAAATTCGTTCTTCCACTCACGTAATGCGCTAAATATCGCGAGTGCGTCTGTCTCTTGGGTCCGATTGGCTACCGAGCGCATGACACTGGGTTCACCGGTACGCAGGAAAGGGTTGATGCGTTTTTCTCTCCCAAGCGTGGTAGGGAGGGTGGGTTGATTTTGCGCACGCAGCCGATTCACTTCATCACGATATTGCTGAAGTTGGACGTTATCGGGCTCGACCGCCAATGCAAACGCGACATTGCTCGCGGTATATTCATGAGCGCAATAGACCTCGGTCTCATCAGGCAGAGCCGCCAGTTTGCACAATGAGGTATGCATCTGTTCCATCGTGCCTTCAAACACGCGCCCACAGCCGGCAGAAAACAGCACATCGCCGCAGAACAGTTTGCCATCACCGACGTAGCCGATATGACCTAATGTATGTCCTTCAAGGCCGATGACACGGAACACTTCACCAAACAGCTCAATTTGATCGCCAGTAGAGACAGAGTGGGATAAGGTTGGAATCGGCTCGCTTGCAGGCCCCACCACATTGATGGTTGGGAATTGGCGCACTAGCTCGGCGACGCCGCCAATGTGATCATTGTGATGGTGGGTAATTAAAATCGCTTCCAAGCTCAATTCGTGCTGTTTGAGATACGCCAGGACTGGAGCCGCATCACCGGGGTCAACAACCGCACAACGCTTATCTCGATTTTCGATAAGCCAGATGTAATTGTCGTTAAATGCAGGTATGCTTTTGATCTCTAACATGGAAGTCTCTCCAGTGACACTGTCGTCATCGACTCTTGAGTGAAGCAGGTTAAGTATGAAGCCAGCCCGCAGTAAGAAGAAGCTAGAACAACCCCATTCGTGGACGCAATTAAAAAACGGCCAGTGGGTGAGTGAGTCTATCCAAACTCGCGTCGATGAATGGTGTCCGAAGCTGTTTGGTTATCACCTGCTCAAGCTAGGTGGCTTGAGTTGTGAGTTAACCAGTTTTAGTTGCAACATTCAACATCAAGTCCAGCTCGACATAAAAAATCCCTTGCATAACGTCATCGCTGACGGTTATCAACTGCCGTTTCTAGAAAAGAGCTTTGATGCCATCGTTATGGCACACCAACTCGATTATTGTAACGATCCCCACCGCTTATTACGTGAGGTTGACCGAGTGATGATGGATGATGGCTATCTGATTTTGACCGGTTTTAACCCACTGAGTTTGACCGGCTTGGCAAGCCTGATGCCGTGGCGCAAACACAACTTGCCTTGGAGTGGCCGGATGTTTACCCCCAATCGCATTAAAGATTGGCTGGGCGTACTCAATTATGAAGTGATTGAGTGCGATCGCTACGCTCTGTTTCCGATGCAAAGCTATCGAACGTTTTGGACTTGGATGGAAAATAGCCTGGGGGAGTGGGCGCGGCCGATGGGCAGCCTCTATTTTATCGTAGCAAGAAAGCGGACTTACCCGCTCAAGCCGATCAAACCTCACTGGAAGCTTAAACGAAAATTGACGCCACTGGGCGTCAATTACAAAATTTCCCTCAACCCTAAGCAATAGCTGCGGTATTGAAGAACAAAGAACCGTTAGCTCGGCTGATAGCCTGTATCTTCTTCGGTTGGGTTTTCTGCGGCGGCTCTGGCTAGCTCATCGCACATCTCGTTTTCTCTGTGCCCGGCATGGCCTTTCACCCAGTGCCACTCGACGTTGTGACGTGCGGTTTCGGCATCTAACGCTTGCCATAAATCGGCATTTTTGACCGGTTTTTTGTCGGCGGTTTTCCAGCCACGCTTCTTCCAGTTGTGAATCCATTGCGTGATGCCTTGGCGAACGTACTGGCTATCGGTGGTGAGGATGACATGACAAGGCTCTTTGAGCGCCTTGAGAGCGACGATGGTAGCCATCATTTCCATGCGATTATTGGTGGTGAGGGTATAGCCTTTGGCTAAGGTTTTTTCCGTCTGTTTGTAACGCAGGACAACGCCATAACCACCGGGTCCAGGGTTGCCAAGGCAAGAACCGTCTGTGAAAATTTCCACCTGTTTCGTCATGTTTTGGTACTATTGGTTTAATCACTTAGAGACATAGTCTGACATAGATATTGTTATGAATACCAGCAGCAATTCGCAATACGGCCGCATCGTTGTACTCGATACCGAAACCACAGGTATGAACCGAGAAGGCGGCGCGCCGCATATTGGTCACCGCATTATTGAAATCGGTGCCGTTGAGATCATTAATCGTAAGCTGACCGGGCGACACTTTCACGTCTACATTAAGCCCGATCGCGAGATTCAGCCAGACGCGATAGAAGTACACGGTATTACGGATGAGTTTTTGGTTGATAAGCCCGAGTATCACGCTATCCACCAAGAGTTCCTTGAGTTCATCAAAGGGGCCGAGTTGGTGGCGCACAACGCGCCCTTCGATACCGGCTTTATGGACAATGAGTTTGCCTTATTAGACCCGAGTATTGGTAAAACAGAAGACTACTGCAAAGTCACCGATACGCTGGCGATGGCGAAGAAGATCTTCCCTGGTAAGCGCAACAACTTGGACATCTTGTGTGAGCGATACGGCATAGATAACTCACACCGTACCTTGCACGGCGCTTTGCTCGATGCGGAGATTCTCGCCGACGTTTACCTGTTGATGACCGGTGGGCAGACCTCTTTGCAATTTAATCCCGGTAGCGCCAGTGACGGCGATGTGGGAGGTGAGTCAATAAAACGCGTCGCCAGTGGTCGAAAAGCGCTAAAGGTAATTAAAGCAACGGCCGATGAACTAGAAGCACACAATAAAAGATTAGATATCGTCGAGAAGAGCGCAAGCAGCCTCTGGCGTCAGTAGGAGAAGGGATGTTGAGGAGTTGGATTGCCCTAGTGGGCATGGTATTCAGTTGTCTAGGATTTGCAGCGCAAGAGTCCTCAATGTCTCTGCTCGATAACCGTTTTCGAGTCGACCCCACCATCAAGCAAATCACCTTTGTTATCTACCGCGCGCAAAACTCCCAACCTGTGGTGTTAGTCCGCCCTGATGGTAAGAAATATTACGCCTGGCGCAGCCCAGATAATGTGCGTTGGTATCAAGAGTCGGCGATGGACATCATTTCGATTGATAACCCAATGCCCGGTCCTTGGCAGGCGATCGGCAAAGTCACGCCTAAGAACAAAATTACTCTGATTTCTCATCTTGAACTGGCTACTGACGTGCTGCCCAACCGGCTCTATCAAGGGGAAGAGCTGAAGTTCACTGCTCGCTTAACGGCGGACAAAAAGCCATTAGTTTTGCGTGATTTTCTGGACCGCGTTCAACTAAAAGTGACCTTCACCAAGTATGTTGAGAATGAAGATCAGTTAGTCAAAGAAGCGCGTCCGGTGCCAGAAGAGATCGGTGTGTTTGCTGATGATGGTCAAGGGCTCGACGAAGTGGCGGGCGATGGCGTGTTTACGGTGTCGCTACCTATTACCAGCGCGCCGGGTAAGTATCGCGTGCGCATTACCTCCGGCAATGGTGTGTTCCTGCGTGCTCAAGAGCAAGAGGTATTGGTTTATCCCACCCCATTGGAAACGACCTTCATTCAATCACGAGCCGCTGGTGAGCCTCATCGCGTGGTGTTCTCCGGTGAGATGGGGATGATCATGCCAGGCAGTCTTGCTGGGTTTGTCGACCATACTGATCCGAAGGGCAATGTGGTTAGCGTGCAAGGGGCTTCGGAGCCAGAAAGCAGCACCTTTGAGCTTGAAGTGCCGTATGACGGTACGCTGGGCAATTACCAATGGTCCTCAAAGACCTTCGCCACCGAGTTGGGCTCGCAACGTCCTCTGATCTTTGCCAAGAATCAACACACCTACAGTGTGGTCGAAGACATCGATATTGCTGAGACCCGTCGTCTGCAAGAAGAGGAACGCCTTAAGCAACAGAAAATCATGGAAGAGATGCAGTTGGCTGAGTTTAGAAAAGCTCAGCGAACCAAGAGTATGATCATCATCGGTGTCGGCAACCTAATTGCGATTTTGTTGGGGCTAGTGGTCTGGTTTGTGATGCGTAAGCTCAAAGCCAAGAAAGAAGCGATGCCGGAAATGCAACTTGAGATGCCGAAGAAGTAATCCGTAAGAGCTGTTGCGGCAGCGCTATGCAGGCAAGCATCGATGGAGAGTGTTTAAGAGTGATGCTCTCTATCAATCCAACATCAACCTTAGTGACGATAACTCGTCGGCTTAGCGAAGGTTTCTATTTACCAGTAAGGATAGTTACCAGTAAGGATAGCGAGATAAAGCAAAGGGCAGCGAGGCTGCCCTTTGTCGTTTTTATACGCTTAGTATGCGCGCATTAGGCGACTTCGACGATTTTGGGCTTATTCTTTCGAACTGGTTTGGTCGCCAGTTCTTTGGGCTCGAAATCATCGACGTTGATTACATAGAGGCGGTGCTCTTCGGCACTGCGTAGCAGTTCAGCCTCTTTTGTGTCGATGATGCCTTTCTCTAGGCCAATATCGGCGATGAGATCGAGGCGCAAGAAAGGCTTACGCTCATTGAGCGCTTTACATACTTTCTTAAACACCGGCTCTGCCTCTAAAATTACCGTCAAGGCTTGCTCAATTTTACCCGCAGGATTGAACTCACTCGCTTCGAAGTATTGATGACGACCTAAGCGAGCACGAGTGGCGCTTGGCGTTTGCAGAATTTGCGCGACTTTGCTGTCGAGTTTGTCATTCGGCGCTCGGCGAACGCGGCCAAAAGGCAGGATCAGAGCGCGCAGGATTTTACCCAACCAAGGATTTGGGAAGTTGGCGAGAAACTCATCAATCGCTAGCTCGGTTTGTTTCAAGCTGTCTTGCAATCCCCAGTGAACCAATGGCAAGTCATCACTAATGCGGCCATCGTTGTCAAAGCGTTTCAACGTGGCTGAACTTAAGTACAATTGACTCAAAATGTCGCCCAAGCGAGCCGACAAGCGCTCTTTACGCTTCAACGAACCACCCAGTACCGCCATCGAAATATCGGCCAAGAAGGCAATGTTAGCACTGTAGCGGTTAAGCTGCTGGTAGTAACGTTTCGTGCTGTCTTGAACCGGTGCACTGGAGAAACGGCCATCGGTAACACCCAGCCAGACACTGCGCACAAGGTTGCTCAGGGTAAAGCTGACGTGACCGGCAAGCGCGCTATCAAACTTATCAAGCGCATCGGAGGCGTCAGAGTAAGCCGCATTCATCTCTTCCAGCACAAACGGATGGCAACGAATCGCCCCTTGGCCAAAGATGATCATGGAGCGGGTGAGGATGTTGGCCCCTTCTACCGTGATGGCAATCGGGGAGCCTTGGTAGCCGCGCGCGAGGAAGTTCTTCGGTCCAAGACAAATGCCCTTACCACCGACAATGTCCATCGCATCGATGATGCTTTGCTGACCGCGGTGGGTGCAGTGATACTTCACGATCGCTGAGATGACCGAGGGCTTTTCACCCAAATCAATCCCCGCGACAGTCAGGTTGCTCGCCGCGTCCATCACATACGCGTTACCACCTAGACGTGCTAATGGCTCTTCGACGCCTTCCATCTGGCCAATCGGTTGTTTAAATTGACGGCGAATACGCGCGTACGCACCAGTTGCCAAAGCCGCCGTCTTAATGCCACCGGTTGAGTTCGACGGTAAGGTGATCCCGCGACCCACAGACAAACATTCGACCAGCATGCGCCAACCTTGACCGGCCATTGATGGGCCACCAATGATGAAATCTAAAGGTACAAACAGATCATTGGCTCGTGTCGGGCCGTTTTGGAAAGGCACGTTGAGCGGGAAGTGGCGATTGCCTATTTCCACCCCTTTTAGGTGTGTGGGAATCAGCGCGCAGGTGATGCCGAGTTCTTCCGTCTCGCCGAGTAAGCCGTCTGGATCGCGCAATTTAAAGGCGAGGCCGAGAACGGTGGCGACTGGGGCGAGCGTGATGTAGCGCTTGTTCCAAGTTAGGCGCATGCCGAGGACTTCTTTGCCCTCCCATTCGCCTTTACAGACAATACCGAAGTCTGGAATGGATCCCGCGTCTGAGCCTGCTTCTGGGCTGGTCAGTGCAAAACAAGGGATCTCTTTACCTTCGGCTAAGCGTGGCAAATAGTAGTTTTTCTGTTCGTCGGTGCCGTAGTGTTGCAGCAGTTCGCCCGGGCCCAATGAGTTAGGCACGCCAACGGTAGAAGAGAGCACGCCAGAGACGCCAGTGAGCTTTTGCAATACCAGCGACTGAGCGTAGGCAGAGAACTCAAGCCCACCGTACTGCTTCTTGATGATCATTGCGAAGAACTTGTTGTCTTTTAGGTACTGCCAAACTTGCGGTGGTAGATCGGCCAACTCGTGGGTGACCTGATAGTCGTTCACCATCGCACACACTTCATTGACGGGGCCATCGAGGAAAGCTTGCTCCTCGGCACTTAACGTCGGCGCTTTAATGTCGTGCAGCTTGTTCCAGTCTGGTTTGCCTTTAAAAAGCTCTGCTTCCCACCAAACCGTACCGGCATCCAACGCCTCTTTTTCGGTTTGAGACATGGCGGGCAGCACTTTCTTAAAGAGAGAAAGGGCTTTTTTACTGATCAGAGACTGACGAATCGATGGAACGGCCAAAACCGCAGTGGCGGCGATGTACAGTATCCAACTCAACGATCCTGCGCTGCCCCAGATGGAGAGCACGACCATCGTCAGTGTTAACGCAAACAGTGAAAGGATTAAGGAGCTGCGGTGGTATAAGCAGGTCGCCAGTACCACCGTAAAGCCTAATATTGAGAGCAAGATGTCCATGTGTATTTCCTTCTTCGACGCCCCAAAATGTAGGGTTAAGGGTTATACGTCGTTTATCTTATAAGAGGTCTAACCAGTTAGAGTGTAAACAACTCATTAATGAAATGTAAAACCCAATCGTGCTTAAAAAGTGATCTAAGTAGAGTGAAAATTCTAAAATTGTCGGTCCGTGCTGAATTTGTGGGCGAAGTAGGGGGAGGAATTGGCATTAGTTGACGCGCAGCTATCGACACTCTGGATGGTTCGAGTAAACTCGTAAACAATGGTATTTAGCTTTGTGGCTAAATCACCCCATCGAAGATAACAATTAGAGAATTCCCTATGTACCACGATCTGATCAAAAGTGAATTAACTGAAGCGGCGAACGTCTTGAATGCCTTTTTAAGTGATGAGCACAACATTGCTCAAATTGAAGCCGCAGCGAAACTCATTGCCGATTCATTCAAGCAAGGGGGCAAAGTGCTCTCGTGCGGTAACGGCGGCTCACACTGCGATGCGATGCATTTCGCCGAAGAGCTCACTGGACGCTATCGTGAAAATCGTCCGGGTTACCCTGGGATTGCCATTTCAGATCCAAGCCACCTCTCTTGTGTTAGCAACGATTTTGGTTATGACTTTGTTTTCTCTCGTTATGTTGAAGCGGTCGGTTCGGCTGGGGATGTTCTGTTTGGCCTCTCTACCTCGGGCAACTCAGGGAACATTCTTAAGGCGATAGAAGCGGCAAAAGCGAAAGGCATGAAAACCATCGCTCTGACGGGTAAAGACGGCGGCAAAATGGCGGGGGTAGCGGATATCGAGATTCGTGTTCCTCATTTCGGCTACGCGGATCGCATTCAAGAGATCCACATCAAAATCATCCACATTGTGATCCAATTGATTGAAAAGGAGATGGCGTAATTACGCCATCACGTTGACAGGGAGTGGTTTGAAGCATGTGTGAATTGCTCGGTATGAGTGCCAACGTTCCGACCGATATTTGTTTCAGTTTCACTGGCTTAATGCAGCGTGGGGGCAAAACTGGCCCGCACAGTGATGGCTGGGGGATCACCTTCTATGAGGGGAAAGGTTTTCGTAATTTCAAAGACCCTAACCCTAGCTGTCAGTCGAAAATTGCCGAGTTAGTGCAAAACTATCCGATTAAGAGCCGTGCGGTCATCAGCCATATTCGCCAAGCCAACCGTGGTGGTGTGAATCTGGAAAATACCCATCCGTTTACCCGCGAGCTCTGGGGGCGTTACTGGACTTTTGCCCACAATGGCCAGTTGACGGACTACCAACAGATGGACACAGGTCGGCATCGGCCAGTGGGGCAAACCGACAGTGAGATGGCGTTTTGTTGGCTGCTCAAGCAGATGGAAGATCGTTACCCACAACCACCGCACGACATGGTGGGGGTATTTCGCTTTGTGGCCATGTGTTGTGACATGCTCAAAGAGAAAGGGGTCTTCAATATGTTGCTCTCTGACGGAGAGTATGTGATGACGTATTGCACCAATCATCTGTATTGGATCACGCGCCGCGCGCCTTTTGGGCAAGCGACATTGATTGATGAAGATGTGACCATCAACTTTCAAGAAGAGACGACGCCCAACGATATTGTCTCAGTGATTGCTACTCAACCGCTGACGGACAATGAAACCTGGCATCGGATGAAGCCGGGTGAGTTTGGTATTTTTCACTTTGGAGAGCTGATTGATGGCAATGCGGATGCGCTGGTAGATGTGGCTTATGCCGAGAAGAAGGTCGCCAGTCAAGCGCCGACAGAGCCTTTGGAGTAGCGTCGCCATTGAGCAAACATCCAAAATAGAAAAGGTTGACGCTTTCACGTCAACCTTTTTTGTTTGTATCGCTTAAGCGGTATTAGCTAAGTTGTGCCTTGAGGTGCTCAATCACGTCAGCGATAGCGACTGGCGTCTTCTCTCCCGAGCGGCGGTTCTTGTACTCGAAGTTGCCTTCTTTCATTGAACGGTCACCAATCACGATAGTGTGAGGAATACCGATCAGTTCCATATCAGAGAACATAACGCCTGGGCGCTCTTTACGGTCATCGAATAGGACTTCGATACCCATAGCCGTCAGTTCAGCGTACAGCTTCTCAGCTGCTTCTTTCACTTCTTCAGACTTGTGCATGTTCATTGGTACGATCGCTACTTGGAAAGGCGCTAGAGCGTCTGGCCAGATGATGCCGTATTTGTCGTGGTTTTGTTCAATCGCTGAAGCCACAACGCGTGACACACCGATACCGTAACAACCCATCTCCAGGATGACGTTCTTACCGTCAGGGCCCAGCACGCCACAGTTCATCGCTTGTGAGTAAACATTGCCAAGCTGGAAGATGTGACCCACTTCGATACCACGCTTAAGCATTAGGGTACCTTTTCCACATGGGCTTGGATCGCCTTCGACAACATTACGCAGATCTTCAACTTGGCCAAGCTCAACGTCACGACCCCAGTTGATACCGAAGTAGTGCTTGCCATCAACGTTCGCACCCGCACCGAAGTCGCTCATTACAGCAACAGTGCGGTCAACGATGAATGGCAACTCAAGACCCACAGGGCCGAGTGAGCCAGGACCTGCGCCGATCAGGGCGCGAATCTCTTCTTCGCTTGCCATCTCTAGAGGAGCTGCAACTTGAGGAAGGTTTTCTGCTTTCACTTCGTTTAGTTCGTGGTCGCCACGGATGATTAGCGCGATGATGTCTGCGTCTACTTCATCAGAGGCTTTTACGAAAAGCGTTTTCACTGTCTTCTCGATAGGTAGACCGTGTTGCTCTACAAGCTCTGCGATGGTTTTCGCGTTTGGCGTATCCACCAGCGTCATCTCTTGAGTTGGCTCAGCGCGCTCACCAGCAGGTGCGGCCGCTTCGGCTTTTTCGATGTTCGCTGCGTAATCAGACTCAGTCGAGAAGGCGATGAGGTCTTCACCACTTTCCGCAAGTACGTGGAACTCTTGAGAACCACTACCACCAATAGCGCCAGAGTCAGCCAGTACTGGGCGGTACTCAAGACCCATGCGATCGAAGGCTTTACAGTACGCATCGTGCATTGCTTGGTAAGATTTCTCTAGACCTTCTTTGTCGATGTCAAAGCTGTATGCGTCCATCATGCAGAATTCTCGTGCACGCATTACGCCAAAACGTGGGCGACGCTCATCGCGGAATTTGGTTTGGATTTGGTACAGGTTGAGCGGTAGTTGTTTGTAAGAGCTCACTTCGTTGCGCACTAGGCTAGTGATCACTTCTTCCGCGGTTGGGCTTAGAACAAACGGACGCGTATGGCGGTCAGTAAAGCGAAGGAGTTCAGGACCCATCTTCTCGCTGCGGCCTGTCTCTTCCCATAGTTCAAACGGCTGAACAACGGGCATCAAGGTTTCGACGGCGCCTGCATTGTCGATTTCTTGACGAACGATGTTTTCGACTTTACGCAGCACACGCAGACCAGTAGGCAGCCAGGTGTATAGACCTGAAGCCAGCTTACGGATCATACCTGCGCGGAGCATGAGCTGGTGGCTCACGACCTCTGCGTCGTTTGGAGTCTCCTTAAGAGTAGAAAGAAGATAGTTACTGGTACGCATTCAATTTATCCGTTTAGTAAAGTTAGATACTCAAGCCAACGGGCTGAAGTATGAAGATCCCACAAAGGGAAAATGGTTAGCCGCTTATAATATCAGCCAAAGAGTGTTGTCAAAAGCTTTCAATCGCAGTAACTGTTATTAAGTTATCGTGAACGGTGAACTTGACGTTCAGATCGAACAAATTTACCGCATATTCCTTGTCGTCGGGCTTATTCTTTTTGTAGGCCGGACGAGGGTCTTGCGCCAGTACTTGTTCGATAACGGTTTTGACATACTCCGCATCGTGGTGCTTGTTGAGCGAGGCTAGCGCAGTCGAGGAGAAGTGGACTTGAGAGGTTTCAGGCTCTGCTTCCGCGTAGCCTCCTTTGGCCTCAGCCACTGAATCTGAGTAGGGGATATAGGGCTTGATGTCGATAATCGGGGTGCCGTCGACCAAGTCAACGTTGCCCAGATCCAGATAGATCTGATCGCCTTGCCTGCTCACCCCTTTGACTTCGACCGCCGACATGCCGATACCGTTAGGTCTGAATGTCGAGCGCGAGGCAAACACACCAATGCGCTCATTGCCGCCCAAGCGAGGCGGACGCACAGTGGGCTTCCATCCCGCTTGCAGATTCTGATCAAACAAAAACAGCAACCACACGTGAGAAAACTGCTCTAATCCACGCACGGCTTCAGGGCTATTGGCCGCCCCTTGCAGTTTGACGCGTGATCGCGCAGCAGGGACCAAGCGAGGTTGACGAGGAACGGCGAATTTCTCTTTGTAAGGGCTTTCGATAATGCCAATCGGTTCTATGGAATACATGGCTAAGGTCTTCAGTACGGATTGATACGGCAAAGTATCACAAATTTTGCTTGCTTTTCTTATTGATAATGATTATTAATTGACATGTTATAACATAACAATTAATGGAGAATTAAGAGATGAAAGTCGTGAAATCATTAAAGAGTGCAAAAAGCCGTCATCCTGATTGCCAAATCGTTAAGCGAAGAGGGCGCTTATACGTGATCTGCAAAACCAATCCTCGCTTTAAGGCGGTGCAAAAGTAACAAATGATTGATGGTGTTTATTTTATTTGTGGTTTTTTGTGTTGTTATTTATCGTTTAATTAGTGATATTTTTCATTGTAAGCTAATTTTTTTGGTTGATTGTTCTACTGTTTGATACGTTTTGTAACATTTAGGATTTCTAATTGACCTTCTTGTCGAGTACTCTGCCCAAGCTTTTGTGACAGCCCTGTCACAAAAGCGTAGGAAAAACGACAAGGAGGGAACAGATGAGTTCATCTGCTTCAATGAAACAAAGCTCGCCGAAAAAGCCTATTTTTACCCGCTTTCTTGACTCGGTAGAGTATTTGGGGAACCTATTACCCCACCCAATCACACTATTTGCTATTTTCTGTCTCGCGATTCTCGTGCTATCTGGCGTTGCCGGGTACTTCGAAGTGTCAGTCATTGATCCTCGTCCGGAAGGGGCAAGCGGTCGTGCCGCAGATGGAATGATTCATGTGGTCAGCTTACTGAACGCTGAAGGCCTTCAACTGATCGTGACCAACCTAGTGAAGAACTTCGTTGGCTTTGCGCCGCTCGGGACGGTATTGGTCGCCATGTTAGGTGTTGCGATCGCTGAACACTCGGGTCTACTTTCTGCCGCGATGCGCGGTATGGTGATGGGCGCGTCTAAGCGCATGGTTACTGTGACCGTGGTTTTTGCTGGTATCATTTCTAACACCGCATCTGAGCTAGGCTATGTGGTTCTGATCCCACTGGCAGCGATGCTATTCCACTCTTTAGGTCGTCATCCCTTGGCGGGCTTGGCGGCGGCGTTTGCCGGTGTATCCGGTGGCTACTCGGCGAACTTGCTTATTGGTACGGTGGATCCACTGCTGTCTGGTATTACCGAGACCGCCGCTCAGATGATCGACCCAACTTACACCGTCGGTCCTGAGGTGAACTGGTACTTCATGTTCGTCTCCACCTTCTTTATCGCCATTACCGGTGCCTTCGTGACTGAGAAAATCGTTGAGCCAAAACTGGGTAAATACAATGACGAAGAAGCGGCGGAAGATCTGTCTCAAGACAAAATGGGTAGCCTGACGGCTATCGAAAAGAAAGGCTTGAAGTTGGCAGGTATTGCGATCCTAGTGGTCTCGGCGCTACTGGCTTGGACGATCGTTCCAGAAGATGGCGTATTGCGCTCAAGCACAGGTACTGTCGCGGGTTCTCCGTTCCTTAAGAGCATCGTGGCGTTTATCTTTGTCTTCTTCGCGATTCCTGGCTTTGTTTACGGCCGCGTAGTGGGCACGATGAACAATGACCGTGACGTGATTGATGCGATGTCTAAATCCATGTCATCAATGGGCATGTACATTGTCTTAGTCTTCTTTGCTGCGCAGTTTGTTGCATTTTTCAAATGGACGAACTTTGGTCAAGTGTTTGCCGTAGCCGGTGCCGGTTTCTTGCAAAATATTGGTCTTACTGGCCCAATGCTGTTCTTCGCCTTTATCTTGATGTGCGGCTTCATCAACTTGATGATCGGTTCAGCGTCAGCGCAGTGGGCGGTCACCGCACCGATTTTCGTGCCTATGTTGATGCTGGTTGGCTACGCACCAGAAACGATTCAAGCGGCTTACCGTATTGGTGACTCAACGACCAACATCATCACACCTATGATGAGTTACTTTGGTCTGATCCTCGCTGTGGCAACTCGCTACATGAAGAATCTCGGTATCGGTACTCTCATCGCGACGATGCTGCCGTACTCAATCTGCTTTATCGTTGGTTGGAGTATACTCTTCTACGTATGGGTGTTCATCCTTGGTCTACCTGTTGGTCCGGGCGCGGCGACCTACTACACGCCGTAGTCGATAGATTCACACTTTCCCATAGCCGAAGCATTTGCTTCGGCTTTTTTTCGCCTGCTCTTTACGTTTTTTGCTCTTTACGTTTTTTTACTTAGAAGTCTCTGGATTGATGGCTAGGGTGACCAGATAATAGACAGCATACTTTTAATAAGAGACCGTCATCATGAGCAATCCACATTCTAAACCCACCCTCTTTTTTCACTGGTTAACGGGCCTTGGTTTTATTGGCGTGTTAGGCCTTGGCTTGTATCTTGAGCAAATGGAGCGAAGCCCAGCCAAAGGCGAGTTAATGGGGATTCACAAATCCCTTGGCGTGATTATTTTGCTGATCGCTGTGTTGCGCGTGGCGTGGCGACTCAAAGAAGGGCCGATTGAAAGCTCGGCGGTGTTGACCCGAGTTCAAGAGATTCTAGCCAAGTCGATTCATGGCATTTTGATGCTGGCGACACTACTGATGCCTATCTCAGGCATCGCCATGAGCGTCGGCGGCGGGCGAGCACTGGAGGTGTTTGGCGTCGAGATCCTTGCTGCAGGGGAAAAAATAGAGTGGCTGCAATCGCTCGGGGGGGGCGTACATGGGTTTGCCCCTAAGATCATTATTGCGGCCTTGGTGCTCCACATTGCCGCGGCGCTTAAGCATCAATGGGTCGATAAAGATGGCACTTTGAGTCGTATGTTGGGGCGTAAATAATTCACAATGACAGGCTGATGGGAAGGCATTTCGATCAGAGAATACCAATATAGAAAAAGGGTCGACATGAACGTCGACCCTTTTTGGTATTTACTGTGTTATTGAGCGTTTAGGTCAGATTACCAACCTTTAACGACACCACCTTGGAAGATGTCTGAGGCAGCGTTGTACACTTCGTCAGTTTGGTAAGCTTTTACGAAGTTTTG
Organism: Vibrio sp. R10-SG-ISO4; assembly: GCF_059834135.1. NCBI lineage: Bacteria > Pseudomonadati > Pseudomonadota > Gammaproteobacteria > Vibrionales > Vibrionaceae > Vibrio > Vibrio sp. R10-SG-ISO4. Next base: position 247,392 of record NZ_JCBDHJ010000002.1, read on the forward strand.
TACATTCTCTGCTGAGACGTTGTTTTCACGCGCAACGATAAGGTTCACGTATGGTGACTCTTTATCTTCAACAAACACACCGTCTTTCTCTGGCGTCAGGTTGATAGAGCTTGCGTAAGTGGTGTTGATGACAGACAGCGCAACATCATCAAGAGAGCGTGGCAGCTGGGCAGCGTCTAGCTCAAGAATTGAGATGTTTTTTGGATTTTCAACGATGTCGCGTACCGTTGCCAGTAGACCAACGCCTTCACGCAGTGTGATCAGACCTTGCTGCTCTAGTAGAATCAATGAGCGACCTAGGTTCGTTGGATCGTTAGGAACGGCGATACGTGCACCCTCTTCGATCTCTTCCACAGAGGTCACTTGCTTAGAGTAACCCGCGATTGGGTAAACGAAAGTGTTACCTGCGATAGCCAGCTTGTAACTACGGTCAGCAATTTGCTGATCTAGGTATGGTTTGTGCTGGAACGCGTTGATGTCGATTGAACCGTCATCCAAGGCTGCGTTAGGAGTAACGTAATCCGTGAATGTCACCAATTCTACATCCAGACCGAACTGCTCTTTCGCCACTTTTGCTGCTACTTCAGCAACTTGTGCTTCTGCACCCGCCATCACGCCGACTTTGATTTTGCTGTTGTCCGCTTCTTTTTCGCCACAACCAGACAGAACCAATGCAGATGCCGCAGCGGCAATCGCCAAAAGACCTTTAAGATTAAATTTCATGACCTTCTCCTTGTGAAATTCTTAATGTTTATCTGTGATCCACTCGGCGTACAATCGCATCGCCGATAGATTGAATAATTTGAACCAGTACGATGAGCATCACCACAGTCACAGCCATGATGACTACATCGTAGCGGTGGAATCCGTAACGTATCGCGACATCACCTAGACCGCCGCCGCCCACTGTACCCGCCATTGCTGAGTAGCTCACCAATGTCACCAAAGTGATGGTGACGGAGTTGACGATGGTCGGCATCGCTTCAGGAAGCAATACTTTACTGATGATTTGCATTGGCGTCGCACCCATAGATTGCGCAGCCTCGACCAAACCGCTTGGCACTTCCAGTAGTGCGCCTTCAATCAGGCGAGCAACGAATGGAATCGCACCAATCGTGAGCGGCACGATGGCGGCGGTGGTACCGATAAAAGTGCCCACCAACAGTTTCGTCACAGGGATGATGGCAACCATCAACACCAAAAACGGCACGGAGCGACCAATATTGACGATTGCGCCCAACACACCATTGAGTTTGGTGTTTTCTAGTAGGCCACCTTTTTTGGTCGTGTGTAAGATAACGCCGAGAGGGATACCGACAGCAAAGCCCACGATACCCGCGACGGCGACCATGTAGAGGGTTTCCCACGTCGCGCCAATCAATAGCTTACTGTTAAGCTCGAGCCACTGTGAAATCGTGTTAAAGGACATAGCCAAGCACCTCTACCTTTACATTGTGTTCACGCAGAAATTCGATTGCTGCGTTGTCGTCTTGCTCATTACCAAATAGCTCGGCGACCATCATGCCGAATTTTACGCCACCGGCGTAATCTAAGTCTGAACTCAGAATGCTGACATCGATATTGAATTTACGCGCAATTTGGCTCATCAGCGGTGCATCGACGGTTGCGCCAGTGAATTCAAGGCGTACCAGAGGGTAGCTGCCTTCAACGCGGCTGCTTTGCAAGCGAGCCTCGTAATCTTCTGGGATCGACAAGTCGAGCGTAGAGCGAATAAATTGGTGCGCAAGCTCGGTTTTCGGGTGAGCAAAAATATCACCAACCGTGCCTTTCTCCACCAATTCACCACCACCGATGATCGCCACTTGGTGACAAATGCTTTTGACCACGTCCATCTCGTGAGTGATCAAAAGCATAGTAATGTTCAGCTTGCGGTTGATCTCTTTTAACAGCTCAAGAATCGATTGAGTGGTCGCGGGATCGAGCGCGCTGGTCGCTTCATCACACAGCAGCACTTTAGGATCTGATGCGAGCGCACGAGCGATCGCAACGCGTTGTTTCTGACCACCACTGAGGTTTGACGGGTAGCTCTCATGCTTATCAGCAAGGCCGACCAGTTTGAGCAGTTCGGTTACCTTAGTGGTGATGGCGTTTTTGTCTTTGCCCGCCAGTTCAAGTGGCAGTGCGACATTATCAAACACAGTGCGGGATGAAAGCAGATTAAAGTGCTGGAAAATCATACCGATATTGCGGCGTGCTTGGCTCAGCTGTGATTTAGACAGTGTCGTCAAATCAACACCATCAACCTTGATTGAACCTGAGGTGGGCGCTTCCAACATGTTCACGCAGCGAATCAGTGTACTTTTCCCTGCTCCAGAAGAGCCAATAACACCGAAAATCGTTCCTTGAGGAACCGTAAGGTTAATGTCTTTCAGCGCATGGATTTCCTTGCTGCCCTGATAAAACACCTTGTTGACTTGATTAATTTCAATCATCAGTTAACCCGCTTGCAAATAACTTGGTGAGAAGTCGATTATTTTGAACTACCTCTCATTTGGTAGACGATGCTATGGGTTTGCAGGTTTAGTGTCAATAGATATTTTTACGGCTAGACGTCCAAACGCCTTTTTTCACTCTCTTGCGCGGAGATTGTTTCGTCATGAGATAGATAAGAAAGAAATAACGCGGGCAAATGGCCTTATTCACCGGCGCTAAAGCGATAGCGCTCGCCTTGCTGCAATTCGCTCGTTTTAAGGTATAATTCGAGCCAAACACAGCAGACAGAGACACATATTTTGGCAAAACCAGCAGTCTTTCTAGATAGAGATGGCGTCATCAACGTTGACCACGGTTACGTGCATGATGAGCATGATTTCGAGTTTATCGATGGCGTATTTGAGGCAACGAAGCAACTCAAGCAGATGGGCTACCTATTGGTGCTGGTGACCAATCAGTCGGGTATAGCCCGTGGCAAGTTTAGCGAAGATCGCTTCTTGTCTCTGACGCAATGGATGGATTGGAACTTTGTCGATCACGGTGTCGAGTTTGATGGCTTCTATTACTGTCCGCATCACCCTGATTATGGCGACGATCGGGATTGCGAATGTCGTAAGCCAAAGCCGGGTATGTTCCAGTCAGCGCAGCGCTTTCTCGATATCGATATGGCCAAATCGGTCATGGTCGGAGATAAGGCGCAAGATTTGATGGCGGCAGAGGCTGCTGGGGTAGGGCAGAAGATTTTGGTCCGCTCAGGCAAACCGGTGACCGAACAAGGTGAAGCGCTAGCAAGCGTGGTGCTTGATAGTCTTGCCGATGTGCCGCACTATCTAACAAATACCGTTAACTAGCAAATACCGTTAACCAATAAAACCATTGACGGACAACAAGCAGTCATAGGCACAAACACTCAAGGAGTCGAGTATGAACAAGCATTTAGCCTTGTGGGCAGTCGCGGGATTGATGTTGGGCTGCGCGCAAAGCGAGCAGGCGAGCGCGCCAGTAAAGTTCCACACCTATCAGTGTGATGAGGGCAAGCAGTTTTCAGCCGCTTACCTTTCTGGTGAAGAGGCAGCACTGGTTAAAGTAGAGGGCAAATCGCTGCGTCTAACCCAGCTACCCTCAGGTTCGGGCAGCCGCTACGCGCTAATGGACGATGGTCAAGAAGTGACGCCGGCTGTCAATTTGGCCATCAAAGGCAACGAAGCGCGTTTGAACTATCAAGATCAGCGCTTTACCCAATGTGTCACTGATTAAATCCAAGTTACCGCACCTCAATAGCCAAGGCCTTCGCCTTGGCATGGCTTTTAATGACGTAGGAACATGAGCAAAAAACTCACCATTGTTGATATTGCCAAGCTGTCTGGCGTCGGAAAGTCGACCGTCTCACGCGTGCTGACCAATGACCCGAAAGTCAAACCGGAAACCCGCGCCAAAGTGGAGCGAGTGATTCAGGAGTCGGGTTATGTGCCGTCCAAATCGGCGCAATCGATGCGTGGTGGGCGACAAAAAGTCGTTGGGGTGATCATCTCTCGTCTTGACTCCCCTTCAGAAAACAGGGCAGTGAGCAGTATGCTTGCCGTTTTGTATCAACAAGGCTACGACGTGGTGATCATGGAGAGCCAGTTTGATCGCCAGATGACCAATGAACACTTAGAGGTGTTGAAAAGACGCAATGTGGATGGCGTTATCGTCTTTGGTTTTAGTGATTTGGACGTCGCGCGTCTAGCGCAGTGGCAGGCGCGCTGTGTGGTGATCGCGATGGAGACGGACGTTGTCTCTTCGATCAACTACGACAACCAAGGCGTCATCACGCACGCGCTCAATCACCTCCATCAACGTGCGTGCCGAAATATCGCGTTTATCGGCGTCGATCCCAGTGATAAAACCACAGGTAAACTGCGTTTGGACGCCTACTTGAGCTGGTGTAAGCACAACCAGATCGCTCCTTGCTATCAAACCGGTCAGCTCAGTCATGACAGTGCTTACGCGTTGGTGGATAAGGTGTTGTCAGAGCGCACCGACGCGATTGTGTGTGCCAGTGACACCTTAGCACTTGGCGTCATCAAGCGTTTGCAAGAGCTCGGTCGTGACTCTGTCAACGTGACAGGCGTAGGCGGCAGCGAGCTGCTCTCTTTCCTATTTCCGAATGTCTTTAGTATCGACCCTGGTTACGCTCAAGCGGGTGAAAAAGCGGCTAACGTATTGATCAATAAGATCAATGGTAGTTCTGATCAGGTTCACATTACTCAACAACCCATCCAAATTTAACTATCTGAATCCGTTGGCAATTTCTTATTTAGTGTGATCATTTTCAATTTATGGGACTGTTCCCATTTTAATGTCATGCGCTTTTTGGGATTATAATGTCGAATTAATGGGAATGTTCCCATTAATATAATAACAATCAAACAGAGTCAGTTTGAATGTCTGCAATCGCAGACTAATATCAATAGAATCCAATTAGGGTGGAAATGGAAATGAGTAAGATAGCCAAGCATGACGTCGAACGTCTGATTGAGCGAGTTGGTGGACGTGACAACATCGCCAGTGTAAGTCACTGTTTGACGCGGCTACGCTTTGTGTTAAACGACACCGGTAAAGCCGATGAAAAAGCCCTTGAAGCGTTGCCAATGGTAAAAGGTTGCTTCACCAATGCCGGGCAGTTTCAGGTGGTGATTGGCACGGAAGTCGATGAAGTCTACAAAGTGTTGATTGAGCTATCCGGTCAATCTGCTGCGTCGAAAGAGGAAGCCAAACTCGCGGCAAGACAGAACATGAACCTGCTTGAGCGTGGCATTTCCCATCTTGCGGAAATCTTTGTTCCGCTGCTGCCTGCGATCATCACCGGCGGTCTGATTTTAGGTTTCCGCAATGTGATTGGCGACATCCGGATGTTTGATGGCCAAACATTGACGCAAATTAGCCAGTTTTGGGCCACGGTGCATAGCTTCCTGTGGTTGATTGGCGAAGCGATTTTCTTCTTCCTACCGGTGGGTGTGTGTTGGTCAACGGTGAAAAAACTGGGTGGTACGCCGATTCTGGGCATCACGCTAGGGGTAACCTTAGTCTCACCTCAGCTCATGAACGCGTATTTGATCGGTAAGCAAGTGCCCGAAGCGTGGGATTTTGGCCTGTTTGTGATTGAAAAGGTCGGGTATCAAGCGCAGGTGATCCCCGCGATGTTGGCTGGTGTCGCCTTGGCGTTGATTGAGACCAACTTAAAGCGCATTGTACCCTCTTACCTCTACCTTGTTGTGGTGCCGTTTGTCTCCATTATTCTCTCTGTCGTGTTGGCGCACTCCCTGATTGGTCCATTTGGCCGCGTGTTGGGTAACGGTGTCGCGTTTGCTGCTAAGGCTGCCATGACCGGCGACTTTGCGGTGATTGGCTCGATGATATTCGGCTTCTTGTACGCGCCTTTGGTGATCACCGGTATCCACCACACCACCAATGCGGTTGACCTGCAACTGATGCAAGAATTAGGTGGCACACCGATTTGGCCGCTGATTGCACTATCGAATATCGCTCAAGCATCAGCGGTAGTGGGCATCATCCTGATCAGCAAAAAACACGGAGAGCGTGACATCTCTGTACCTGCTGCCATTTCTGCCTACCTAGGGGTGACTGAGCCTGCTATGTACGGCATCAACTTAAAGTACAAGTTCCCTATGCTAAGCGCGATGATTGGCAGTGCGGTCGCGGCGGCGATTTGTGGCAGTGCTGGCGTCATGGCGAACGGTATTGGGGTCGGCGGCTTGCCGGGTATTCTCTCTATCCAGCCCCAGTATTGGAGCGTTTACGCGATGGCGATGTTGGTGGCCATTGCTCTGCCTGCCATGCTGACACTCTTCTTCTATAAACGTGCGCAGTCTAAAGGCGAACTTGAGCCTGCGAACGCATAACGCTGACGGAGCGGCCTTGGCCGCTCCTTATTCTCAGCGCCCCTTCTTTGTTACTGAAATTTTAGGCGTGATATGACACGAACAACTCAAGAGGCCAATTGGTGGAAAACTGCCACCATTTATCAAATCTATCCAAAAAGTTTTTGTGATAGCGGGGCGAAAGGCACCGGTGATCTCCAAGGGATCATCGCTAAGCTGGATTACCTCAAACACCTTGGGGTTGACGCCATCTGGTTAACACCGGTTTACCAATCACCTATGGTCGATAATGGTTACGATATTTCTGACTACTACGCGATCAATCCCGAATTTGGCACCATGGCGGACTTTGATGCGTTGCTCGCCAAGGCCCATCAGCGTGGGATTCGAATCATCATGGATATTGTTGTGAACCACACGTCAACAGAGCATGCGTGGTTTCAATCTGCCTTTGGCGATAAACACAGCCCGTACCGAGACTACTATATCTGGAAAGATCCGGTTGACGGACAAGCGCCTAATAACTGGCAATCCAAATTTGGCGGCAGCGCATGGGAGTTAGATGAGCCAACAGGGCAGTATTACCTGCACCTCTTTGCTAAAGAGCAGGCGGATCTCAACTGGGAAAATCCGCAAGTGCGCGCTGAAGTGAAAGAGATCATCAGTTTTTGGGCCAAAAAAGGGGTCGATGGTTTCCGTTTGGATGTGATTAATTTGATTTCCAAGCAGCAAGACTTCCCCAATGATGAGTGTGGCGATGGCCGCCGTTTTTACACCGATGGCCCAAAAGTGCACATTTATCTACAAGAGATCAGCGACGCCGTCTTTAAGCAATATGGCAGTGTGACAGTGGGGGAGATGTCGTCCACCACACTGGAACATTGTCAGCAGTACTCGTCACTCGATGGCCGTGAGTTGTCGATGGTGTTTAATTTCCATCATCTCAAAGTGGACTACCCCAATGGTGAGAAGTGGAGTCATGCACCGTTTGATTTTCTCGCTCTAAAGCAAATATTCAACCACTGGCAAACCGGGCTGAATGGCCAAGGGTGGGGCGCGCTCTTTTGGTGTAATCATGATCAGCCGCGTATCGTGAGCCGCTTAGGCGACGATCGCCGCTATCGAGTCGAGTCGGCAAAGATGTTGGCGGCCTCCATCCATATGATGCAGGGCACCCCTTACATATACCAAGGGGAAGAGATTGGCATGACCAATCCCAACTATGACTCGATCTCTCAGTACCGAGATGTGGAGAGCATCAACATGTACGACATCATGGTCAACCAACAAGGACTGAGCGAGCAAGCCATGTTAGCCATCTTGGCGCAAAAATCGCGTGACAACTCTCGCACGCCAATGCAATGGAATGGTGAGCGTAATGCAGGATTTTCCAAGGGCCAACCTTGGCTCGATATCGCCAGCAACTACCAAGAAATTAACGCCGAGCAAGCTGTCGCCGACAAAAACTCTGTGTTCTACTTCTATCAACGCTTGATTCAACTGCGTAAAGCGATCGCGGTGATCACCGACGGGGATTACCTTGACCTCTATCCTACCCACACTTCCGTGTTTGGTTATCAACGCCGTAATGGCAATCAAACGCTGATTTGTCTGAACAACTACTATGGTGAAGAAACGCAGTGCGAGTTACCCGATGCATTCGAGCTCGACAAGGCGCGTTATCTTCTTGGCAATTATGCCGATCATTCAGCCGATTGCTCACAGCCCGTCACTCGTCATCAGGTATTAAGGCCATACGAAACGCGGATTATTCTCAGCGAAGTGTAGAGCGAGAGATAACCCAAACCGAGCGTTACCCCCGCTTTTTGCCCTGCTTGTCAGGGCATTTTTCTATCGGCTAAATGCGAAGTGAAAAAAAGAAGCGGTGTTTGGAAAGGAACGCGACAGTATAGGAACGAAGAAGTATAGGAGCGCAGAAGTATAGATGCAAAAAAGCCAGCTCAATGAGCTGGCTTTCGTCAATATGGTGGAGGGGGACGGATTCGAACCATCGAAGGCAGTGCCGGCAGATTTACAGTCTGCTCCCTTTGGCCACTCGGGAACCCCTCCAGGTATTTTTATCCTTAACTGATGATTTCCCAACTCATCAATCAAGCGTGCTCGTTAGAGCGAATATGGTGGAGGGGGACGGATTCGAACCATCGAAGGCAGTGCCGGCAGATTTACAGTCTGCTCCCTTTGGCCACTCGGGAACCCCTCCAGGGTGTTTTTATCCTTAACCGATGATTTCCCAACTCATCAATCAAGTGTGCTCGTTAGAGCGAATATGGTGGAGGGGGACGGATTCGAACCATCGAAGGCAGTGCCGGCAGATTTACAGTCTGCTCCCTTTGGCCACTCGGGAACCCCTCCAGGGGTTTTTTATCCTTAACCGATGATTTCCCAACTCATCAATCAAGCGTGCTCGTTAGAGCAAATATGGTGGAGGGGGACGGATTCGAACCATCGAAGGCAGTGCCGGCAGATTTACAGTCTGCTCCCTTTGGCCACTCGGGAACCCCTCCAGGAATTTTTATACTTAACGGATGATTTCCCAACCCATCAATCAAGTGCGGAGCGAATCATAGCAAACTCGCCCAAGCTGTAAAGCCTTTTCTTAGCATTTTGAACTGAATGGTGCCTTTTTGGGCAAAGACGGAATTTATTCACCATAAAGGACACAAAAGTCGCGCTTCTCTTACTGTTTATTTCTCACTCTTTACATTACTTGACGTTGTATCTACGTATAAAGCGCTAGAATAAGTTGGGTTTAATTGGACTGAACTATCATCATGAAAAAGAAAATTTTTGTAAGTCTGTTGTCATTATCGATGTTGGCCAACACATCCGTCGCGTTCGCGCGTGGTCCGAGTATCAGTGTGATCACTGAGCCTGTGGATATTCATCAAGTATCGCAATCTCTTTCTCTGGTCGGCAAACTGAAAGCGGATCAATCGGTCACTATCGCCTCAGAAGTGGCTGGCAAAGTGGACACCATTGCGGTGCTGGCGAATCAAGAAGTTCAGCAAGGGCAACTGCTTGTTAAGCTTGATGACGATAAAGCACGCGCAGCGGTGGTGGAAGCGCAGGCTTACCTCAAAGATGAGCAGCGTAAACTCAAAGAATTTGAGCGTTTGGTGTCACGTAACGCCATTACGCAAACCGAAATCGACGCGCAAAAAGCGAGCGTCGATATTGCCAAAGCGCGCCTCGACGCTGCCAATGCCAATCTGAATGACCTCCATATTAGTGCTCCTTTTTCCGGTACGGTTGGCTTTATTGATTTCAGTCGCGGCAAATTGGTCAGCGTTGGCTCAGAGCTGCTGACGCTCGACGACCTCACCGTGATGCAGTTAGACCTTCAAGTGCCAGAGCGCTATTTATCGCAGATTTCACGTGGTATGAAGGTCAAAGCGACCAACGCGGCATGGCAAGGTCGCGTGTTTGAAGGCGAGGTGATCGGTATCGATTCGCGCATCAATGCGGAAACCTTGAACCTGCGTGTACGTATTCACTTTGATAACCCAGACAACCTGCTCAAACCCGGCATGCTGGTTTCCGCAGAGATGGACTTTCCGCCGATTGAAGCGCCCATTATTCCAGTACAAGCGCTTGAATATTCCGGTACGAAGCGTTTTGTCTACGTCATCGATGAGCAGGGTAAGGCCACCCGAACCGAAGTTTTACTCGGCGCGCGCATTGGCAACCAAGTGGTGATTGAACAAGGACTCGACATCGGTGAGAAGATCGTGGTGCAGGGCATTGTTAACATGCGTGATGGCGTGACCGTGAGTGAGCTTGGGCCGGATGGTAAGCCGCTCAAAAGCCAGGTTGAGCGTGCAGCACAAGAAGGGGCGAACTGATGCTGTTATCCGATGTATCGGTTAAAAGACCGGTTGCCGCCATCGTACTGAGCTTGCTGCTGTGTGTGTTTGGCATTGTGTCGTTTAGCAAACTGGCGGTGCGTGAAATGCCTGACATCGAAAACCCTGTGGTGTCGATCAGCACTCGCTACAGTGGCGCGTCCGCCACCATCATTGAAAGCCAGATTACCTCAGTGTTGGAAGATCAGCTCTCGGGTATTAGCGGTATTGATGAGATCTCCTCGACCACGCGCAACGGGATGTCGCGCATTACTATTACGTTTGAGTTGGGGTATGACCTCAACACCGGGGTGAGTGATGTGCGTGATGCGGTGGCGCGCGCCCAGCGCTCTTTGCCGGACGAAGCCGACGATCCTGTGGTTTTTAAGAACAATGGTTCCGGTGAGGCGTCACTTTACATAAACCTAAGCTCGTCTGAGATGGATCGCACCCAGTTGACGGACTACGTTGAGCGGGTATTGCTCGACCGTTTCAGCTTGATCACAGGGGTGAGCTCGGTCGATATTTCCGGCGGCTTGTACAAAGTGATGTACGTTAAGCTCAAGCCAGAGCTTATGGCCGGACGCGGCGTAACGACGTCGGACATTACCTCGGCGCTGCGCAGTGAAAACATTGAAAGCCCCGGCGGCGAGGTACGTAACGATCAGATCGTCATGTCAGTGCGTACCGCGCGCAGCTACAATCAGGCCGAAGATTTTGAATACCTGGTGGTCAAACGCGCCAGCGACAATACGCCCATCTATCTAAAAGATGTCGCCGATGTCTTTATTGGTGCCGAGAATGAAAACTCGACTTTTAAAAGCGACGGTGTGGTTAACGTCAGCATGGGCATTGTGCCGCAGTCGGATGCGAACCCCTTAGATGTGGCGACTTTGGTCCACAAAGAGGTCGACAATATTCAGCAGTTTCTACCAGCAGGCACCCGTTTGGCGATTGACTACGATTCAACGGTCTTTATTGAACGTTCTATCTCCGAGGTTTACAACACGCTATTTATCACGGGTGGTTTGGTGATTTTAGTGTTGTACATCTTTATTGGCCAAGCGAGAGCGACCTTGATCCCGGCCGTCACTGTGCCCGTTTCACTGATTTCTTCGTTTATCGCTGCGTACTATTTTGGTTTTTCCATCAACTTGATCACGCTGATGGCGCTGATTTTGTCAATTGGCCTGGTGGTGGATGATGCCATAGTAGTGGTGGAAAACATCTTCCACCATATCGAGCAAGGTGAGAAGCCACTGCTTGCGGCGTATAAAGGCACGCGTGAGGTCGGCTTTGCGGTCATTGCCACCACCTTGGTATTGGTGATGGTGTTTTTGCCGATCTCCTTTATGGATGGCATGGTAGGGCTTCTGTTTACCGAGTTCTCCGTGTTGCTGGCGATGTCAGTGATCTTCTCGTCACTGGTGGCATTAACGCTGACTCCGGTGCTTGGCAGCCATCTCTTGAAAGCCAACGTCAAACCGAATCGTTTCAATCTGTTTGTTGATCGCATGTTTGCCCGCCTCGAATCGGCGTACCGTGCTCTGCTGCGTGGCGCATTGAAGTGGAAATGGGCCGCACCTCTGGTGATCATGGCTTGTATTGGCGGCAGTTGGGGCTTGATGCAACAAGTGCCCGCACAGCTCACCCCCTCAGAAGACCGCGGGGTCATTTTTGCTTTTGCGCGTGGCGCGGATGCGACCAGTTACAACCGCATGGCGGCGAACATGGACATCATCGAAAAGCGTTTGCTGCCTCTTCTTGGACAAGGCTTCTTGAAGTCGTTCAGTATTCAATCGCCTGCGTTTGGCGGCAATGCCGGTGACCAAACCGGTTTTGTTATCATGATTCTGGAAGATTGGAATGACCGTGACATCACCGCACAAGAGGCGCTGGGTGAGGTGCGTAAAGCCCTATCAGGAATCGCCGATGTGCGCGTATTCCCGTTTATGCCAGGTTTTAGAGGCGGCTCGAGCGAGCCGGTGCAATTTGTTCTAGGTGGCTCGGATTACTCTGAGCTAAAAACGTGGGCGGAAAAACTGGAAGCGATCGCTGAAGCGTCCCCGTATATGGAAGGGGCAGACATTAACTACTCTGAGCGTACACCAGAGTTGGTCGTCTCGGTTGACCGTCAACGCGCAGCAGAGCTTGGGATCAGCGTTCAGGATATCTCAGACACTCTTGAGATTATGCTGGGCGGCAAAAGCGAAACCACCTTTGTGGAACGCGGCGAAGAGTACGACGTCTATTTACGCGGTGATGAAAACAGCTTCAACAATGCCGCGGATTTGAGCCAAATCTACATGCGTACCTCGGGCGGTGAGCTAGTGACGCTCGATGCCTTGACTAAGATTGAAGAGGTGGCGTCATCCACACGCCTGTCTCACTACAACAAGCAAAAAGCAATCACCATCACTGCCAACCTCTCGGACGGCTACACCTTAGGTGAGGCGCTGGACTTTCTTGATCAGCAAGCGGTAGATCTGCTGCCTGGGGATATTTCGGTCAGCTACTCGGGTGAGTCAAAAGACTACAAAGAGAATCAGTCGAGCATATTGATGGTGTTCGGTTTGGCTTTGCTGGTGGCGTATCTGGTGTTGGCGGCGCAGTTTGAAAGCTTCATCAACCCGTTGGTTGTGATGTTTACCGTACCGATGGGCGTGTTTGGTGGCTTCCTTGGTCTGGTGATTATGGGCGAGGGGATGAACATCTACAGCCAGATTGGCATGATCATGTTGATAGGTATGGTGACCAAAAACGGCATTTTGATCGTCGAGTTCGCGAACCAGCTTCGAGACCGCGGGTTTGAATTTGAGCAAGCGATTGTTGATGCGTCGGCGCGTCGACTTCGCCCGATTATGATGACGGCGTTCACCACGCTAGCGGGCGCTATCCCATTGATACTCTCGACAGGCGCTGGCTATGAAAGTCGCGTTGCGGTCGGTACGGTGATCTTCTTTGGTATGGCGTTTGCCACCTTAGTGACCTTGTTTGTCATTCCGGCCATGTACCGATTGATCTCGGCCAACACGCGATCACCGGGCCATGTTGAAGCGGAGCTCAACAAAGAGCTCAGCCAAGACGTCACGGTGCGTAAAGCGCATTAATGATTCAGCCCGCACGTTCGCGGGCTGTTTTTTTAGCGGTATTTTTTAACGGTATTGAACGGTGTAGCGCGTCGGTTTGTGGTTCATGGCGAGCACGAGGTTGAGTAAAAAAGCGCCCAGAATCGACAAGCCAATAATGTAAGGCGTCACAAAGAAGAACGAAGCGACTAAAATCAGCACATCAATCGCCAACTGAGTTTTACCCACTGAGATGGCGAAACGATCTTGAATCCATAAACAGAGCACGTTGAAACCGCCAAGGCTTGAGCGGTGACGAAATAGGATCAGCATCCCGAGCCCCATCAGCAAGCCACCCGCCAGCGCACAGTAAATCTCATTAATGGTCTCCAGTTTTATCACTAAATAGAGGTGGTCAGCGAAAATGGAGACCAGAGCACCTGAAATGGCACTATTGACCGCAAACCGAGCGCCAAACCGCTGCCAAGCGAGCGCGTAAAATGGCAGGTTCATGGCAAAGTAGAGTGTACCGAATGACCAAGTGCTGAATTGGCTGACCAACAGAGCGAGACCTGTTGTACCGCCAGTGAGTAGCTGAGCGGATTGGAGAAAGAATACCCCTTGAGCGACAAGAAATGTCCCGGTGAGAATCGCGATCCAATCTTCTTTACGTGAGTGTTTTTCCATCAATTTGAAACTTTCATCGGAAATAATGGCGCGCATACTAGTGAAAAAATTAGGTTTTCGGTAGCTTGAGAAGGAAATTTAAGGTAAACCTATGTAATCACTGTTTTACGGGGTGTAAAGGAGAAAATTGACACTCATTGATCGACGTTAACTGGGTTGAGCATCGGTGGCTGAGATCTCTGTGTATTGTGCAAGCAGAGCAGGATTCAGACAAAGTGATTGATTGACGTTATGTCGCGTATGAGAATCTTCGTAAAACATTATGAAAAAACTGCATGAGAAAAAGTGTATTTTTCTCTTTATGACCCAGATCAAATTATGTAGAATGCGCGTCATTAACCCGATGCAAACGTTTGCGTCAGCGTAAAAACGTTATTCTCAGGGTCGTAAGTCGGTTTTTTTGCCAATTTAAGTCTTAATCTGAGTCAGGAGATACAGATGCTAAAGCGTGATATGAACATCGCAGATTACGATGCGGAACTGTTCGCAGCTATCCAAGAAGAAACTCTTCGCCAGGAAGAGCACATTGAACTGATTGCTTCAGAAAACTACACCAGCCCGCGTGTAATGGAAGCTCAGGGCTCTCAGCTCACCAACAAATATGCAGAAGGCTACCCAGGCAAGCGTTACTACGGTGGTTGTGAGTACGTCGATAAAGCAGAAGCGCTAGCGATTGATCGTGCTTGTCAGCTATTTGGTTGTGAGTACGCGAACGTACAGCCTCACTCAGGTTCACAAGCCAACAGTGCTGTTTACATGGCGCTACTTAACCCAGGCGATACGGTCTTGGGCATGAGCTTGGCACACGGTGGTCACCTAACGCACGGTTCTCCTGTTAACTTCTCTGGTAAGCACTACAACGTCATTCCTTACGGCATTGATGAAGCGGGCCAAATCAACTACGACGAAATGGAAGCGCTAGCACTTGAGCACAAGCCTAAGATGATCATTGGCGGTTTCTCTGCGTACTCTCAAATCGTTGATTGGAAACGCATGCGTGACATCGCAGACAAAGTGGACGCGTACCTATTTGTCGACATGGCGCACGTAGCGGGTCTGATTGCCGCGGGCGAATACCCAACGCCAGTGCCTCACGCGCACGTTGTGACGACCACGACACACAAAACCCTAGCGGGTCCACGCGGTGGCCTTATCCTTTCTAACGCTGGCGAGGAGATGTACAAGAAGCTGAATTCAGCGGTCTTCCCTGGTGGTCAAGGTGGTCCTCTAATGCACGTTATCGCGGGTAAAGCGGTGGCGTTTAAAGAAGCGATGGAGCCTGAATTTAAAGCGTACCAAGGTCGCGTGGTGAAAAATGCCAAAGCGATGGTGGCTCAGTTCCAAGAGCGCGGTTACAAAATCGTGTCTAACGGTACAGAGAACCACCTGTTCTTGGTCGACTTGATTGACAAAGACATCACAGGTAAAGATGCGGATGCGGCACTAGGCGCAGCCAACATCACCGTCAACAAAAACTCAGTTCCGAATGACCCTCGCAGCCCGTTTGTGACCTCGGGTATTCGTGTGGGTACACCAGCGATCACTCGCCGCGGTTTCAGTGAAGAAGATGCGAAAGCGCTCGCGAACTGGATGTGTGACGTGCTGGATAACATCGGTAACGAAGAAGTGATTGAAGCGACGAAAGCGAAGGTGCTAGAGATCTGTAAGCGTCTACCTGTTTACGCGTAATCTCACCGTTCGATATCGAGCCTGTTTTGCAGAGCGACGGCTCAGCGAAACAAAGAAAACGCCCTTTATGTGAATACATAAAGGGCGTTTTTGCGTTTAAGGGTTATTTAGAGATGCTGAGCAGGGTGCCAGATTTACACTTGAAGGAGTAATACTTGCTGCTTTCGCTGAACTTGCCTAGCCCTTCACCGTCGCAGTAATCAATGTTGATGTCGCGCATGGTTTCCAGCGTGTTCTCGCTGTCTAACGCAAATTTAGACCCGTCGGAACAAATAATACGTACACGGCCGTCATCGCTGACTGAATAGAGATCGACTTCGGTATTGCACAGCTCAAAGGAGGCTTCACGAAAGTTGTCTTGTTTGGTATTGGAGGCGCAGCCAGAGGTGATTGTGACAACGGCAATCGCGGCCATGCTAAGTGCAGTCAGTTTCATCGTATTCCCTTTGATTCATAATCTTTTCATTAGCTTAGAGAATCTCTCTAAGGCATTCAAGCTTTGGGGTGATTATTTGAGGCAATAAGTTGGACTAATAAAAAGGCTGACCTATCGGCCAGCCTAGATAAATTCGATGGTTTTTACGCTTTGTTAGCTGACTTCAATGCCTTGCGCTTGAAGGTCGGCATGGTAGGAAGAGCGAACAAAAGGACCACACGCTGCGTGAGTAAAGCCAAGCTCTAGAGCGATCTCTTTCAACTCATCAAACTCTGATGGTGGGACGTAACGTTCCACTGGTAAGTGGTGGCGGCTTGGTGCAAGGTACTGACCTAGCGTGAGCATGGTCACGCCGTGCGCACGTAAATCTTTAAGTACTTCGACGATCTCTTCTTTGGTTTCACCCAGTCCCATCATCAAACCTGACTTAGTCGGGACATCTGGATGCTGCTCTTTAAACTTGCGTAGCAGCTCAAGTGACCACTTGTAATTCGCACCCGGGCGCGCTTTACGGTACAAACGTGGCGCGGTTTCAAGGTTATGGTTGAAAACATCGGGTGGATTGTCTTTGAGTAGATCCAGCGCGACATCCATGCGGCCACGGAAATCCGGCACTAAGGTTTCAATGCGAATGTGCGGATTGAGTGCGCGAATCTCGCGGTTACAATCGGCAAAGTGTTGAGCACCACCATCACGCAGATCATCGCGATCCACCGAGGTGATCACCACGTATTTGAGTTTCATGTCGGCGATGGTTTTCGCCAATTTTTTCGGTTCTTCGGCTTCTGGCGCAAGAGGGCGGCCATGGGCCACATCGCAGAATGGACAGCGGCGAGTACAAATCGCGCCAAGAATCATAAAGGTGGCGGTGCCGTGGTTAAAACACTCGGCCAGGTTTGGACACGAGGCTTCTTCACAAACGGAGTGCAGGTTGTTTTTGCGCATCGCTGACTTGATGTCTTGAATTCGTTGACTGTCTGAAGGCAGCTTGATCTTCATCCACTCAGGCTTACGCAGGACTTCCTTCTGCTCAGTCGGCATGTTCTTGACAGGGATCAGGGCCATTTTGTCAGCGTCGCGATACTTAACGCCTTTTTCCATTTGAATCGGTTTACTCATGCTTCTCTTTACTTCTCTTTACTTTTTATGGCGTTACTCGTGTGGTGCTAAATTCAACTTGATCATAACCAAGTAAAGTAACGAGCTCTTTTATCAGCGACTCTTCAACGTCAGGGAGAGAGGCCGCTGTGTTTAGCTGACGAACCTGCACCATTTCCATTCCGGCATAGCCACAGGGGTTAATGCGCAGGAAAGGCGACAAATCCATATCGACATTGAGCGCTAGGCCATGAAACGAGCAGCCTTTGCGGATTCGCAGTCCCAACGAACAGATTTTACGTCCGTCGACATACACGCCAGGTGCATCAGGGCGCGCGTTGGATTCAATGTTGTACGCTTTGAGCGTTTGGATAACGAGGTTTTCGATATGTGTGACCAAATCACGCACGCCGAGTTTTTTGCGCCGTAGGTTAATCAGAAAATACGCCACTAACTGACCAGGGCCATGGTAGGTCACTTGTCCGCCACGATCGCTTTGCACCACAGGAATATCACCGGTACTGAGCAAGTGCTCTGCTTTTCCCGCTTGTCCTTGAGTAAACACAGGATTGTGTTCAACCAGCCACACTTCATCTTGGGTGTCGTCATTTCGGCTGTCAGTGAAGTCATGCATTGCGCGCCAAATCGGCTCGTAATCTTGTCTTCCTAGTCGTCTGACCACCAACTGGTTGTGCATAGCTGTGCCCGTTATCCATTAATAAAGTTGAAAGATTATAAACTGCTTCTGCTAAAGGCACTACAACCTAGCCACACATTTTTAACCTATCAGTTTGGTTAGAATAATTATCTATTTGATATCTAAAAAGAAAGCAGCTTACGCTGCTTTCAAAAAAATTTTAATAAATCAAAAATAATTACAGAACCATACGAACAATGTCGATCTCACCCAGTTCTTTGTACAGGGTTTCGACCTGTTCAATTGAGGTGGCGGTGATGTTGACGGAAACCGAGTGGTAGTTGCCTTTGGCGCTCGGTTTCACACTTGGGCTGTAGTCACCAGGAGCATGACGCTGGATGACTTCCAGTACTTTCTCTGGTAGCTCAGGTTTAGCGTGGCCCATGACTTTGTAGGTAAATGAGCAAGGGAACTCGAGTAAATCCTTTAGCTTTGCATCCGAATTAATAGTCAGCATATTGTTACTCCAAACTGGACTGTCGATTTTTGCAGCGGTGCATAGTACTGCGAAAATCATCAAACCTCAACCGAGCCTAATTAACGGCCACGTTAGGCGGTTGGCGTACCGACCGCGCGCACATTAGACTGCAGTGATAAAAATAGAAAAGCCGCCCTTGGCGGCTTTAAGCATGACAGCAGGGTTAGCCTTTATAGGAAGCTTTTAAACAGCATCACTATGTAGTCCCACAGGCGGCTGAACAAACTGCCTTGCTCGACACTTTCCAGTGCCAGCAGTGGGTATTCAGCCACATCTTCGCCTTCAAGTTGATAGTATAGCTTACCAACGACGTCACCCTTGTTAATGGGGGCTTCAAGCTCTTTTTCAAGGACAAAGCTGGCTTTCAGCTCTTTCGCTTGACCACGAGGTAGAGTCACAAAGGTGTCTTGATCGAGACCGAGCTTCACGGTGTCTTTGTCGCCCATCCAAATCTTCTCTTCGACAAAGGTTTCCCCAGCCTGGTGCGGCGCGACGGTTTCAAAGAAGCGGAAACCGTAGCTCAATAGCTTTTTGCTCTCCGATTTGCGCGCATTGGCACTTTGTGTGCCCATCACGACAGCGACAAGTCGCATTTTTCCTTCGGTCGCAGAGCTCACGAGGCTGTAGCCTGCGTTGCTGGTATGGCCGGTTTTAATGCCGTCCACGCTCATACTTTTATCCCACAGCAAGCCGTTTCGGTTGTACTGAGTAATGCCGTTGTAGGTGTAGCTCTTCTCTGAGTAGATGCGGTACTCTTCCGGAACATCACGGATTAGGGCTTGGCCCAATAGCGCCATGTCATACGGTGTGGAGTAGAGATTTGGGTTATCGAGGCCGTGAACGTTGGCGAAATGCGTGTTGTCCATGCCCAGTGAGTTTGCCCAAGCGTTCATTAAGTCTACAAATGCATCCTCAGAACCTGCAATGTGCTCGGCCATTGCGACACAGGCGTCGTTGCCCGATTGAATAATGATGCCACGGTTCAGATCTTCCACTTTAACTGTGGTGCCGACTTCGATGAACATCTTTGATGACTCAGGGAAGTTCTTCGCCCAGGCGTTTTCGCTGATGGTGACGTCATCATTGAGGTTGATGTTGCCACGTTCAAGTTCTTGACCAATCACATAGCTGGTCATCATCTTGGTCAGGCTTGCCGGTGAAAGCTTGGTATTCATCTCTTTCTCAGCAAGGATTTTGCCTGAATGGTAATCCATCAACACGTAGCCCTTAGCGGCAATTTGCGGCGCGTCAGGAACAACAATCGGCGAGGCAATCGCTGAATTCGCGAGGGTTGCACAAAGTGCAACGGAAGAGACAAAAACAGATTGAGTTAGCGTTGTTTTTTTCATATCAAAGTCAGAATTATTTTTCACTGTCCATATGTTAACAGAAACAATCACTCAAACCAGTGCAAGGACGACCACACACTGGGTTGAGGACTACTGGTTGCGAATAAAGGCGCTGGAGTAACCCAGCTCTTTCACTTGTTCTAATGTTTGCTCTGTGAGCAAGTAGTCTTTAAAAGGACCTAAAAAGACACGGTGAATTTTATCGCCCGAGCTGACGTGGCTTTTCACCGACAGTTTTTGACTCAGATCTTGCGCTAAAGTTCGCACGCGATCTTCATGTTGTGAAGAGGCGACCTGGACAACATAACTGGGCTGACTTTTTTTCTTCAGCTCTGAGTCCGGCTTTTCTGAGGTGATCACTTCGATCTCCACATTGGCCACACCCGTTTTCACCACGTCTAGTTTGACCGCCGCCGCGTAACTGAGGTCGATAATTCGTCCCTGATGGAACGGCCCACGGTCATTGACGCGGACGATGGTGGTTTTGCCATTGTCTAAATTGGTCACTTTGACGTAGCTCGGCAGAGGCAAGGTTTTATGGGCCGCCGTCATTGAGTACATATCGTACACCTCACCATTGGAGGTGAGATGACCATGAAACTTTTTGCCGTACCAAGAGGCTTGTCCCTTTTGCTTAAAGCCTTCGGGCTCTTTGATGATCGAATAACTTTGGCCGCGCAGGGTATAACTTTTATTGCCGCCTAAGCTGTAGGGCTCATATTGCGGGTGTGCATCCTCAATATGGTCGACAGAAATTGGTTTCGATGGCGCGACGTCATCCTCGATGCTGTAGCGTTTGGAGGATGAACAGCCTGCAAGCACCAGGAGCGATGCCAACATGACGAAAATAGGGTGCGTAATGGCCATGATTAGGTTGCCTTTGAAAATGCTTTTCTATGGGTATGGATCGACATCAATATGCCAAAACCCGCCATGAGCGTCACCATCGAGGTGCCACCATAGCTGATTAACGGTAACGGCACGCCAACCACGGGCAAAATGCCACTCACCATACCAATATTGACAAATACATAGACGAAGAAGCTTAAAACGATACTGCCTGCCATCATACGACCAAAGGCGGTTTGGGCTTTACTCGCTAAAAACAGACCTCGACCAATAATAAACAGATAGAGACTGAGCAGTACTAAGATGCCGATCAATCCCCACTCTTCGGCGATCACCGCAAAAATAAAGTCAGTGTGGCGCTCGGGTAAGAACTCTAGCTGAGATTGAGTACCTTGTAACCACCCTTTACCGTTAATTCCGCCTGAGCCGATGGCTATTTTACTTTGGATGATGTGATAGCCCGCGCCAAGTGGATCGGATTCTGGATTGAATAGGGTGCGCACGCGAACTTTCTGATACTCGCGCATGAGGAAAAACCACAAGATCGGTAAAAAACCACCAACGGCGCACAGCGCGGCGAAAATAATGCGCCAACTGATCCCGGCAAGGAAAATGACGAAAATTCCCGATGCTGCGATGAGAATCGAGGTGCCAAGGTCGGGCTGTTTAGCGATCAAAATAGTTGGGACGAACACCATCACCAGTGATGCAACCAAGGTTTGAAAACTCGGTGGCAGGGCGCGTTTACCGATATAGCGGGCCACCATCAGCGGCACCGCCAATTTCAGTAACTCTGAGGGCTGAAAACGCACAAAGCCCAAGTTGAGCCAGCGCTGCGCGCCTTTAGAGGCCTCACCAAAAAACAGTACGCCAAACAACAAGATAACGCCGCCGATAAACATGACAGGCGCTAAGGCTTCATAGGTTCTGGGCGGCACTTGAGCGAGCAGCAACATCACACCCAGTGACAGCGCCATGCGCATCGCTTGGCGGTCCATCATCGCCAGGTTTTGACCGCTGGCACTGTACATTACCACTAAGCCAAAACCCATTAAGACGAGTAGACCAAGTAGCAAAGGCAGATCGAGGTGAAAGCGCTCAAAGAGCGCCCGGTTTTGACCGGTGGCTGGATTGAAATCCATTACTGTGCCGCCTCCTGTTTTTTCTCAACGAGAACATGATCAAACACGCTACGGACCACTGGTCCCCCTTGTGATGAGCCGCCGCCGGCATTCTCTAGCACTATGGTGACAATCACTTCAGGATCCTCCAGTGGCGCAAAGCCAGTGAACAAGGCGTGATCTCGTAGGTGCTCGGCCAGCTCTTCTGCGTTGTACTCTTGATCTTCTGCAAGCCCAAACACCTGCGCGGTACCGGATTTACCCCCACTGACGTATTCTGTGTTGGTAAAGGCACGTCGCGCGGTGCCTTTCTTACCGTGGTTCGCTAAACGCATTCCTTCAATCGACATCTCCCAAAATTTGTCCTTCACGCCAGTGATGGGTGGGTAGGTGTCGATGTCGGCCAGTTGACGTTTGGCAAACTCTTCACCGTTGTCAATGGTGGCGCGCAATAGGTGCGGGGCGATGACTTTTCCGCGGTTAACTAGCACAGACGTTGCCTTGGCAATTTGCATGGGCGTTGCAGTCCAGTAGCCCTGACCGATACCAACAGGAATCGTATCTCCTTGATACCAAGGCACGCGATGCCGTGCCATTTTCCACTCTCGGGTTGGCATGTTCGCTTTGCTCTCTTCGTGAATATCGATACCGGTGTAGTCGCCAAAGCCGAACATCATCATCCATTGAGAGATTCGATCAATGCCCATGTCGTAAGCGATTTGGTAGAAGAAGGTATCGACGGACTCTTCAAGTGACTGCACAATATTCACGCGGCCATGGCCCCAACGCAACCAGTCACGAAAGGGTCGTGTCTTAGAATTAGGGATTTTCCAGTAGCCTGGATCGTTGCGGGTGGTGTAGGGGGTGACGACACCCTCTTGCAGCGCCGCGACAGCCAAAAATGGTTTGATGGTTGACGCTGGCGGGTAGATGCCTAGCGTCGCGCGGTTGACCAACGGACGATCCTTATCGGTCAATAGCGCGTTGTAGTCTTTACCTGAAATACCATGCACAAAGGCATTAGGATCGTAACTTGGGCTCGAGACCATGGCGAGCACGCCATTATCGTGTGGATCAAGCACCACGGCACTGCCGCGTCGGTCGGCGAGTAACTCATGGATGTAGAGCTGCAAGTCGATATCAAGGTTGAGCACGATGTCTTTGCCGGGCTCAGGTGGCACGTATTTCAAAGTACGAATTACGCGCCCACGACTGTTGACTTCCACCTCTTGGTAGCCCGCAATACCATGCAGTACGTCCTCATAGTAGCGTTCGATGCCGAGTTTACCGATGTCACGGGTGGCTTGGTAATTGGCGTCTTTCTCTTCACGTATCAAACGCTGCATATCGCGATCGTTGATTCGAGAGACGTAGCCAATCACGTGAGTGAGCACTTCTCCATAAGGGTAGTGACGCTTGAGCGCCGCGTTCACGGCGACACCAGGAAACTTGTGCTGATGCACGGAAAACTTAGCCACTTGTTCTTGAGTGAGCTGAGTAAGAATCGGCACCGATTTGAAGCGGCGAGTTTGACGACGCTCGCGCTCAAAGCGTTCAATCTGATCGTCTGTGATGGTGACGATGCTTTGTAATCGACTCAGGGTATCTTCCATATCGTCGATTTGCTCTGGGGTGATCTCGAGGCTAAATACTGGGCGGTTTTCTGCCAGCAGCTTGCCGTTTCTGTCATAGATCAAACCACGATTGGGGGCGATCGGCACCACTTTGATGCGGTTGTCGTTAGATCGAGTTTTGTAATCTTGGTATTGATTGATCTGGATGTTGTAGAGGTTACCAACCAGTAGCCCCATCATGACGACAATGCCTAAGAAAGCGACAATAGCACGGCCTTTGAATAGCCGCGCTTCTTCCTGATAATCCCTAATTTGGCTACGCTTTCGCAACATCTATTGGTTATTCTCGATGATATGGGTGGTTGGCGGTAATGCTCCACGCTCGGTACAGGCTTTCTGCCATCACAATGCGTACCAGAGGGTGAGGTAAAGTTAACGCGGACAGTGACCAGCTTTGATCCGCGGCGGCTTTGCACGCAGGGGCTAAGCCTTCTGGGCCACCCATCAAAATCGATACGTCACGACCATCGAGCTTCCAACTCTCCAGTTGTTCTGCAAGTTGGGGGGTGTCCCATTTTTTACCAGGAATATCGAGAGTAACAATTCGGCTGCCTTTTGGCACGGCGGCGAGCATGGCTTCGCCCTCTTTTTGCAAAATCCTTGCAATGTCGGCGTTTTTACCTCGTTTTCCTGCTGGAATTTCCACCAACTCTAAAGGCATATCGTGAGGGAAACGGCGGCGGTACTCTTGAAATCCCTCTTCTACCCATTTGGGCATTTTGGTGCCGACTGCAATGAGTTGAAGTTTCATCGATCAGCTCCAGAGTTTTTCCAGTTGGTAAAGCTCGCGCTGCTCTTCTTGCATGACGTGAACAATGGTTGAACCCATATCCAGCACCACCCATTCACCCAGGTCTTGACCATCAATACCGAGTGGCACTAGGCCGGCCAGTTTGGACTCTTTTGCAACGTGATCAGCGATGGACGAGACATGACGCTTCGACGTGCCTGTGCAGACAATCATAAAATCGGTAATGCTTGATTTTCCTTGTACGTCGAGCACAGTGATGTTTTGCGCTTTCATGTCGTCGGCTTTGTCGACAAGAAACTCGTTAAGCTGTTCTAGTTGCAAGTGTTGTTCCTCTCTTGTTTGGATGAGCGTATGGCTAGCGGCGATGACAGGGCTCTGCACGGCCTATTCTGTTGGGGCCGAAGTATACCACGCATTTCAAATGTGCACTTGTGGCAAGCAAATTTCCAGACTCAGTTGATGTATTTGTGGCCAAGGGCTCTGCTCATATTGCGTTTTGGCAGTCAGTTCAATCTGGGCCAGCAGTTGCAGGAGGCGCATAAGGCGCGCAGTATCCAACCTTTGCAAAGCGCTAGAATAGAGCGGACGTTTGGAGGACCAAACTTTGTAGCGTTCCAGCACTTGCGCCAATGGCAGGGTTTGCATCAGAGATTTCATCGCCAGTAGTTGCTCAAGCTCTTTTTGAACCGTGCGGACAAGAATCACAGCCTCGACGTCTTCCGCTTCAAGCTGGCGCAAAATACGATCGGCGCGATTGGCTTTGCCTGCCAGCAGGGCATCAATCCAATGAAATGCAGTGAAGTGATTGTGACGGCTCAACGACTCTTCAAGTCGTACTAAGGTCAGCTTGCCATCGGGGTAGAGCAGAGCAAGTTTCTCTAGGCTTTGCGTCAGAGCGAAGAGGTTTCCCTCGTGCCACTGAGCAAGCATCTTGGTCGCTTCGGCATCCGGCTGTAAGCCTAGGGCGCGGCAGCGAGTTTGGACAAATTGGGGCAATCTGGCCAAATCAGGCGTGACGCAGCTGACCCAGCACCCCTGTTGGTTGAGCGTCTTAAACCACTTGGCGTTCTCTTGGGCTTTGGTCAGTTTGGTGCCGATGATGATCAACAACAGATCGCTGTGAAGAAGCTCAGCAATGGCCAGCAGTTCTTTGGCCATAGCGGCATTGACACCAGACTCTGGAAGTTCCAGCTCGATCACTTGCCGGGCGCTGAATAGGCTCATCGCTTGGCACGCATCATAGACGGGCGCCCAGTCAAAACGGCTGTCGACCGTATAGCGGTGACGCTCTTCAAAACCCGCTTCACGAGCTTTGGCGTGTATGGCTTGGCGAGACTCTTGAATCAGTAGCGGCTCGCTGCCGAATATCAAAAACAGCGGTTCAAGTTGGTGGTTTAGGTGCTGAGCTAACCTATCTGCAAAAATTCTCATGCGCGATAACGAACTCGGGATTACTCAGTGACCGGAGCGGGCGCATCATCGCTGTAAAAAGTCTTGACGCGATATTGCTCTTCTTGCGCTTTGAGTTGCACTTGTTCTTCGTTCTCTAGCTCGATTTCGTTGGCTTCGATATCGGCTTTAAGGCGCGCCATTTGGCGAATGATTTGGGTGGCTGCGAGCTTGCGCATCTCATCTTCGATCATGTCGCGCTCAACCGATTTCGCTAGCGCTGATAGTGGGTTATCTAGGTAGCTACGGGTGACGCTCGTAGAGAAGGTTTTGGTGCCAAGATCGGGCACGGTAACGCGATAGGAGGCACGGAAGGTGAGCTCTTTTTCCGCCGCGCGCGTGTTTTGGTAAAGCGAGAGGGTGCGCTCGCCAACGCCTTCACTGATCAGGTGCAAATTGGCGATGTTTTCCGCCGGTGGCACGATCTCGATTTCACTCATGCGTAGCTGCGCTTTCATCATGCGGGTAAAGGTGCTGTATTTGTCGTAACTGGTCAATGACATCTTATCGAGCTCCTCTGGGACCGAGTAATCACCACGTAAGTGGAAACCACAACCAGCAAGAAGCGAGGCAACCAACAGTGCGCTGGTTAGCTTAACGGATGAGATTGAAAATAGACGCATGAGTGAACGGCTCTTTGGTTGAGAATACTAATAGTATGAACGAAAGTGTTATAGACCACAGTGGTTGGATAACTTCGGTGAGCGCTCTGTCAAAAATAAAACGCTCATCGAAGTTAAGCAGGGCACTAGGCCCTGCTTAAGACTCGAACTAATGGGATTAGTTCGCCACGATGTTGAGAAGTTTGCCCGGGACGTAAATCACTTTACGAATCGTCAAGCCTTCTGTGAACTTGGTGACGTTCTCATCACCTAAACCGAGTGCTTCCACTTCTTCTTTGCTGGCATTGGCCGCCACAGTGAGTTTGGCACGTAGTTTACCGTTGACCTGAACGACGATCAGTTTCTCGTCTTCAACCAGTGCTTTCTCGTCATGTTGTGGCCAAGCCGCGTTGTCGATGTCTGTGATGTTGAGCGCATTGCCCATTTCAAAACAGATGTGCGGAGTGATAGGGTAAAGCATCACGACCACGGCTTTCAGTGCTTCATCTAAAATCGCACGATCTTGCGCTGAATCTTGTGGCGCTTTTGATAGCTTGTTCATCAGCTCCATGATCGCCGCAATAGCGGTATTGAAAGTTTGACGACGTGCAACATCATCGGTCACTTTAGCAATGGTTTTGTGGACATCACGACGCAATGCTTTTTGGTCACCCGACAAGGAAGACGCATCCACTGCTTCAGCTGCGCCTTTTGATGTGTGCTCATTGACCAGTTTCCACACGCGTTTCAGGAAGCGGTTCGCGCCTTCTACACCAGACTCTTGCCATTCCAATGTCATATCGGCTGGCGAGGCAAACATCATAAATAGACGTACAGTGTCAGCGCCGTACTTGTCGACCATCTCTTGTGGGTCAATGCCGTTATTTTTCGATTTAGACATCTTAATCATGCCTGAGTGCGTCACATCACGACCCGCGTTGTCTTTGGCCGAAATAATGCGACCTTTACCGTCACGTTCGACAGCCACATCGGTAGGCGCTACCCACTCTTTACCACCTTTTTCGTTCTCAAAGTAGAAGGCGTCTGCCAGTACCATGCCTTGACATAGCAGTTGCTTGAACGGCTCGTCAGAGGTGACGTAACCAGCATCACGCAGGAGTTTGTGGAAGAAGCGAGAGTAGAGAAGGTGCATACACGCGTGCTCGATACCACCAACGTATTGATCAACTGGTAGCCAGTAGTTGGCTTTTTCAGGATCAAGGATGTCGTCCGCTTGTGGTGAACAGTAACGCGCGTAGTACCAAGATGATTCCATAAAGGTATCGAAGGTGTCTGTCTCACGCAGCGCAGGTTCGCCATTGAATGTGGTCTTCGCCCACTCTTTGTCGGCTTTGATTGGGCTTGTTACGCCGTCCATGACCACGTCTTCTGGAAGAATGACTGGCAGTTGGTCAGCTGGTACTGGGTGAACTTCACCATCTTCCGTGGTGACCATTGGGATTGGTGCGCCCCAGTAACGCTGACGAGATACACCCCAGTCACGCAGACGGAAGTTAACAGTTTTAGTCCCTTTGCCTTCAGCTTCTAGTTTCGCTGCGATTGCGTCGAATGCCGCTTGGAATTCTAGACCGTCGAATTCACCAGAATCGAACAGTACGCCTTTTTCTGTGTAGGCCGCTTCAGAGATGTCGAGCTCACTGCGATCAACGGGTTTGATAACCGGTACGATATCGAGACCGTATTTGGTCGCAAACTCGTAGTCACGTTGGTCGTGCGCCGGTACCGCCATAACTGCACCTGTACCGTAATCCATCAGGACGAAGTTCGCCACAAAGATTGGCACTTCACGACCGTTCAATGGATGAATAGCAGTAAGGCCCGTCGCCATACCTTTCTTCTCCATGGTCGCCAGTTCCGCTTCCGCGACTTTGTTGTTCTTACACTCATCGATAAACGCAGCAAGCTCTGGGTTGGTTTGAGCCGCCAGAGCAGCAAGAGGGTGGCCTGCCGCGATGCCCACGTACGTCACACCCATGAGTGTGTCAGGGCGTGTTGTGTAGACTTCTAGGTCTTGTTGACCCTTGACTTTAAATTTGAGTTCAACACCTTCAGAGCGACCGATCCAGTTGCGCTGCATGGTTTTCACCATTTCAGGCCAGCCGTCTAGATTGTCGAGATCGTCTAGTAGCTCTTGAGCGTATTCAGTGATCTTGATGAACCACTGTGGAATTTCTTTTTGCTCTACAGGCGTGTCACAACGCCAGCAGCAGCCATCTTCAACCTGCTCGTTGGCAAGAACGGTTTGGTCGTTTGGACACCAGTTAACAGAAGAGGTCTTCTTGTAAACGAGGCCTTTTTGATAAAGCTTAGTGAAGAACTCTTGTTCCCAACGGTAGTACTCTGGCGTACATGTCGCGAACTCACGGTTCCAGTCATAACCGAAGCCAAGAAGCTTAAGCTGGTTCTTCATGTATTCGATGTTTTCGTAAGTCCAAGGCGCTGGTGCCGTGTTGTTTTTCACCGCCGCGTTTTCAGCCGGAAGACCAAATGCATCCCAACCGATAGGCTGCATGACGTTTTTGCCTTGCAGACGTTGGAAACGAGAGACCACATCACCGATGGTGTAGTTACGCACGTGACCCATGTGTAGACGACCACTTGGGTAAGGGAACATAGACAGACAGTAGAATTTTTCTTTATTTGGGTCTTCACTTACAACAAAGGTCTTGTTGTCATCCCAGTGCTTTTGAACTTTCTGTTCAATATCTTGCGGGTTGTATTGCTCTTGCATCGATGATATCCGGTTATCTTGGAAATTGTGAGTTCAGTTCGAACAGACATAAATAGATCGTCATAGAATACCTAAAGGAGAGGTGCACAACAATAGCGGAAATTCTGGATTATTCCTAAGGAGGTCACCATGGCAAAACAGAAAGCCGGTTATGAGGAGATGTTTGAGGATGTTCTCGAAGCCCTCAAACATAGCCCGGAAGAAGTCAACCATGTGTTAGAGACATCAGGTAAGGTGGTCGAGGCGGCGAACGATTTAACTAAAGACGAATTGGCGCTGGTTTCCGCCTATGTCAAATCAGACTTGAAGGAGTTTGCCGACAACTATGACCGCTCGAAAAGCAGCCCTTTCTATCTGATGATTGCAGACTCGATTTGGCAAGGCTTGCTTGAGATAACCGATCGAACCAAAGTGGAGTGGGTGGAGCTATTTACAGACTTGGAGCACCAAGGACTTTATCAGGCCGGTGAGGTGATAGGGCTTGGGGTGTTGGTCTGTGACGATTGTGGCCACAAAACCGAATACAACCACCCCACTACTATCATTGCTTGTACTAAATGCGGTTGCAAAGGCTTTACGCGGCAAGCGCTACAACCTTAACCGCGTGGTTGTTTTACTGAGTGATGGGGCGTTCGCACCGTTTTGAAGACAGAAACGCCCCCAACAGGCTCAATGCCGCCCAGCAATACAATGGCCACGTACCCCATTGATGATACGGCGTTTGCCCTGTGGTGGAAACCACTTGTGCAGTGAGCACTGCGGTTTCAAACTGCGGGATTTGCGCGGTGATCTTTCCTTGATAGTCTGTTACCGCCGTGACGCCATTATTGGTCGAACGAATCACAGGCTTACCCAGTTCTAACGCACGCATTCGTGCGATTTCCATGTGTTGCAGCGGGCCAATCGAGTGACCAAACCACGCGTCATTGGAGAGAGTCAAAATGAAGTCGGTCTCATCGTTAACGTTTTGCCTTACTTGGTCGTTAAAGATGATCTCATAACAGAGCGCGGGCGCGAAATGGCGACCGTTGGCGTACACGTTGGGTTGGATAAACGCGCCGCTACTGAAAGAAGACATCGGCAGATTAAAGAAAGGAGCCAGCGGGCGTAATATCTCCTCAAAAGGCACGAACTCACCAAAGGGTAGAAGATGATGCTTGTGGTAGCGCTCGCTGAGATCATAACGGTACTCATCACGCCCAGACTTACCTAAGGTCAAGATGCTATTGAAGAACTGACGCTGCTCACCCATATTGACGACGCCGGTGATCACGGCGCTGTCGTTCATCTTCGCCGCTGAGTCTAAGTTGGAAAGGAAAGAGGCGATTTCAAATTCAAACGCAGGAATCGCCGCTTCTGGCCAGATGATGATATCGGCATTCCAGTTTTCACGGGTCAAATCGGTGTACTTCATCATGGTCGGCCAACGCTGACTCGGAACCCATTTGATTGCTTGGTCAATGTTGCCCTGAATCAACGCAAAACGAGTACTGCTGTCAGGGTTTGGTGTTACCCACTGTGCACTGCGCAGACCGAAGCCTGTTGCGAGAATGACAAGGGGAACCCACAGGATTGACCATTGGCGGCGAAGCCACGCAAAGGCTAGGGCACTCGCGCTTAACACACACAAAAGGGTAATCAGCTCAACGCCACCTAGCGGGGCGAACTGGGCAAGCGGGCTATCGATTTGACTGTAGCCGAGCCACAACCATGGAAAGCCAGTCATTACCCAGCCTCGTAACCAATCCATGATCAGCCAAAGAGCCGGAAAGGCAAGGAAATAGCGGCGCCTTGAGAGTGCAGGAAACCACTTATTTATCAGGTAACAGGCGAGTGCCGAATAGAGTGCGAGATAGCCGACCAACAGCGCCATTAAAAACAGACTGGCGATTTTGGGCATGCCGCCGAAGGTATCAATACTGACATGCACCCAGCTGATGCCGGTGGCAAATTGACCAAGTCCCCAAGCATAACCAATCGCAAAACTGCGTTTACTCGACTGCTGGTGGATGAGAAGCAGCAGCAGTGCAGGGCTGATAATCGCTAAGGGCCACAGTTGATAAGGTGCAAAAGCAAACGTGGTTGCGGCGCCAACAAAAACGGCCGCGAACGGCCGTTTTAGGCGATGAATGAGGGGATTCATCATGGATGTGATCTCTAATACTACTCTTGAGTAGGCTCAGGTTGAGCGTCTTCTTCTGGGATCGTCACTTGAAGTTGCAGTACGCGGCGGTTGTCCGCGGCGGTGACTTTAAAGCTGTAGTTGTCGATTTCCAGCACTTCCCCTCGTGAAGGCAAGTGACCGAACGCCGTCATGACTAAGCCTCCTACAGTATCGACTTCCTCATCGCTGAAAGAAGTGCCGAATGTGGTGTTAAAGGTTTCGATCGTTGTCAGCGCCTTCACCGCAAAGGTGTGTTTGCTTAACTTGCGGATATCGATCTCTTCCTCATCGTCGAATTCATCTTCGATTTCACCGACGATCTCTTCCAAGATGTCTTCGATCGTCACCAATCCAGACACACCACCGAATTCGTCGACGACAATCGCCATGTGGTAACGCTCTTCACGAAACTCTTTAAGGAGTCGGTCAACGCGTTTACTTTCAGGAACAACCACCGCAGGGCGGATCACTTCCTCAATGTTAAATGGCGAGCTGTCAGAGCCTAAGTATTTTAATAAGTCCTTCGCTAGTAGGATGCCTTCAACGTGGTCTTTGTCTTCACTAATGACAGGGTAGCGAGAGTGCTGCGCATCGGTAATCAGCATCACTAGCGCATCCAAATCGTCATTGCGGTCAATAGTGACCATCTGAGAGCGAGGCAGCATGATATCACGCACTCGCATCTCGGAAATCTCCATGACGCCTTCGAGCATGTCGCGGGTGTCATGGTCAATTACGTCGTTTACTTCCGAGTCGCGGAATACTTCCACTAACTCTTGGCGATCTTTTGGGTCGCCCTGGAAGATTTGGCCCAGGCGTCCGAAGAAGGACTTTCTACTCGGACCTTCAGATTTTTCTTTCTTACCTTCTAAGGCAGAGGGAGAATTGTCGTCGTTCATTGTTTCTCATTTTAGTCACGCTACCAAAGTGTGGTAGCTCACATGGCACTCGCGCTCATGGAGGTTATTGAGCGTCGAGTGACGATGCTGAGTGCCGAAAGCCGACACTCAATCTTCCGTTTCATAAGGATTGGCGATGCCCATTTTGTCTAGAATTTCAATTTCCAGTGACTCCATTTCTTCGGCTTCGTCATCCTCAATATGATCATAACCTAGCAGATGCAAGCTACCATGTACAACCATATGCGCCCAATGTGCCATCAAGGGTTTACCTTGTTCATTGGCTTCTTGTTCAACCACTTGGCGACAGATAATCAGGTCGCCCAGCAAATCCATCTCGATACCCGGTGGTGCTTCGAAAGGAAAAGACAACACATTGGTTGGCTTGTTTTTGCCGCGATATTCGTGATTGAGCTGTTGGCTCTCTTCACTATCTACGATGCGAATCGTCACTTCCGCATCCGGTTGAAAAAGGGTGACCGCGGCGTTTAGCCATTGGCTAAACCGCTCGAATGTCGGTAGCCCCTTTTCTTGTTCGACCGCGAGTTGCAGATCGAGTTCGATACTCATGACTCTTTACTCTCAGTCGAAGGGGTAATGTGCGCCTGTGGCGCAGACGCGACCTGAGTGTCGAGCAGTTTCGCTTCGCGCTCTTCACGGCGACGCTTTTCATACTCTTTGCGCTCTTTTTGATCTTGCGCTTCCCATTTTTCATAGGCGTTGACGATACGAGCGACGACAGGGTGGCGAACAACGTCATCAGACTGGAAGAAGTTAAAGCTGATCTCCTCAACGTCACTGAGCACTTCAATCGCATGACGCAGGCCAGACTTCGCGCCGCGTGGTAAGTCGATTTGCGTGACATCACCGGTGATCACAGCACGTGAGTTAAAGCCGATACGAGTCAAAAACATTTTCATCTGTTCGACGGTGGTGTTCTGGCTCTCGTCGAGAATGATAAACGCATCATTCAAGGTTCGGCCGCGCATGTACGCAAGCGGCGCCACTTCAATGACATTACGTTCAATCAGTTTCTCGACCTTCTCAAAACCGAGCATCTCAAACAACGCATCGTAAAGTGGGCGCAGATAAGGGTCGACTTTTTGGCTCAAATCACCCGGCAGGAAACCGAGCTTTTCACCGGCTTCGACCGCAGGACGCGTGAGTAGAATACGGCGAATTTCTTGGCGCTCTAATGCGTCGACTGCAGCGGCGACCGCAAGGTAGGTTTTACCCGTACCGGCAGGGCCAATACCAAAGCTGATGTCGTGCGTCACCATGTTGACGAGATACTGGGCTTGGTTTGGCGTACGTGGTTTGATTACGCCCTTCTTCGTTTTGATGAAGACTTCTTTGCCATGCTCAATATTCGACTCAAGATTTTGCTCAAGGACGCCCGTTTCTTTGATCGCAAGATGGATTTCGTCAGGCTCAATATCAGGAATGGTGCCACGTACTGGCGCCGTGTTGACGTAGAGTGTTTTGACGATTTCAAGCGCTGCCGCGGCAGTATGAGGCTTACCTACGATGGTAAAAAAGTTGCCTCGGTAGCTGATCTCTACCCCTAAACGTCGCTCAAGGTGTTTGATGTTGTCATCGAATGGACCGCATAGACTGGCGAGTCGGCGGTTATCTGAAGGTTCTAGATCGATTTCTAGCGTAACGATTTTATTGCTCAAAGTTGCCTCACATAATTGGCCATTTAAGAAAGCCCGATTGAGACCGGGCTTCCAATGGCGACAGTTCCTATTACTAAGATGGCTACTTAGTTAGGCATTTTCAAGACTAAGGCGTAAAGGTTGCTACACCTAGCTCATCTTCGCGTTTGGTTTTTGCCATCATCTGTGTCGGTGACATGACGCTGCGCAGATCCATCTCTTTCTCTGTGCGGATGATTTCACCACGTAGCGAGTTGGCAAACACGTCAGTGATCTTAACATCAACAAACTGACCGATCAGTTCGGCGTTGCCTTCGAAGTTCACCACTCGGTTGTTCTCTGTACGAGCGCGAAGCTCCATTAGATTCTTTTTCGATGGCCCTTCAACTAGCACACGTTGCTCAGTGCCAAGCATCAAACGCGAATAGCGCATCGCTTGACTGTTGATCACTTGCTGCAATTCGTAGAGGCGCTCTTTCTTCTCTTGCTCGGAGACATCACACGGGTAGTCCGCCGCTGGTGTACCAGGACGTGGTGAGAAGATAAAGCTAAAGCTCATGTCGAAGTCGACATCTTTAATTAACTTCATGGTGTCTTGGAAGTCTTTGTCT
This sequence comes from Vibrio sp. R10-SG-ISO4, assembly GCF_059834135.1. NCBI lineage: Bacteria > Pseudomonadati > Pseudomonadota > Gammaproteobacteria > Vibrionales > Vibrionaceae > Vibrio > Vibrio sp. R10-SG-ISO4. The sequence continues at coordinate 281,585 of NZ_JCBDHJ010000002.1, forward strand.
GTTTCACCTGGGAAGCCGACAATGAAATCTGAACTGATTTGAATGTCAGGACGCGCTTTACGTAGCTTGCGAATGATCGATTTGTACTCGATAGCAGTGTGCGGGCGCTTCATCATCGTCAAGATACGATCGCTGCCGCTTTGCACAGGTAGGTGCAAGAAGCTAACAAGCTCTGGCGTGTCTTCATAAACCGCGATAATGTCATCGGTGAACTCGAGCGGGTGGCTGGTTGTAAAGCGGATGCGATCAATGCCATCGATCGACGCGACCAGACGGAGCAATTCAGCGAAGCTGCAAATCTCACCATCATGAGTAGGGCCACGATAGGCGTTCACGTTTTGGCCAAGCAAGTTGACTTCACGTACGCCTTGCTCCGCTAACTGGGCGATTTCAAACAGCACGTCATCCATAGGACGGCTGACTTCTTCACCACGGGTGTATGGCACAACGCAGTAGGTACAGTATTTCGAGCAACCTTCCATGATAGAGACGAACGCCGTTGCCCCTTCAGCGCGAGGCTCAGGCAGACGGTCAAATTTCTCTATTTCTGGGAAGGAGATGTCCATCACTGGCGCATCATCGGATTGCGACTGTTTGATCATCTCTGGCAAGCGATGCAGAGTTTGCGGGCCAAAAATGACGTCAACGTAAGGAGCACGCTCACGGATGTGGTCGCCTTCTTGAGTGGCAACACAGCCACCAACGCCAATCACCACATCTGGCTTTTTATCTTTCAACGTTTTCCAACGGCCGAGCTGGTGGAAGACCTTTTCTTGTGCCTTCTCACGGATAGAACAGGTGTTCAGTAGCAACACGTCTGCTTCGTCTGGTTCTTCTGTGAGTTCATAGCCGTTTGCGGCATTCAGGAGATCGGCCATTTTTGATGAATCGTACTCGTTCATCTGACAGCCCCAGGTTTTTATTAGCAGTTTCTTACTCATGTTGTTCGCTCGATCGTTAGTTTAAATTAAGGGAGCAAATCGCCCATTGGTTCCAGTTGGCCAAGGTATTGAGTGACTCAATTGGCCGATTTTTCACCGCCTGTGCGGCGTTAAGCGGCGTATTGTACTGCTTTCAATGGCGAGTGACCAGAAGCAATTCTAGCCTTGTGGTTACAAGGGTTTGCCCGTATCCCCATCAAGGTTTTTAGTTACAAATTGGCACTCAAACCGTACAATCGAAAATAGCCTTTGAATCAATACGATGAAGTACAAACTATGAACAAGTATGATGTGGCCGTGATTGGCGGAGGAATGGTAGGCGCAGCTGTCGCGCTCGGGTTCGCGGAGCAAGGTCGAAATGTCGTGGTGATTGAAGGGAAGGCACCGACACCGTACGCACCGCAACAAGCGATGGATGTCCGCGTCTCCGCGATATCGAATCATTCGGTTGCCCTGCTTGAATCGCTAGGGGCATGGCAAGCCATTCAGTCGATGCGCGCCTGTCCTTACAAACGTCTAGAAACGTGGGAACATCCCGAATGTCGAACCCGCTTTCACAGTGACGATGTCGCTTGTGAACAATTGGGCTACATCGTTGAGAACCGCATCATTCAACTGGGGCTCTGGTCGCAGTTCTCGGCATGGCCGAATCTGGCGTTGCGTTGCCCAGTGACGGTCGAGCACATCGAATATGGCTCAGTGAATCAAGTGACGCTATCAGACGGAGAGGTTGTCGAAGCCGGGCTGATTGTCGGGGCCGATGGTGCTCATTCTCGCGTCAGACAGAGTGCAGGTATTGGCATCACCGCTTGGGACTACAGGCAGCATTGCATGCTGATTAATGTCAAAACCGATCTCCCTCAACAAGACATCACTTGGCAGCAATTTACGCCGTCGGGACCGCGCTCATTTTTACCTCTATGTGGTCATCAAGCCTCTCTGGTCTGGTACGACACACCAAAGCGTATTCGTCAGTTAAAGGCGATGACGCCGCTTCAACTTGCCAGCGAAATAAAGACTCATTTTCCCGCTGAGCTTGGCGGTATTGAGGTGATCCAGTCTGGCTCATTCCCGTTAACTCGCCGCCATGCACAGCGCTACTATACGCCCCACTGCGTCCTGGTTGGGGATGCCGCGCACACCATCAATCCACTGGCAGGGCAGGGGGTGAATCTCGGCTTTAAAGATGTGGAGGCTTTGCTGAACGTGACGCGCGATCATGAAGAGATTCTTTTGTCGCACTTAGCGCAATATGAACGTCGTCGTCGACCTGATAATTTGCTGATGCAAACCGGGATGGATCTGTTTTATAAAGGGTTTAGCAATGACAAGGTACCGCTTAAGTGGATAAGAAATGCGGCGCTGAAAGTGGCAGAACACTCTGGTCCCATCAAACATCAAGTATTGCGTTATGCGTTGGGTATGGACGCATCACTCTAGCGCAGAAAACAAAAAACGCAGCGTAAAGCTGCGTTTTGTCATTCTCGTGACGCTAATTACTTAGTCACACGTAGAACAGGTGTTTCACCAACAGTGACAGAACCAGACAGTTTGTTCAACTCTTTGATTTCATCCATGTTAGAAATAACAACAGGTGTTAGCGTTGATTTTGCTTTTTCTTCTAGAAGTGCTAGATCGAACTCAATGATAGTGTCACCAGCTTTCACTGTTTGACCTTCTTCAGCGATACGCTTGAAGCCTTCGCCTTTCAGTTCAACGGTATCGATACCGAAGTGAACAAAAAGCTCAACACCATCGTCAGATTCGATAGAAAACGCGTGGTTTGTTTCGAAGATCTTACCGATAGTACCGTTTACAGGAGCAACCATTTTGTCGCCTGCTGGTTTGATTGCAATACCGTCGCCAACGATTTTCTCAGCGAAAACCACATCAGGCACGTCTTCGATATTTACGATTTCACCAGAAAGTGGCGCGATGATCTCGATTGCACCAGCGTCAGCGCTGTCATCTGATACTAGCTTCTTAAGTTTGTCAAACAGACCCATTGTGTCATGCTCCTAACGTTTAATTTAATTCTGTCGAATTATAGTATACCAATCTCACGAGATAGACGACTATTTTTAGTCGTCTATCTCCTTCTTACCTAAACAGATTCGTTCATTACAAACGCCTGATTAGGCAACAAGGCTCCCCCCAGATCGGAGATTGGTATTAGCCGGTTATAGTGATTTTTCAGCGATGAACTTATCAACTACCGCTTCAATTTCAGCCGCTGTTGGTAGAGACAGTGCCTCTTCCGCCATTGCTTTCACTTCCGCGTAGTTTGAGTTACGAATCACTTTCTTCACTTTAGGAATAGAGATGCCGCTCATTGAGAACTCATCCAGCCCCATACCTAATAATAGTAGCGTTGCGCGCTCATCGCCCGCTAGCTCACCACACATACCTGTCCATTTGCCTTCCGCGTGCGATGCATCAATGACTTGCTTGATGACCGTAAGAACCGCTGGTGACAGTGGGTTGTATAGGTGAGAAATCATTTCGTTACCACGGTCTACCGCGAGTGTGTACTGGGTAAGATCGTTGGTACCGATTGAGAAGAAGGCCACTTCTTTTGCAAGGTGTGGTGCAATCGCTGCCGCTGCTGGTGTTTCCACCATGACACCGATTTCGATCTCTTCATCAAATGCCAGACCTTCTGCACGAAGCTCTGCTTTGTATTCTTCAATCGCCGCTTTCAGTTCACGAATCTCTTCTACAGAGATGATCATTGGGAACATGATGCGCAGCTTACCGTGTGCAGATGCACGTAGGATGCCACGCAGCTGGTCGCGTAGGATTTCACGACGGTCTAGGCTGATACGTACAGCGCGCCAACCCAAGAATGGGTTCATCTCTTGTGGGAGATCCATGTACGGTAGGTCTTTGTCGCCACCAATATCCATAGTACGGATGATAACGGCTTCGCCGTTCATCGCTTCTGCCACTTCTTTGTATGCTTGGTACTGCTCTTCTTCTGTTGGTAGCGCATCGCGGTCCATGAACAAGAACTCAGTTCGGTACAGACCAACGCCTTCACCGCCATTGCGCAGTACGCCATCACAGTCTTTCACTGTACCGATGTTGCCGCACACTTCGACGCGGTGACCATCTAGAGTTTCAGCGTGAAGATCTTTGAGTTTTGCTAGCTCTTCTTTTTCAGCAAGGAATGCGGCTTTAACGGCTTTCGCTTCTTCTAGCTCAGCGTCAGATGGGTTGACGACAATCTTGTTGTTCATTGCGTCAAGAATCAGCATGTCGCCGTTCTTCACTTTCTTGGTAATGTCGTTGGTGCCCACGATCGCTGGCAATTCAAGTGAACGTGCCATGATTGAAGTGTGAGAAGTACGACCACCGATATCACAAGCAAAACCCAGTACGTAGTTAAGGTTGATCTGTGCTGTTTCTGATGGAGTCAGATCGTACGCAACTAGGATGACTTCTTGGTCAATATCGCTAAGAGAGACAATATTGATGCCCAGCGCGTTTTTCACAAAACGTGTACCGATATCACGGATATCTGTCGCACGCTCTTTGAGGTATTCGTCGTCTAAAGATTCAAGTGCTGCAGCTTGCTCTTCAATCACAGTGTGAATGGCATTGTCTGCATGCATCTTGTCATTTTTGATCAGCGCTAGGATTTCTTCTTCTAGCTCTTCGTCTTCAAGAAGCATGATGTGACCTTCAAAGATCGCTTCTTTTTCTTCACCGAAGGTTTCTAGTGCTTTCTGCTTGATGGTTTCAAGCTGAGCCGCTGATTTGTCACGTGCTTCAAAGAAACGTTTTACTTCAGCGTCGACTTGATCGTCAGAAATAGTGTGAGTGTTTAGGACAATTTCATCTTCTTGAAGGAGTAGTGCTTTACCGATAGCAATACCTGGAGATGCTAGGATGCCTGAAATCATAGCCTTACCTTAAATTGGTCAACTTTTAAACGGGAGAAATGGGTGCGCTAACGTTTATGTGTAGCTTAATCTTGGTGCTATTTCCAATATGATGGGATAGTTCGGCGCAAACGAGGTGGCCTGTTCATCGACCGGATCAAATTGGTATAAAGCCATTTTGCGTTGGCAAAATGGCTTTAATCAATAGCAGACCGATTAGTGTAGTTGGTCCATTAGAGCAACTAGGTGGTCAACTGCTTTCTGAGCCTGTGGGCCTTCAGCAGAGATAGTGACTACAGTACCTTTCACTAGGCCTAGAGTTTGTAGCTTAAATAGGCTCTTAGCGCTTGCACTTTTACCGTTAGAAGTCACAGTGATGTCCGCGTCAAATGCTTTTGCTTCTTTCACGAACTGTGCAGCTGGACGAGTGTGAAGACCGTTTTCTGCTGTGATTTCTACTTGCTTCTCGTACATGTTGTATACCCCAATTGATTTATTTTTAGATAGTTTATTAATTAGAAACAGCTTAACTCGGATTAAACGGTTGCGCTAGGCGACAGACGTTGTTTTCGTGTCAGAACTGATACTAATTGTATACTAGGTGCCGCGTGGTCAGTCTTTGCTGTTTTTCGCCGCAACTATAAAATCGTTTTAATGTTTTATTTTGATGCTAGAAATAAAACATCCCGATATTACCAAAGGTGGAGCCAGGATCAACAAAAAAGCCCCTGAACGGGGCTTTTTTAGACGAAAAATTGATTTCACCACATATTACTGTTGGTTCTCTTTCTCGGTGAAGATGCCTGCAAATAGCGCTGAGCTTAGGTAACGCTCACCCGAGCTTGGCAATACAGTAACGATGGTTTTGCCTTCAAATTCAGGAAGTTGAGCAAGGCGGTTTGCTGCAACCACTGCCGCGCCTGACGAGATACCCGCAAGGATACCTTCCTCTTCCATAAGACGACGAGCCATCTCAATTGCTTCTTCAGAAGTCACGGCTTCCACGCGGTCAATCAACGCTAAATCGAGGTTGCCTGGAATAAAGCCAGCGCCAATACCTTGGATTTTGTGTGGTGCTGGTTTGATTTCTTCACCCGCGAGCGCTTGTGCAATCACAGGCGATTCCGCTGGCTCTACCGCTACGGAAACAATGTTTTTACCTTTTTCGCCTTTGATGTAGCGGCTTGTACCTGTGATGGTACCGCCGGTACCTACGCCTGCAACGAAGACATCGATTTCACCGTCTGTCGCGTCCCAGATTTCTGGACCAGTGGTTTTTTCGTGAATCTGTGGGTTAGCTGGGTTGTTGAACTGCTGAAGAAGCAGGTACTTGTCAGGGTTGCTCGCCACAATCTCTTCAGCTTTGTTGATTGCACCTTTCATGCCTTTCGCTGCTTCAGTTAGCTCTAGGTTCGCACCTAGGGCTTTCAGCAGTTTACGACGCTCTAGGCTCATCGACTCAGGCATCGTTAGGGTTAATTTGTAACCACGCGCCGCCGCGACGAAGGCAAGAGCAACACCGGTATTACCACTGGTTGGTTCAACAAGTTCAACGCCCGGCTTTAGCTTGCCTGCTTTCTCAGCTTCCCAAATCATGTTCGCGCCGATACGACACTTAACACTGAAGCTTGGGTTACGCGCTTCGATTTTAGCCAAGACTTTGCCGTTGCTCACTTTGTTAAGGCGAACAAGAGGGGTATTACCAATAGTCAGTGAATTATCTTCGTAGATTTTGCTCATGATGTAGTCCTTCATCGAAATATTGGCAGCGTGTTTGTCACGCCACCAATCATGTTCTATTTAAGTTTGACCCGATAGAGATTAGGTCAGGGTAAAAAACTAGAAAAGGATTAAAAAGTTATATGATATGAACTTGATAAACTCAGTTTCTTGCTTTGAACTCGGTCACCCACATCGATGTCGCACCGCACACCGCGACAGGCATAACGATCAGGTTCAAAATAGGAATGGTGGTGAACACGGAGACCAGCGCACCAAAGGTATAGGCTTTGCTTTGTTTTTGTTTCAAATTGTGTCGCATGTCATTAAACGGCACCTTGTGATTATCGAACGGATAATCGCAGTACTGAATCGCCAGCATCCAAGCGGTAAACACAAACCACAGAATGGGGCCGAGCGTCTGGCCTAAGGCTGGAATGAGCAGCAAAATAAACAATCCAATGGCTTTGGGCAGAACGTAGAGCAGTTTGCGCCATTCTCGTGCCAATACACGCGGCACATCCTTGATAACGCTGAGCATGCCATCGTCACTGATCTTTTGCCCCGTTAGGTGCTCTTCCACCTTTTCCGCGAGCAGGCCATTGAACGGCGCTGCGATAAAGTTCGCTAAGGTGCTAAAGAAGTAGGAGAAGGTCGCCAAAATCGTGAGCACTAGTAACGGCCACAGAAGATAACTCAACCAAGAGAGGAAATCGGGTAGCTGACCAATCCACTCTGCAATCCAACTATCCAGATGAGAGAAGAGATAAAAGAGCGCGCTTCCGACCAAAATAATGTTGGCGAGGAGAGGTAAAAGGACAAACTGACGAATGCCGGGTTGCAGAGTGAGTTGCAAACCGTGGAAAAAATAACCAAATCCGGTTTTTGACTGTTGAGTGTTGTTCATGAAAATGTGCCTAACAGGGTTTTATGGTGTGTTAACAAGGAAAAGCGTGTTCAAAATCACATCATTATGGGAACTTCTAACATTAAGTTGTTCTAAAACCTATGAGAGTTTTGGTAGAGTAACTCAAATCAGATTATTTGAAACCAGTTTGGCTGATTTAGCAGCTGAATGATTGAGAGTGAAAGATGCAGGAATTGCGATTTGTACTGATCATTGTGGGCGCTTTGGCCATTGCCGCGCTGCTGTTCCACGGATTATGGACAAGCAAAAAAGAAGGCAAAACAAAATTTGGCAACAAGCCAATTGGAAAACTGTCGACGCCAGAGCAAGACGAATCCGTACCCGAGCGCTCTTTTGCTCCCGAAGATGATTTTGAGATTGTGCGTGTGACTAAGACCAGTCGCAACACCAGCAATAAATTTGCTTCAGACTCCGGTGAGACAATGGATGATCCTCTGCTAAGTGACCCGCTTCTCGACGCATCCATCAGTGACTCAACGTTTTCAAGCGATTCCACTCGAGATGAGCCAACCTTTAGTGAGTGGAAAGACGATTTGGTAGAGGAGTCTCAAACCACTCCGCTGCAAGATACTCCCCGTCAAGCGCCAGCGGAAGAGCTAGACATTCCCTCTATGTCTGCAAAGCCTCAAGAGCCCCGTGATGTGAGCTCTGTCTCCACCACAGAATCCGCTCCGACCGAGATTGATGATAGTGATGACGAAGATGAGATGCAGGTGATTGTCATCAATGTGCATTGCGCTGGAGAGACGCCATTTGTGGGCACCAAGCTGTTTGATAGCATGCAGCAAAATGGGCTGATTTACGGTGAAATGGACATTTTCCATCGTCATGCAGATCTCTCTGGTACCGGCAAAGTGCTGTTTAGCGTTGCCAACATGATGCACCCTGGCACACTCAAGCATGATGATCCTGCAACATTCACCACTAAAGGGATCTCATTCTTTATGACATTACCTTGCTACGGTGATGGTGAACAAAACTTCAAGTTGATGCTGAAAACCGCGCAGCAAATTGCCGATGATTTAGGTGCCAACGTGCTGGATGATGCGCGTAATCTCATGACGCCGAACCGACTTGATGCGTATCGCGCTCAAATCAAGGCGTTTAAGCTCGCACAGCAACCCTAGTCAGCAAAACAAAGCGTGCTACCATAAAGGCTCCTGATGCGGAGCCTTTTTCGTTTTACCTTATTTGCTTTAGAGTCACTGATTCATATTGGATTAAGATCAAAGGCAAAGGCCCTGCAAGTGGCCAAGATATAGAGCAGAGAGACTGATGTCCCAAGAAATCGAACAGAAAATTGAGGCCCTTCGTAGTGCGCTTCATCATCATGGCATTAAGTACTACGTAGAAGATAGCCCTGAAATCCCCGATGCAGAATACGATCGTATGATGCGTGAGCTTATAGAGCTAGAGCAACAGCACCCTCATTTGCGAACACCCGATTCGCCGAGCGCTCGGGTAGGGGGCATGGCCTTATCTCAGTTTGAGCCTGTGACTCACGAGATCCCAATGTTGTCGCTCGACAATGCGTTTGATGACAGCGAGTTAGATAGTTTCTATAAACGCATGACAGATAGACTGGCGGGCCAGAGCGTGGCTGCGTTTTGCTGTGAACCAAAACTGGATGGTTTAGCAGTCAGTTTGCTGTATGAAAATGGCGTGCTAACCCAAGCGGCGACGAGGGGTGACGGTGCGACGGGGGAAAACATCACCGACAACGTTCGAACCATCAAGGCGATTCCACTTAAACTGCGTGGTGAAGGTTGGCCTGCGCGTATTGAAGTTCGTGGTGAGGTGTTCATGCCCACCGCTGGTTTTGAACAGTTCAATGAGCAGGCGAAAGCCAAAGGGGAGAAAGTGTTTGTCAACCCGCGTAACGCGGCGGCAGGCAGTTTACGCCAGTTGGACTCTAAAATCACCGCGACTCGCCCTCTTAGTTTCTATGCCTACAGTGTCGGTGTGGTGCAAGGTGCGACCCTGTCTTCAAGTCACTACCAGCGCTTTATTCAACTTAAGGAGTGGGGCCTACCCATGTGCCCTGAGGTGCGTTTGGTAGAGAGCGTGGAAGAGGTGAAAGCTTACTATCAGGACATTCTCACTCGCCGCCAAACCTTGCCGTATGAAATCGACGGTGTGGTGATCAAGGTCGATGATGTGGCGCTTCAGCAGCAACTCGGTTTTGTCGCACGTGCGCCGCGCTGGGCGATCGCCTACAAGTTCCCGGCACAAGAAGAGATCACTGTGCTCAATGACGTTGAGTTCCAAGTCGGGCGGACGGGCGCGATAACACCCGTCGCAAAGCTTGAACCTGTGTTTGTTGGTGGCGTGACGGTGAGCAACGCTACTCTGCACAATGCTGACGAGATCGCGCGTCTTGGTGTCATGATTGGTGATCAGGTGGTGGTTCGCCGCGCTGGGGATGTGATTCCACAAATCGTCTCTGTGGTCGAAGCTAGCCGCCCTCTTGATGCAAAAGTGATCGAGTTTCCGAGTGCTTGCCCTGTGTGTCACTCTCATGTTGAGCGCGTGGAAGGCGAAGCGGTAACGCGCTGCAGTGGCGGATTGGTATGCCAGGCGCAGCGCAAAGAAGCCTTGAAGCATTTTGTCTCACGTAAGGCTTTGGACGTCGATGGACTTGGCGTCAAGGTGATTGAGCAGTTGGTTGACAAAGAGATGGTGACAACGCCTGCTGATCTGTTCAAGCTCTCTGCTGGTGTACTGACAGTGCTGGATCGCATGGGGCCTAAATCAGCGCAAAACGTGGTCGACGCACTGCAAAAATCGAAATCCACCACATTACCAAGATTCCTCTATTCACTGGGGATTAGAGAAGTGGGGGAAGCGACGGCTGCGAACCTAGCGATGCATTTTAAAACGCTACCCGCGATCAGCGAAGCCACCTTGGAACAGCTGATAGAAGTCCCAGATATTGGCCATATTGTCGCGAGTCACATCTTGGCGTTCTTCTCTGAGGAGAAAAATCAGCAAGTGGTCGAGGATTTGTTAGCGCAAGGGATACATTGGCCGGATATCGCTGAACGTGACGAGGATGCGCCCGCGCCTCTGGCCGGTAAAACAGTTGTGCTAACTGGGTCACTTTCTCAGTTGACACGCAGTGATGCAAAAGCGGCACTGCAAACGTTAGGCGCGAAAGTGACCGGCAGTGTGTCTAAAAATACCGATATTCTGTTTGCTGGTGAAAACGCAGGATCTAAGCTCGCCAAAGCACAAGATTTAGGTATCGAGATCAAAACAGAACAAGACTTACTTGATTTGATGAAATAACCTCGCACAGCCAAGCACCTCTTTATTGAAGCCCTTAGTGATTTCGCTAAGGGCTTTTTGTTTGTCTCGTATTATCTACCTTCCGCCGACTTCAATAATCGCAATAATTAGTCAGTGATCTTGTTCATAGTCTTATGTTCGAATCTTACAATGAAGATAATTTGCGAGTGATCTCACGCCTATTGATGTTGTTTTTCATTTAACTTGTTGATTTTGTTTAATTTTATTTTTTTCGACTGAAAAAACAAAAAATGAGAGGTGGATCTTGTCTATTAATGGAACTTTGCTATTGCTCATATTTTTTTAGAAAAAAATTAAGTTCCATTTGGATATTTTTAGTCGCGAAGTTAGCCTGAGTTCATGGATACACAGTGTGTATGCAGGAATAGAAAATCGGATGCGAAAGGTTTGCAGAGGGTTTTCAACATAGGAAATGATTTCTCCCTTCGGCGGCCAACTTAAGGTGAGAAAACAAAAGACAGCTATATCCATTTTTAGGAGTTTTTCCATGGACAAAATGTTTAAACGTTCACTCGTAGGTGCTGCAGTTGCTGCTGTAGCGATGTCAGGATCTGCAAATGCAGCGATTCAACTTGCGGGTGATGCCGTTCAGTTTTACGGTCAAGCTGCGGGTAACATTACTTTAATCGATGCTGGTGATACGACGAGCATTGGTACAGAAATCGAATCTCGTATTGGTTTCCGTGGTGTTGTTGAGTTTGATGACATTGCGCCAAACTTTATCTGGCAGATCGAAGGTGGGAATGCTAATAACGGTACGAACACTGGAGGCTTAGGTGCTCGTGATACTTATCTTGGTCTTGATTTTGAAGGTGTTGGTCAATTCAAGTATGGTCGTCAGCTCGTGGCAGCATACAACTACGTTGACTGGCCACACTCAAACCCTGGTTTAGGTAACGTCTTCGACTGGAACAATGACATTGATGGTGGTTATCAAGATCGCGCGGACAGCGTTCTTCGCTTTGATTCCGCAAATTTTGGTGGGTTTAACTTCCAAGCTACGTTAAGTGGAATGACCAAAGATACCGACCAAATGGTTTCAAGCATCGGTACCTCTTACTCAACAGAGAAGTTTAGTGTTCACGCAGGTTACTACCATCAAGGTTCTTACGAACAAGGTGTTGGTGAGCCGGAAAAGTTTACTGTTGACGGTAATGACAACGTTATCCTGAACCCTGAGTGGGTGGCATGGCGTGATAACGGTGGAGAAAATCAAAGAGAGACCGTTGAAAGTCGCAATTACGCAATTGTTGGTGGCTCGCTATTTTTGGGTGACTTGACACTAACTGGTGCATATAAAGCTATGGAAGTGGGAAGTGTAGGTCAGAATGCATACTCAGCGACAGCTCAATATGTTATTGATAGTAAGTACGTTTTAAAAGCTGGCTACGCGGCAACAGATGATGCAGATGGCACCACAGATACTGCTGACCAAGCAATTACTGCGAGATTTGGTTACTTGCTACCTAGTTCATACTGGTACATCGACTCACGCAACTATGAATTCGATGGTGGTGACTGGGCGCACCGAATCCTGTTAGGTATGGAATACTACTTCTAATCTCAAGTTGTTTTGAGTACAGTCTTTAACCATCGTTTGAAGAGCATTCTGTCTAGAATGCTCTTTTTACTAAGGAGATAAAAATGAAAGTAATGAAAGCGTTGTTGGTTGTTGGGTCTATGGTTGCTTCATTTGCTCCTAGGGCTGAGGTCACTGTGGATTTTCACTCGGATATCAACCCTGTCATGGTTGCAGGCGAAGAAATTCCTTATTCTTTTTTTTCAAAGTCGTCGTTCTCGCTTCCTGATGGTAAGAACCAAGTCGTTCTTAGAATGTCGAAATTGGTTGAGAAACTGGGAGAAAAGGAGAAATTCAACTCTAAAACGTTTGTGCTAACGTTTAGTTCAGAAAATGCTGTCCTATTTATCGAACCTGGCTCAAAAGTTGTGAGAGTTGAACAAGCGCAACGCTTTGATAAAAGTCCTAGTTTTATTATCTCTGATAAGAAGGGCAACCAATTAGCGCATGAGGTCGCCGAGTTACCGAATCTTGGTGGAATCAAAAGAGACTATGAAAAAGAACTAGCAAAGTTTAATGCTGAGTATTACCCGGATTTATTGACGTCAACCTTAGCCGTTACAGAAGTCAGCAGTGCTGCCAATATCAAAGTTGATGCTCACGCTAATGAAAACACCGAGCCTAATATGTTCAAATATTGGCTAGAACAAGCAAATCAAGAAGAAATCGAACAGTTTACTGATATTGCCTTGAGAGGCAGAAAAGACAATACAATAGTGATGCCTGAGTCGGCGAGTCAACCTGTTCAGATGTTAGGGTATTGGTATAACAAATCTAACAGTGAAGAAAGAAAACAGATACTGTCTCATTTAGTTGGCCTCTAAATCGCAACTCAAAATAAAATCGCACCTTATAGGTGCGATTTTTCGATGCTTTTTATAAAAATCAAAAATCAAAAATCAAAAATCAAAAATCAATACAACACCGAATACAATTGGCGGCGGTACTGACTGGCGATCGCGTTTCCTTGGCCTAATGCCGACAGGATATCCATAAAGATCTTTTTCAGATCACCGCCTTCGGTGTTGAGGTCTTTCTTAAGAAATGTCCAAAGTAGCGCAAGGGCTTCTTCATCGCGCTTAACTTGGTGGTAGCAAAGTGCCAATTCGGATGCCAATTTGGCGTTGCCTGGGTCATTCGCTAAGTCGGCTTCGAGAGATTGAATCTCTGGGCTGTTGGCGGATTGCTCATGCAACTCTAATTTTGCGACTAAGCCTTTGTAGTAGTTATCCTGATACTCAAGCGGAATATGGCTCAGCATGGCTTTTGCCTCATCAAACGCTTGGGTCTCGAGTAAGCAGTCTGCGATGGCGAGTTTCACCTCACCTTTTTGTTGCCACTCTTCACCAAGACTTTGAAGAATCGGCAGTGCTTGAGTGTACTGCTTTTGTTCAATCAGAGTCAGCGCTTCACTGAGCGCCAACTCTTCTTGGCTTGGCAAATGCTTGCTCAGCATGGCTTGAATCGCTTCAATACCCTGCGGGCCACCTAAGCCGTCGACGGCTTGACCATTCATAAACAGGGCAATGGTCGGGAGCGCTTGCACGCCAAATTGCGAGGCGATCATTTGCTCTTGTTCGCAATTGAGGAGCGCTAAGGTAAAGGCGCCGTTGTACTCCTGGGTTAGCGACTGAAGTTGCGGAATGATTTGCGCACTCTCATGGCTCATCGATGCCCAAAAGTGAATTAACACCGGCGTTTGCATTGAGCCTTCCAATACTTGTCGAAAGTTCTGCTCATTTAATTCAACGATATAGGGTGATTGCATGTGATCATTCCTTGCTGGTAGATGATGTTCGTAGTGGCGATGTCTATAGGCAACATATGGGCGAAAGCCAAAGAGTTCAAGCACGCAACGCGATTCTGTGCTCTTTATGCCTTTGAGTTGCAAACATTGCCCTTATTTCCAGCAGCTAGCGGGTGAGCGCAGACCCAACTGATTGAGTGTCAGCGCGGTGTAAGTTGCACCGCCACATGCATCGCTCGCTTGTGCGCCACTGGGCGTTGCCGTAATCGTATAGGAGGCGGCGCTCGCGACAATGCTGAGTGAGTAACGTGCTGTGTCGGACTCGCACACCGTACAGCTCGACCCTGACATAATCGATGATGCCAAGGTGAGGTAGCTGCCATCGTAACCTTTCTCAAGCGCGAGTTGGATGCGGCTCAAATCGGCTAATGCTGTAGTGCGATGCGCTTTTAAGCCATAGCTCTGCATCGCGGGATAGGCAATCATGGCCAATATCGTCACGATCGCAACTGCGATGAGTAGTTCGAGCAATGTCATGCCATGTAAGTGATTTTTTCGGTTGTTGCAGCGATTTTTTCGAATCATTTCTAATGCTTCCTCTTTGATTTATAAACTATTTTTATGGGCTGATAGCATGTGCGCAAGATAAAAATGGCATATGCGATGGTTTACATAATGAAATGGGAAATGACTCGCGGCTTTACCTTGCTTGAGCTGCTCTGCACGATAGTGGTGCTCGGAATTGTGCTTACGGTGGCCGCGCCGAGTTTTCAAACCATGAGTGCAAGCAATCAAATGAAGCGCGTCGCGGGTGAGCTAGAGCACTTTCTTGTTCAAGCGAAGTCGGAAGCGGTGTGGCGCAACCAAGATCTGTGGGCTCACATTGAATCCTCTGTCACTCCAAGCTTGCCCGGTCAGTGGCGACTGATACTCACAGACTCCGACACCTCGGGAGGAGCGCCCATTCTTTACCTTGATGGCGCAAGCTTTCGAGATGTGGTGATCCTTTCTAACTATACCTCTGATCAAATAAAATTCGATGGTGTGCGTGGCAAAGTGAAAGATGGCAATTTGGAGTTTTATATTGTCAATACCACCAATCAGAACTTGAAACTGAAAAGTGCTTATGGTGCAAGCCGAGTGATGATATGCGCAGTAGGAGGCGGTCATTATGGCTATGCGCAATGCTAAACCGAGGGGCAATTTTCAGCGCGGTGCGTCATTGGTCGAGTTGCTGATCGCATCGGCCCTTGGATTGATTGCCATCATGCTAGTGGGCAGCGTGTTTATTCGCAGCCAAGCGGTGGCAACCGAGCGAGGCAAAGCGTTGCTGTTAGCCCAAAACCTATCGACTGCGATGGCACAAATGAAAGAGGACATGCAGCGCGCAGGCTATGACGGTCTCACGGATACCTATCACCAGTTGTCAGGCGCTTCGGGTGTCATTCATACCCAGTCTTCACCGGAGTTGGTGGGGTATGTGTACCGCGTTGCCTCGTCTGGCGCGAGTGCGTTTCGCAACGTGGTCTACAAGCGTGAGCCAAGTTCATCCGGGACGCTCGGCCACTCGCTCAAAATCTGTGAGAAACACACGCCAGCGCCACTTTCTGTCAGTGACGCAACTGACTCTGGACTGCATGGAAACTGTTACAACGTTTTTGATCCAAAACAGATTTCCCTCACCGCGTTAACCGTCAACACAGAGACGATTCGAGGAGGCTCGACACGCAGCCAACAGGTCAATGTCATATTGCGCGCGCAGTTGTTGGGTGACACGAGCGTGACGTTCGACACTTCTTCGGTGACTTTGCAGAGGAATTGGCAATGAGTAGGTACAAACAGCGTGGGGTGGTGACTCTATTCGTCACATCGATTTTGTTGGTGATCGCACTGGTGATGGTGTTGGCTTCTTATCGACATGTATTTTACCAGATCAAGCGCTCACACAATGAAGTCAAAGCTAGACAAGCTCATTGGCGAGCAGAAGGTGGAATCGAGTGCGTCTATGCCTATTTAAAAGGAAGCCCAAACCTCGTGCCCGATTTGACGGCGCCGGGGCATGGGTTGCTCGATTCAATTTGCAAAGAGACGTTAGCGCTCGATGACTTGTACCTGCGGGCTTTAACCGCGTCCGATTATGTGATTGAGTCACAAGGGCCAACTCACGAACTTAAAAAGTCGTTTTATTGGGGCAGCATGACGGGGCTTGGCGCGATTCAAACTACCGCAGATCTGCGTATCCGTGGCAGTGCGGCGATCGCAGCCGATGCGCCTAAAAAGCCGAATGGAGAAGGCGAATATGAGTGCGTTGCGATTCGCTATAAACATCGTGTGACGTTTGAGTCACCCACAGGTGCTTCATTGAGCACCGAAGACCCTATGCCAAATGGCCCTTATCCTGGGTTCTCCGGTCACTGTGCCAGTAGCCACAAAACCTCGATCACTGAAGGAGGCAATACCACCGATGACCCAGACCTCTTTGCGCAGGATTATCTCAAAGACGACGATCTTGACCCGTTTTATAACTATTTTGGTGTCACCAAAACGACGTCAAACATCTCAAATATTAAAGCGGATTACTACGTAATCACGAATCCCGAAGTCTCGGACGGTCAGACTTGCCATCAACAACTGGCGGATGCTTTTGCCAGTTATGACAAAGTGTGGGTAGAAGGCCACTGCGTCCTCAGTGCGCCGCTCACTGTCACAGGGCCGCGTTCACTGGTCGTCGCCAATGGCATATTTGCGTCAACGGGTTCAGCCAGTTACTCCGGCTCGTTTTTTCATATGGTGGATCGTACCAGTCCCGCCTTTACCGATGAGAATTTGGCGAGCTACTGGTCTGAAGTGAGCTTTTTTAGCGCCATAGAAAGCCTGCTCTCCACCCACACCGTCTACTTCGACAATGGCGCGTTTCACCCAAAAGGGGGGATGCATTTCGATTCACCCAATGGTGAAGTGGTGCTCAATGGCTCGTACGACCTCGACTACTCGTCAGCCAATAGTCTCTACCAACGGCCGAAAACCCTAATGTGGAACAATGGAGGTTGGTATGCAAAATAGCCAGCGTGGTTTTAGTTTGGTGGAAGTAATGATTGCGTTTATTTTGATTGGTGTCGCCTCGTTGTCACTGATCAAGCTCCAAGCATACGTTGAGCAGCGCTCTGATTTTGCCGTCAAGAGTATTCAAGCACTCAATATCGCAGAAAGTCAGTTGGAGTGGTTTCGCAGTCGCGGCGCATCAGCGGCGTTGTCTAGCATACCTCCCGCCGATTTTACGAGCATAACCAGTGGCAGTGACGCGACCACATACGCTCCATTTACCGTGCGTTGGCAAACCAGTGAGCCGACTGCAACCTTATCCAACGCATTGAAAACCATCACAGTGACAACCGAATGGCGAGATAGGTTGGATGCCGCTCAAACCCTATCCGTGACCACTATGATGTCAAGCTACAGTGAGTTTACTAATGACTAAATGGCCCTCATGGATAGGTGGTGTTAATTGATAGGTAATCCAAATAAATTTCTAATTGGTGAACGAGTTGTGAGGTATTTGGTGGGTTTTTTGTGGTGTTTGTGTTGCACGTCTTTGACGTTTTTGCAAAACATGTCTCCAATTATGGAAAAAACCTTAGAATCTTGTGCTTTTTGTAAGCGGGTTTTATAGAATGCTTGGCTGATAATAGACCGTCAAAAAATATAACAAGGTCTAGGGCAACAACATCAAACTATGGAGTTACCATGAGTAACCAAGCAATCAATTCAGCGCCACCTGCTAAGCCGAGTGGGATGGATCGCTTTTTAAACTTTATCGAGCGCGCAGGCAACAAAATTCCTGATCCGGCGATCTTATTCTTTTGGGCATTGGTGATCACTTGGGCAGCATCAACGCTGTTGTCTAATGTGTCATTTGATCTGATCAATCCTCGTACAGGTGAGGCATTGGCGATCAACAACCTGTTGACGGGGGAGGCATTAGCCAGTTTCCTCGCGAATATGGTGACGACTTTCACCGGATTCGCACCTTTAGGTATCGTGCTTGTGGCGATGTTGGGTGTGGGTGTGGCTGACTCTTCTGGTTTCATCACCACAGGTCTTAAGAAGATGCTGAACTTCACGCCAGCAAAACTTCTGACGCCAATGCTGATTCTGGTTGCCATCGTGTCGCATACGGCGGCAGACGCGGGTTATGTTTTGGTTATTCCTCTCGGTGGTATTATTTTCCATGCCGCTGGCCGTCACCCACTTGCGGGTATCGCTGCTGCTTTTGCGGGTGTGTCAGGTGGTTTCTCTGCTAACTTTATCCCTTCTGGTATTGACCCTCTGTTAGCGGGTTTCACTCAAACTGCCGCACAGGTGCTTGATCCTCAATACGTCGTCAACCCACTGGCCAACATCTTCTTCACTGGGCTTTCATCAGTGATCATTGTTGCGATTGGTTGGTACGTGACAGAGAAAATCATCGAGCCTCGCCTAGCAAAAACACCGATTGATGACGATGCGGAGAAAGCCCCTGATCTCGGTTCATTTACAGAGCTGGAATCGAAAGCGTTTCGTTATGCCGGTTGGTCGATGATGGCGGGTATTGCACTGCTGATTGCAGCGATTATTCCGGAGTCTTCTGCACTGCGCTCACCAGAGGGTGAAATTACTGCGTTCTCAGCGCCGCTGATGAAGTCTATCGTGCCACTGATCTTTATTCTGTTTATCATCCCTGGTTACGTTTACGGTAAGGTTGCCGGTACGTTTAAGACCAGTAACGACGTTATTAAAGCGATGTCCGACACCATGGCGACCATGGGCGCGTACATTGTGATGTCGTTCTTCTGTGCTCAATTCCTTTCTGCTTTCGCACAATCGAACATCGGTACTATGTTGGCGTTGTACGGTGCAGAAGGCCTGAAAGCGATGAACCTACCGGGTGAAGCGACCATTATTGGTATGATTCTACTGACAGCCGCTGTGAACTTGTTGATTGGCTCTGCGTCGGCGAAATGGGCATTGATTGGTCCAATTCTTGTGCCAATGTTGATGGCTGTAGGCATCTCTCCTGAGCTGTCTCAAGCGGCGTACCGTGTTGGTGACTCAGTGTCTAACATCATTTCACCCTTGATGGTCTTCTTCCCATTGGTGGTGGTGTACTGTCAACGCTACGTGAAGTCGACGGGTATCGGTACTCTAGCATCGTTGATGATGCCATTCTCGATTGCGATGCTGATTGGCTGGTCTATCTTCTTGCTAGCGTACTGGGCTGTTGGCATTCCTCTTGGTATTCAAGCGCCTTACACTTACGTGATGTAAGCGCGGCGACTTGGTCTCACGATAAGCCAAGTCTCCTAAATTAAATATTTACGCCAGCGATCCCGCTGGCGTATTCTTTTCCACAACCCACAACCCACAACCCACAACCCACAACCCACAACCCACAACCCACTTCCCATTTCACCCACAAACCACTAGGATCAAGCCTCTTCATCACCATCGAGGATTCTCCTTTGTCTACCGACACATTTACCCCCCAAGATGAACACTTTATGCGTCTTGCGATGGAACAAGCCAAACTGGCTGAACAGCAAGGTGAAGTCCCCGTTGGCGCGGTGCTGGTCAAGGAGGGGAAGGTTATCGCGACAGGATGGAATCAGTCGATTGGTCAACACGATGCAACCGCACATGCGGAGATTCAAGTGTTGCGCCAAGCAGGGCAACAGCTTGGCAACTACCGCTTATTAGACACCACGTTATATGTCACGCTAGAGCCTTGCCCTATGTGTGCAGGAGCCCTGCTTCACAGCCGCGTTAAACGGATTGTGTTTGGCGCACCGGACTTAAAAGCGGGGGCTGCAGGTACGGTATTAAACTTGTTTGAACATCAAGCAGCGTACCATTACGCAGACGTCGAGCATGGATTGTTGGAGTCGGAGTGCCGAGAGCAGCTTCAGGCCTTTTTTCGCCGACGTAGAAAAGAGAAAAAAGCGGCCAAGCGAGCGTTAAAACATGACGATGCGTCAGAGTCGATGGAGTAGGTGGGGAGTTTTTAAGCAAACATCTTAAGTAAGATGTTTGCTCTGTAGGGTTTATGCACAAATGAGTTGCATAAATGCACGGTGACGTGCGATGACTTTCTTCTTGTTGTTGCTGATCATTCGCTTTCGGCGATTCGCTGATACAGTCTTGTTAAGGCGTTTTGACTGCAGTTTACGTCGACGCATAAAACAACCTCCTAGCTAATGTTAACGACAGACACTCATGTGTCACCTAAGGAAACTTTGTCCTAGGTGTCGATTCTTATAACCGTCCAATGTTACCGTTTTAAGAATGTTACGTGAGTGATTAGGCACAGGATAGAAATGGGCTTAGCGCGCGAGAGTTCGCGACGCTAAGCTCTGTGCTCGGCTTATTATTGATCGAGATGGCTGTCAGCGGAAGAGGTGCTTTCGATTTCTTGTTCGATGACGGCCTCGCCTTCCGGCTCTTCTTCATCTGGCAGTTCGATCACCACCAGATCGTCAACGGTCAAGTCCTCAATGCTGGACTCCTTCTGTTCAACGTGACCAATAATGCTCTGATAGTAGCGACGAATATTCTCCACATAGTTGCGTGCTTCATCACCCCGCGCGTAACCATAGCGAGTGGTACTGTAGTATTTCTTAAGGCGAAGCAGGGGCAGTCTGTCTTTGACATCTGACCAAGCATCGGGGTTGCCGCCTTGTTTTTTCGTCAGGCGGCGGGCGTCCATTACATGACCATAGCCGACATTGTACGACGCCAACGCAAACCAAATTTTCTCGTGGCTTTCGATGGTGTCTGGAATGCGCGCCACCATGCGCCGCAAATACTCAACGCCACCTCTTACCGATTGCTCTGGATCGAGTCGGTTGGTCACGCCCACACTTTTGGCTGTCGGCAGCGTCAGCATCATCATGCCACGAACCCCGGTTGGTGATTTGGCGCGAGGGTTCCAGTGTGATTCTTGATAAGCTAGTGCTGCGACCAATCGCCAATCAAACTCATCGGAGTATTTCTTAAACAGTGGCGACCACGTCGGTAGCGTGGAATCCAACGCGCGGATAAAGGCGCGGGTATCGACGTAATCAAAGCTGTCGATATGGCCGATGTATTTCTCTTCCAGTGAGGCGAGATGCCCGGATTGTTGTAGATGACCAAAGAACTCGATCAGCAATGCGTAGAGGCTTTCGTCTTGGCTGCGTCGTAAGAACCAGGAGATGGGCTGATCTTCGGTCAGCTCAAACGCCAGTGCCACATCGGGATAAATCCGCTGTGATAGCGAGATCTCGACCGAGTCTGCGACGGTAAATAGCAGTTCACCATCAGAGACCTGCTTGAGCAGGTCATTGACATCGACATTGGCGTCGACCTTATAGGTAAACTTCGGGTAGTCGATTTGAATCTCTCCTAACGTCGTATTGAAGTGAGAGTCACTGACAATACTTAAAACGGGCTTGCCATCGTTCTCTTCAATGAACTCGGCCTGTCGCTCAATCAACTGCTCTAGATTTCGTGGTCGCCACTGCCCTTTGCGATACACCAGTTGTTGACTGACGTAATAATAGGCGGGGGCAGGGCGAAAACGGCTCATGCGCTCAGGTGATTGACTGAGGCCCGCCGCGATAATATCGATCTCACCCTTTTCTAACGCTGGGTAGAGGCTCGAAATGCGATAGGCCGGTTTCATTTCCAATTGCACACCAAGCTCGTTGGCAAATTCACGGGCGATTTCGTAATCAAGGCCTGCCGGGCCATCAGGACCAATATAATAGGAGAGCTGGTTATTGAGGGTGCCAACGCGAAGCACTCCACGTTCGCGAATTTGGTCTAATTCGCTTTTCGGCTTAGATTCAATTTGGCATCCCGTCAAAAAAAGCGCAGAAAAAAGCAGCGCGCACAAGGCTTTCAGCGGGCTAAAGTCATACTTGTTCATTAAAGAGAGTCTCATACTTCCAGTAGGGCATTTATATCAAAGTGTCATCACAAGGCAAGAAACTATCGACGGCGAAGCCGCAGAGTTCAAAAAATCATCATGTTCACAGGCCAGGATGGCTCATGCTCTTCCGTACGGGGTGAGCTTGTGGACGGAACAGGAAACAAAGGCTTTGCGGCGATTGTGCTGGCGGTACGCCGATGAAAAAAATGACGCAAACGGTTGCGTTTGGTGTTACATCACAAAACCAATTGCTATATAATGCGCTCGCAAACGCAGAGGTGCGATTGGCATAGGTTTGAACTGTTTTTTATAACGTATTGAATTTATTCCAATATCATCTTAATTAATTGCATAAGAGACCTAAGCACATGAGAATTTTGCGTGGCTCCCCAGCTCTTTCTGAGTTTCGTGTTAACAAACTAGTAGAACTTTGTCGTGAACAAGACCTGCCTGTGACAGGTATTTACGCTGAGTTTATGCACTTTGCTGACCTTACCGCAGATCTGTCTGACGCTGAACTAGCAAAGCTAGAAAAGTTGTTGACCTACGGCCCAACGATCGAAGAGCACGCACCTGAAGGTCTTTTGTTGCTTGTGACTCCTCGTCCGGGCACCATCTCTCCTTGGTCTTCTAAATCCACCGACATTGCCCATAACTGTGGCCTTTCAAGCGTTAAGCGTCTAGAGCGTGGTACGGCATACTACATTGAATCATCGGTGGCGTTAAACGACGCACAAGTGGATGCGGTGAAAGCACTCATCCATGACCGCATGATGGAATCCGTATTTACTCAGCTTGATGCTGCCTCTGCACTGTTTAGCGTTGCTGAACCTAAGCCTGTTGCTCACGTTGATATTCTTGCGGGCGGTCGTCTTGCGCTTGAAGAGGCAAACGTTTCCTTGGGCTTGGCACTGGCGGAAGATGAAATTGACTACCTAGTAGAAAACTTCACTAAACTGGGTCGCAACCCGAACGACATCGAACTGATGATGTTTGCTCAAGCAAACTCAGAGCACTGTCGTCATAAAATCTTTAACGCAGACTGGACGATCGACGGTGTTGATCAAGAGAAGTCGCTGTTTAAGATGATCAAGAACACATTTGAAACGACACCTGATCATGTTTTGTCTGCTTACAAAGATAACGCAGCAGTCATGACGGGTTCAAAAGTAGGTCGTTTCTTCCCAGAACCTGATACTCGTCAATACACCTACCACCACGAAGACGCGCACATCCTAATGAAGGTTGAGACGCACAACCACCCAACCGCTATCTCGCCTTGGCCAGGTGCGTCTACCGGTTCTGGTGGTGAGATTCGTGACGAAGGTGCAACGGGTATTGGCGGCAAGCCTAAAGCCGGTCTGGTTGGTTTTACTACCTCTAACCTACGTATTCCAGGTTTTGAACAGCCATGGGAAACCGATTTTGGTAAGCCAGGTCGTATCGTTAACGCCCTTGATATCATGCTAGAAGGCCCTCTTGGTGGCGCGGCGTTCAACAACGAATTTGGTCGTCCAAACCTACTGGGTTACTTCCGTACTTACGAAGAGAAAGTGACCTCTCATGCGGGTGAAGAGATCCGTGGTTACCACAAGCCAATCATGATTGCTGGTGGTATGGGTAATATCCGTGACGAGCACGTTCAGAAGAAAGAGATCCCTGTGGGTGCAAAACTCATCGTACTGGGTGGTCCTGCGATGAACATTGGTCTTGGCGGTGGTGCGGCCTCTTCAATGGCGTCAGGTCAGTCTGCGGAAGATCTTGACTTTGCTTCTGTACAGCGTGAAAACCCAGAGATGGAGCGTCGTTGTCAGGAAGTGATCGACCGTTGTTGGCAGCTTGGTGAGAGCAACCCAATCGCGTTTATCCACGATGTGGGTGCAGGCGGTATCTCAAATGCACTACCAGAGCTGTGTGATGATGGCGAACGTGGTGGTTTATTCCAGCTACGCGACGTACCAAACGACGAGCTGAGCATGAGCCCACTTGAGATCTGGTGTAACGAATCTCAAGAGCGTTACGTAATGGCAGTGGCGCCAGAGAATATGGAAGTATTCGATGCCATCTGTAAGCGTGAACGTGCGCCTTACGCGGTGGTCGGTGTGGCTACTGAAGAGCGTCATCTAACACTAGAAGATTCTCACTTCGACAACACGCCAATCGATATGCCAATGGACATCTTGTTGGGTAAAACGCCGAAGATGCACCGTGATGCGAAAACACTTAAAGTCGATAGCCCAGCGATTGAACGCGATGGCATCGAAATTAACGAAGCGGTTGATCGCGTTCTACGCCTACCAACAGTGGCAGAGAAAACCTTCCTGATCACTATCGGTGACCGCTCGGTAACTGGTCTTGTTGCGCGTGACCAGATGGTTGGTCCTTGGCAGGTTCCAGTGGCAAACTGCGCGGTAACCGCAGCAAGCTACGACTCTTACCACGGTGAAGCGATGTCTATGGGTGAGCGCACACCAGTGGCTCTTCTCGACTTTGGTGCATCAGCACGTCTAGCAGTAGGTGAGTCTCTAACAAACATTGCAGCGACAGATATCGGTGATATCAAGCGCATTAAACTGTCAGCGAACTGGATGTCTCCAGCAGGTCACCCAGGTGAAGATGCCGGTCTTTACGAAGCAGTGAAAGCCGTCGGTGAAGAGCTATGTCCAGCGCTAGGTCTTACTATCCCGGTGGGTAAAGATTCCATGTCGATGAAGACTAAATGGGAAGATAATGGTGAAAGCAAAGAGGTGACCTCACCACTTTCATTGGTGATCACCGCATTTGGTCGTGTTGAAGATGTTCGTAAGACAGTAACGCCTCAGCTACATACTGACAAAGGCGAGACGTCACTGGTTCTTGTTGACCTTGGTAACGGTAAGAACCGTCTAGGCGCGACAGCACTCGCACAGGTTTACAAACAACTGGGTGATAAGCCTGCGGACGTGGATAACGCACATCAGCTAAAAGGCTTCTTTGACGCCATGCAAACGCTAGTTCGTGATGACAAGCTGGTGGCTTACCACGATAAAGGGGATGGCGGTCTGTTCGTGACCTTGGCAGAGATGACCTTTGCGGGTCACTGTGGCGTGAAAGCGGACATCGCAAACCTAGGCGACGATGCGCTTGCCGCGCTATTTAACGAAGAGCTCGGTGCGGTTGTTCAGGTGAAGAACGATGACTTAGACGCAGTGAAAGCGGTATTGGCAGCCAACGGCCTAGAGGCATGTTCTCACGTTATTGGTTCAGTAGAAGCAACAGACAGCTTTGTTATCACCGCGGGTGAGACGGTTATCCTTGAGCGCTCTCGTACAGAACTTCGTACTATCTGGGCTGAGACCACACATAAGATGCAAAGTCTACGTGATAACCCTGCCTGTGCTGACCAAGAGTTTGAAGCGAAGAAAGACAACTCTGATCCAGGTCTGAACGTTAATCTAAGCTTTGATGTCAACGAAGATGTTGCTGCGCCTTACATCGCAAAAGGTGCGAAGCCGAAAATGGCTATCTTGCGTGAGCAGGGCGTCAACTCTCACGTTGAAATGGCAGCGGCATTTGACCGTGCTGGCTTTGAAGCGACCGACATCCACATGAGCGACATCCTAACGGGTCAGGCAGCGTTGGATGAATACCAAGGTCTTGTGGCGTGTGGCGGCTTCTCTTACGGTGACGTGCTAGGTGCTGGTGAAGGTTGGGCGAAGTCTATCCTATTCAACCCACAAGCACGTGAGCAGTTCCAAAGCTTCTTCAACCGTGACGATACCTTCTCTCTTGGTGTGTGTAACGGCTGTCAGATGCTATCGAACCTGAAAGAGCTGATCCCTGGCGCTGATTTGTGGCCACGTTTTGTTCGCAACGAATCTGAGCGTTTTGAAGCACGCTTTAGCCTAGTGGAAGTACAGAAATCGGATTCTGTGTTCTTCGATGGTATGGCTGGCTCTAGTATGCCTATCGCGGTTTCTCACGGCGAAGGTCGCGTGGAAGTACGTGATGCAGACCACCTAGCGGCGATTGAAGCGTCTGGCACGGTTGCAGTGCGTTACGTTGATAACCACGGTAACCCAACACAGCAATACCCGAACAACCCGAACGGTTCACCAAATGCGATTACCGGTCTTACCACACAAGACGGTCGTGTGACCATTATGATGCCACACCCTGAGCGTGTATTCCGCACGGTTGCCAACTCATGGGCACCAGAAGGTTGGGGTGAAAACGGCGCTTGGATGCGTATGTTCCAAAACGCTCGTAAGAACATCGGCTAAGCCTGATTAATCGAGTCAAAAGCGTAGCGTGAATTCGCTGCGCTTTTTTATTTTTGGCGAAATGTGTTTTTAGCGAAAAAACTACTAGCCAGCGATGCTTTTTTAAGCTCTAATAGCGCACTTTTTTGCGAAGGGCCCAATCATTAGGGTCGCTTGGTCTGAGGAAACAATTTATGAATGCCAATAAAAAATATGCGTTGCATGTTACTCAACAAGAGTCACAGTGGAGTGCGACAATCACTCGCCAAGTGACATCACGTAAAACTCACGTTTCAAAAAGTGAAACAGGGTTTGAGTCTGAACAAGCTGCACAAGCTTGGGGTGAAGAGCAATTGGCGGTATTCGCCAAAGCGCAAGCCGGTCATAACGCGCGTAAAAAAGCCAAGTAGTCACTGTTGTCGACCTTATCGTGCCTACCTTAGTGTAGGCACGTTTGTTTTGAGCGCTAGCCAAGACAACCTAGCGCTCGCAGAGAGGCGGTCGCGTTAACGAAACTGCCCCGCCTCAGGTAAGTATTCAAACCCTGCGCTCGCAAGCTTTGCTTCAAGGGCAGCACGGTCAATATCGAAATACGCCGCAAGCTTGTCCAGATCCCCTGCAAAATCATCGCGCAATTTCATGTTGACGATGCTCATCAGCATCACGCTATCCATGCTGGCAAAATTGCTCAAATTCATCATGCATCCTCAAAATCAGAAATCAGCAGATTGGCCGCTGCGAAGGCCGCTTTTTCTCGTACCGACTTAGGCAGCGCGTCATCCGCTGCAATGTCATTAAGCGCTTTGAGCGCGCAGGTGATGGCTTGTGGGACATAGGCTTGATCGCCACTACCTATCTGGGCGTAAAGCTCACGAATCATGTCACAGCATTGATAAACTTGCATGTTAGTATCCTTAACAAATGATAACTGCTCTCAAATATACACAGGGACGAGAGGAAACTCAAAGCGCTCGGTTGCGCTAGCGCAAACTCGTGAAGCCTTAGTCGTTTTTTTCACCAACAGGGTGAGATAGGAGAAACGCCGCGTAAAAAAAAGCGAGCATTAACGCTCGCCAATTGGATTGAAACGGTTTGATTACTCTTCGGCGTAACCATGCATGCCGAGCAGCTTGCCATCGAGGTAGGCTTCTTTGCCATCTTTCATCACGAGGCGCTCTTCCACCATCCACTTTACGACCAGAGGGTAGATTTTGTGCTCTTGCGTTTGCACGCGCTCGGTGAGGGTTTCGACGGTGTCTTCATCAAAGATCGGTACTTTAGCCTGTAAAATGACAGGCCCGCCGTCAAGTTGCTCAGTGACAAAATGGACACTGGTACCATGCTCTTCGTCACCGGCGTGAATGGCACGTTGGTAAGTGTTGAGCCCTGGGTATTTGGGTAACAGCGATGGGTGGATGTTGATCATTCGCCCCATAAAGTGACGAACGAACTCGCCACTTAAAATGCGCATATAACCCGCCAAGACCACAACGTCAGGCTTGTATTCATCCATCTGCTTCATCAACTCGCGATCAAAGGCGTCGCGAGTATCGAATGAGTTTGGATCAAGAAAGTGCGCGCCAGCACCGGCTTTTTTCGCACGTTCCAAAGCGTAAGCGGTTGCTTTGTTTGAAAAAACAGCGGTTACTCGGCCATTATCGATGTTGGTTTCACAAGCATCAATAATCGCTTGCAAGTTAGAACCATTCCCTGAAACTAAAACAACAACGCTTTTCATCTTTAGTTGATCTCTACTTGTTCTTCGCCTGCTTGCGCTGTTGCAATCTCGCCAATCACCCAAGCGTTCTCGCCTTCGGCTTTCAACAGTTCAACCGCTGCGTCGGCTTGTGCTTTAGGTAGAGCGACAATCAGACCAACACCACAGTTAAATGTGCGGTACATTTCGTGGGTTGTGACGTTGCCTTTCTCTTGTAGCCATTTGAAGATAATTGGCCATTCCCAGCTGTTACCATCGATCACCGCTTTGGTGCCTTCAGGCAGTACGCGAGGGATGTTTTCCCAGAAACCGCCACCAGTGATGTGCGAGATGGCATGAATGTCATGCTGCTCAATCATCTTGAGTGCCGATTTGATGTAAATTTTGGTGGGTTCGAGTAGGTGCTCACCAATCGTTTTGTCAGCTAACTGTTCGTTTTTGTCAGCACCAGAGACTTCAAGAATCTTACGAATGAGTGAGTAACCGTTTGAGTGTGGACCGCTTGAACCGACCGCGATCAGCGCGTCGCCAGCTGCGACTTTCGTGCCGTCAATCACGTCTTCTTTCTCGACGACGCCAACACAAAAGCCTGCTACGTCATAGTCTTCGCCTTCATACATCCCTGGCATTTCTGCGGTTTCACCACCGATCAGTGCACAACCTGCTTGCACACAGCCGTCTGCAATGCCTGACACAACATCCGCTGCCGTATCGACATCCAACTTACCTGTTGCGTAGTAATCCAAGAAGAACAGCGGCTCTGCACCTTGAACAATCAGGTCGTTGACACACATTGCCACAAGGTCAATACCGATGGTGTCATGCTTTTTCATATCCAAAGCAAGGCGCAGCTTAGTGCCCACACCGTCTGTCCCTGAGACGAGAACTGGATGCTTGTACTTGGTTGGCAATTCGCACAGCGCGCCAAAACCACCAATACCACCCATTACTTCAGGGCGACGTGTACGTTTTACCGCACCTTTAATACGGTCAACAAGTGCGTTGCCTGCATCAATGTCAACGCCAGCATCTTTATAGCTAAGAGAAGTGTTATCAGCACTCACGGGGAAGTCCTCGGTTAGAAAGTTGGATGTGAAAACGGCGCTATTCTACCAGTGGTCAAAGCTAGATAGCAAACGTTTGCGCAAGTTTTTTCTTTTGCGCTACGACAAGAAATTGTGAACGAAATCGTTTATAATCGACAAGTTTATTTGAAATTTGCCATAGATCCGGAGATGGAAATGAAAGTTGTTGAAGTTAAACACCCTCTTGTGAAACACAAAATTGGTCTTCTACGAGAAGGTGATATCAGCACTAAGCGTTTTCGCGAGCTTGCAACAGAAGTCGGCAGCTTGCTGACCTATGAAGCGACCGCAGACTTTGAAACAGAAAAAGTAACCATTGACGGTTGGAATGGTCCGGTAGAAGTAGATCAAATCAAGGGTAAGAAAGTCACCGTTGTGCCGATTCTTCGTGCTGGCCTAGGTATGATGGACGGCGTGCTAGAGCACATTCCTAGTGCTCGCATCAGTGTGGTGGGTATTTACCGTGACGAAGAGACGTTGGAGCCTGTGCCTTACTTCAACAAACTGGCGTCAAACATTGATGAGCGTATCGCGTTGGTTGTTGACCCTATGCTTGCTACCGGCGGCTCTATGATTGCGACGATTGACCTTCTTAAAGAGCAAGGTTGTCAGTCATTCAAAGTGTTGGTGTTGGTTGCTGCGCCAGAAGGCATCGAAGCTCTAGAAAAAGCGCACCCAGATGTGGAACTGTACACCGCTGCTATTGACAGCAGACTGAACGATAAAGGTTACATTGTCCCTGGTCTTGGTGATGCCGGTGACAAGATTTTCGGCACTAAGTAATCGTTGATATCTAAGTCACTTTATACGCTAGTGTGTTGATTGACTTGTAAAGACTAAAAAGGAGCATTGAATGATGCTCCTTTTTCATTGCAGCAAAGCGCTGAACGGATACTTCGCCTGCGTTACTTCTTCAAACTTAGCGTGCCGCCGGTGCGTGGTTTTGCCGGTTTGGTCGTGGGGCCTGAGTGTTTGGTGGCGGGCTTTTGGTTCGGATTGTGGTGATGGGCTCGGCCCTTTTTCGAATTAGGCGCGTGACGAAGATCATCGGCATTGCGACCTTTAAACGTTCGCGGCTTTTGATTGCGTCGCGCTTTGGATTCTTGATTCTCTTCTCGACTATCAAAGAGCTTTGGATCGGTTGCGCGGCGAATTCTGCGCCCTTTGCTGTCAACCTTTGAGGCTTCTTCAGTCCCGCTTGAGCCCTCACACATTGCGAGAATCGTCTCAACCTCTTGATCAGACAAGTAGCGCCATTGACCGTTAGGAATGCCATCCAAGGTAATGTTCATGATGCGAACTCGGCGCAACTTGAATACTTCGTATCCCAGCGCTTCACACATACGGCGTATTTGACGGTTCAACCCTTGTGTCAGCACGATTCGAAATGAAAACTTGGTTTCCTTGGTGACACGGCACGGTAGCGTGACGGTATCTAAAATCGGGACGCCGCTACTCATCTTATGAATAAAGTCATCGGTGATGGGCTTGTCAACACGCACGACGTACTCTTTTTCGTGATGGTTACCCGCACGAAGAATTTTGTTGACGATATCGCCATCATTGGTCAGAAAGATCAGCCCATCCGACGGCTTATCTAAGCGACCAATTGGGAAGATGCGCTTTTTGTGGCCAATAAAGTCAACAATGTTACCCGGTACATCTCGCTCGGTTGTACAGGTGATACCAGTCGGTTTATTTAAAGCGATATAAATCGGTTTATCGGTGGCACCACTGATAGGTTTTCCATCGACTTGAACATCGTCTCCGGGAAGCACCTTGGTGCCCATTTCCGGCACTTGGCCATTAATGGTGACTCGACCTTGCTCTATCAGTCGGTCTGCTTCTCGACGTGAACAAAAGCCGGTTTCACTGATGAATTTGTTAAGGCGTTTCGCGCTATCTTGGGACATGAGCATTCTCTTTACGTTTCACAACGGCAACCCGTGATGTGGTGGTGGATGGATCCGAAATCGGGGTCGGGGGAGTGTATCACTCTGTCTATCTTAGACCAACCATAACGATCGGAAACGGTTTTACCCGAGCCGTTTTTGATGACGCTCACGAGTCTCTTGTTTCTTGTCGGCACTTTTTCTCAGCATGACGTAGACCGCACCCGTGCCGCCGTGAAAACGCTGTGCACTGTGTACACATTGGACGTCATTGATTTGTGATAGCCACTTTGCAAGATAACTTTTCATCATGGCGGGGGGATTGGATTTCTCGCCTCGACCATGAATGATCAGCACCGTGCGAATATCCATGCGCATGCACTGTTTGAGAAAGGTGAGCACTTCGTCACGCGCTTGTTTGAGCGTCTTACGGTGTAAATCTAACCTTGCTTGAAGTGGGTACTTACCCAGGCGCAATTTACGAAAGACCCCATCTTGTACACCATCGCGCTTGTACTCAATGATGTCTTCGGGTTTGAGCATCGGCGCATGGTCAATGGAGAGGTACTCGGGAGCATCATCGCTGAGCCACATAGCCGCTTCGCGTTTAGCCAGCTGCGCTTGGGTGACTTGATGCATTTTGACGTGTTGAGTGGTGTCTTGCTTGATGGGTTTAACGTCTCCCATCATTTGCTGAAACAGTGCAAAATCGTCGTCGTTAGACATGACGGTATCTCAGAGTATTCAATCAATATAGCTATTATACTGACGTAAGCCTGTTGTGATCAGCAAGAAATAAAAAACCGAAGTAAACAGTGTGTCTACTTCGGTGCATAGCGAATGTCTATTCAGAGAATAGAGCTAAGCGATTCTAGTGAGGAGATTTGTCATTCATCACCTTGTAGACGAAGAAAGCGCCGTAAAAGAGCATGAGACTAAAGGCACCCAAGATGACAATCATTGAAGATAGACCTACTGCATTACCAAAGAGAAGATCAAGCCAAAAGTCCATAGTTCCTCCGCCAAATACAAAGTGTGTGTTGACGGAATTTAAGGTAATGGCTGGTCATTAATTCAACACTGATCTAGATCAAGTGTTATCCGAAGGTTGCGTTTTTGTTCTGTTTGCTGTGTGTTTGCTCACATTTTGTGGCCCGTTGCTCGCGTTTTAGTCAAACGGTGTGAATTTGGAAAAAAGTGCGGGAAATGGCTTGCGTTGGCAAACAGAATCCGTAATATACGGCTCCGTTCTCGGTGAATAGCGCAGCTTGGTAGCGCATCTGGTTTGGGACCAGAGGGTCGGGGGTTCGAATCCCTCTTCACCGACCACTTTCTAAAAGCCCCGCTAGCAATGGCGGGGCTTTTTTACGTCTAGACGAGTGGTTTATCGTCTCTTACTCCATTAATATTTAAATTCACAGCCAGCGGGGGTGGTTTGGGCGAGTTGCTCAATCTCGAATCCTTGAGCTTGCAGCAGTTCAATCAAGTTGTGCTTTCCGACCAGGTGCAATGCGCCCACCACAATCACGTAGCTGCCCTCGGAGTTGGGTAGCCAGTTTGGGCTGCTGAGTTTGGTCGCCCAGTCGAGGTTTCGGTCAATTAAAAATGCTTGCTCAAAGTCGGGTGACATCTTGGTTAACTGAGCAAACTCTTCGAGCTGCGCTTTGTCACCCGCGATCCAACTTTTGATTAAACATTTTGCCATGTGTTCAGAGTGATCAAAGTCCTCGATCATGCTAGTCAGCATCTCTTGGCCTACGTCAGGATCGCTTGCCAGCATATCGATTTGAAATTGCATGCTTTCTAAAGAGAGCACCGGAACATTAAGATTGTTCGCTTGGGTCAGCAGGTAGGCATCGACGCCTTTACTGGCTTGAAATCCGAGGTACTCAATTTGGCGCATCTGAATGGTCAGCGCGCTAGCCCAAGGAGGCGAAGCAAGCAGTTGCGCTTCATTGAGACTCAGCAAATTGGCAATGCCAGAGAGCTCATGTTTTTGCTTGGCGGATAAGACCTCTGCGCTGCTGATCGTCTGTTGCGGGTAGCTGACGGCTTGACCGTTGTGGATATCGGTTTCGACGATCAATCCGTCACTATGTTCGAGAGCTGCGCTGATAGGGGACGGGAGTGGGTACATACTGTCGTCACCGACGTGAACCGAACCAATGATATGAAAATCTAACGCCCCTTTACTGGCGTGCCAGTAGAGCGGCTCCGCTTGCAGAGTGCAGCAGAACAAAGTAACACAAGAGAGTAGCCATTTATGCATTCGAAGTTTCCTAGTGGGAAGGCCAACAACTGGCTGGGACTGTGACTAGGTTATAGCATAATTTTGTTCATCGAGAGCAGAGGGCGCAACACCATGTTCCCTGAGGCGAAAGCATACAGACAAAATCCAGTACTAAGGTGATGACAAACGCTCACGAATTCCCCCATGGTCACGAGAATGGTAGGATGGCGCAAAACGATAGATTGGCGAACTAAGATGAAGCAGTGGTACTTACTTTATTGCAAACGTGGCGAACAAGAACGCGCTCAACAGCATTTAGAAAATCAGAAGGTTGAGTGTTATTACCCCGTGATCACACGAACTGCGATTCGTCGAGGTAAGCGACAAACCAAGCCAGAACCCCTTTTCCCGTGTTATGTCTTTATCTGCTTTGATCCTCAACAGGGACTGGCGTTTACCACCATACGCTCGACGCGCGGTGTGGTGGACTTTGTCCGTAGGGGCGCAATGCCTCAAGTGGTTTCACCAGATTTGATTGAAGGGTTAAAGTCGATGGAATCGATGCAGCCCCAAGACAACCAAGGGATCCCTAAAGCTGGGCAGCCTGTGTCGGTGTTAACGGGCCCGTTTGCTGGGGTTGAGGCCATCTTTAAAGAATCAGATGGGGAGTTGCGATCGATTTTATTGGTCAAGCTTCTCAATCAACACGTCGAAGTGAGTGTGGGCAACCAAGATTTCGATGTTTAGTCAGCAAGATGTCCAGTTTAGTGAGTTCGATTGGTAAAAAAGGCTCCCCAGTGAAACTGGGGAGCCTTTTTGTCACTAGGATGTCATTAGTGCTCTAGCGTGATTTAGTAAGCTTCGTTGTGCACACTTTTCACTGCGCGACCTGATGGGTCTGCGAAGTTTTTGAACGACTCATCCCATTCAATCGCTTTTGCCGATGAACACGCCACCGATGGACCACCAGGTACACACTCGGCTGCTGAAGGAAGTGGGAACAACTCTTCAAAGATTTCGCGATAGACGTAGCCTTCTTTGGTGGTTGGCGTGTTGTACGGGAAACGGAACGCAGCGGTTTCCATCTGCTGATCTGTGACTTTCTCTTCCGCTACCGCTTTTAGCGTATCGATCCAGCTGTAACCCACGCCATCCGAGAACTGCTCTTTCTGACGCCATGCAATTGATTCTGGCAAGTAGTGTTCGAAGCACTCACGCAAGATGTGTTTTTCCATCTTACCGTTACCACACATTTTATCTTTCGGGTTGAGACGCATCGCGACATCGATAAACTCTTTGTCCAAGAATGGCACGCGACCTTCCACACCCCAAGCCGCAAGGGACTTGTTTGCGCGAGCACAGTCAAACATGTTCAGAGCGAGTAACTTGCGCACGGTCTCTTCATGGAACTCTTTTGCGTTGGGTGCTTTATGGAAGTAGAGGTATCCGCCGAAAATCTCATCGGCACCTTCGCCCGAGAGCACCATTTTAATTCCCATAGCTTTGATCTTACGTCCCATTAAGAACATCGGGGTTGACGCACGTATAGTCGTCACATCGTAGGTCTCAATGTGGTAAATCACATCACGAATCGCATCAAGCCCTTCTTGGATGGTGTAGGTCATCTCATGGTGAACGGTCCCAATTTGCTCTGCCACTTCACGAGCTGCCTTGAGGTCAGGTGCGCCTTCCAAGCCGACCGCAAACGAGTGCAGTTGTGGCCACCAAGCTTCAGACTGCTCATCATCTTCAATACGCATGGCGGCAAAACGTTTCGCCACGGCGGAGGTGATGGACGAATCGAGACCCCCGGACAAAAGTACGCCATAAGGCACGTCGGTCATGAGCTGACGTTTAACCGCGGCTTCTAGCGCTTCAGTGAGCTCTTCTTTGCTGGTGGTGTTGTTTTCAACGGCGGCAAATTCATTCCAATCGCGGATGTAGTAGCGTTGAGGCTCTGTATCGCTGCTGCCGTAGTAACTGCCCGGTGGAAATTCACTTACGGTGCGACAAACGGGCACCAAAGCTTTCATTTCCGATGCAACGTAATAGTTGCCGTGCTCATCGTAGCCTTGGTAAAGCGGGATAATACCGATGTGATCTCGGCCAACTAAGTATTGATCTTTCTCTTCATCATAAAGAACGAAGGCAAAAATACCGTTTAGCTCTTCCAGTAGGTCCGCCCCCATGTCTTGGTAAAGAGCGAGGATAACTTCACAGTCAGAGTCGGTTTGAAAATCGTATTTACCTTCGTAACGAGCACGAATTTCTTTGTGGTTGTAGATTTCACCATTGACGGCAAGGATGTGTTTTTTATCTGGGCTGTAGAGCGGTTGTGCCCCACTGTTCAGACCGACAATTGCCAAGCGCTCATGCGCAAGGATCGCGTTATCTGATGAGTAGATACCGGACCAGTCTGGACCACGGTGACGCAGCTTTTTAGACATTTCCAACGCCACAGGGCGCAAAGCGGACGCATCACTTTTTATATCTAAAATACCAAAAATCGAACACATACTACTTCCCTTTGAATTTCGTTTAATCTGTTAACTTCAATTTGCCATTCTGATTAAAAAATGCAACCAAGATTGATAAAAAAAATATCAAAGAGGCTTTGCTGTTAAAAAATATCTAATTAAATGGTGGTTATTGTAAATGAGATCTAGGTTTTGGCTGTTTTTTGTTCAAAATGAAAAAGGATACCTCGAGAGGTAGCCTGTCACCTTGATGAGCAAGCGTGCTAGCGGATAGAGCTAAATTGCGGTTTTAGCTGCTCACACACATGGCGCGCAAAACCGCTACCTGCTTCGTTGTATATGTTAAAGGCGGCATCGACGCCTTGCTCAACGAGAGCATCCAATTGATCTGAATACTCGGCAATTGCCGCGATCTGCCCTTTAAAGTGGCGTTGTTGTAACTGTTGCAGCGCGATCTGATTTCCTTGGTGATGCGGCATTGCCAGTAGCACGAGTTTGACGTTGGCGGTGTCTAAAATACGCTCCCAAAAATCGGGGTCGGTTGCGTCTCCGGCGATCACGTTACGCCCTTGCGCTTTGTGCTGGCGAGCGGCATCTTCACGCACCTCGATACCCAGACTGATCTTGCCGTAACGAGCTCGAATCTCATCATAGGCACCGGTGCCAATTCGACCCATGCCTAAAATCAGAACTTGAGCATGGCCAGGATTAATGCGCTGGTCTCGACTATGCAGCGATTCTGCGGCGTGCTCCTTGAGCCAGCGGCTTGAGCGTTGATAGAGGGCATGGCCGTAGCGGTTGATAGGTGCCGCAATCACAAAAGAGATGGAGACCGCAAGGGCAAGCGCCACCAGGATATCGCCGCTCATCCAACCCATTTTAAATGCAAGGCCGCCGACGATAAGGCCGAACTCACTGAAGTTAAACAAACAGAGCGAGGCGAGTAGAGAAGTGCGGACGCGGAATTTAAAGGCGTTGATGATAATGAAATAGAGCGCGCCTTTTAACGGCAGCAACAGCAAGAAGAGGATAGCTAGAGCAAATCCGGCTAGTGTTGGCTGCTCAGACAGACCAATGTTGAGGAAAAAGCAGACCAAAAACAGCTCTTTGAGGTTAAATAGGGACTTTGCTAACTCAGACGCTTTGGCATGACCTGCCAGTAGCATTCCTAAGATCAGCGCCCCTAAATCAGGCTTCATGCCCACCAGTTCGAACAGCCCCGCGCCCACCACTAGCGCAAAGAAGATGCCGAACAGAACCAGCATTTCGCCGTGGCCAACCCAATCTAGAACCTTATAGAATAGGGGGCGAAGCAGCGGTAAGGCAAACAGTGCTACGGCATACCATTCAGGCAGCTTGCCGGTTGAAGCGGTGAGAAACACCACGGCAAAGATATCTTGCATGATCAAAATACCGATGGCCAAGGTGCCATAGGTCGCGTTCATTTCCCCTTTCTCTTGCAATGATTTCACTGCAAATACGGTACTTGAGAAGGAGAGTGCAAAGCTCAGCAGGACAATTTGCTCCACTTCCATGCTCGCCAGTGAACTGATCCCAAGAAATTTAAAGCAAAAAAGCGCAACAGAAAAAATCGCGGTAGACAAAAGATTGTGCAGTGTTGCGCCGGCCCAAATTTCTTTGGAGAGTAAGGTTTTGATGTCGAGCTTAAGTCCGATGGTAAACAGTAGCAGCGTGACACCCAGATCGGCCAGCAGCACCAAGGTGTCATTCGATTCAAACCCCAAGGCGTGCAGGCCAAAACCAGCCAGCAGAAAGCCTACCAAGGGAGGCAGGTTACACTTGAGCGCGAGAAAGCCGGCGAGAAACGCGGCGGATATCAGTACGAGTTCCATAGCGGTGTAAATAATCCTATAAAAACGGGCTACGTCTAGTAGCCCGGTATTCTATCTAACTTCAAGTGATAAGACGTTAATCTTCTAACAATTTTTGTAACAAAACACCGTTCAGCATAGCACGCTTGATCATTGAAAAGGCGCCTAATGTCGGTTGCTTATCAATCTGTGACGCCACGATAGGCAAATCTTTATGGAAGGTCGTGAGGGATTGATTTTCAACATTGCGGCGAATGGCTGGGAAGAGGATCTCTTCACACTGGGTGATTTGACCGGCAATCACGATTTTTTGCGGGTTAAACAAGTTAATCGTAATGGCGATCGCTTTACCTAACTGGTTGCCGACTCGAACCAAGCTCTGTTTTGCCAGCTCATCGCCTAAGTTGGCGTGTTCACAGACATCCGCAATAGTGATGCTGTCGAGTGTGGTTAACGTTGACTCATACCCTTGTTTGATAAGTTTGTTGACGCGCTCGACAATGGCAGGGTTTGCCGCCACCGTTTCGAGGCAGCCAAAGTTCCCGCATTGGCACTGCTCCCCGAGAGGATCGATTTGAATGTGGCCAATTTCGCCAACGTTGCGGTTGAAGCCAAGGAACACTTGTCCATTGACGATGATGCCCGCGCCCGTTCCTCTGTGTACGCTGACTAAAATTGAGTCTTGGCAATCTTGGCTGGCGCCAAAGTAGTGCTCAGCCAGCGCCATCCCTCTGACATCGTTACCGACAAAGCATTCGACGTGGAAACGATCGCGAATCATCTCTGCTAGGGTAAAGTTGTTGATTGAAATATTCGGCATGTACTCGACCACACCGGTTTCAGGATTGACGAGACCGGGTAAGGATATACCGATGGCGATCAACTGATTGATGTGGCTTTGCTGACTTTGGATAAAGGCTTTAAGTTGAGACTCCAAACCTTCTGCCAGTTCGTCTTGGGTGGTGTAATAAAACTCTTGATAATCGCTAGCGAGCTCTTTAGCGCCGAGATCATAGAGGCTAAATTGCAAATAGTCTCGGCCGATACGGACAGCCACAGAGTGGAAGGGCTCCACTTCTGTGGTAAGAGAAATCGCACGGCGTCCTCCGGTTGAGGCTTGCTGAGCGACTTCTTTAATCAAACCACGTTCTAAGAGTTGGCGGGTGATTTTGGTAACACTGGCGGGCGCGAGCTGACTGACATCGGCCACCTGGATGCGAGAGATTGGCCCTTGTTGGTCAATCAGCCGATACACTGCTGCGCTGTTGAGCTGCTTTACTAGATCTACGTTACCTATTTGTCCGCCATTCATTCTCAATTCTGCTCGTATTGTCCGTTTACTACCGTCGCCTGGACGTTGAAGTCGCGGTCGAATACGGTGAGGTTTGCCACTAAGCCTTTTTTAATTCGACCCAGTTTATTGTCTACACCGATTGCTTTCGCAGGGTAAAGGGTTGCCATGCGAAGGGCTTCGTCCAGAGCGATACCGACGTGCTCAACCGTGTTTTGAACTGCTTCAATCATGGTTAAGGCTGAACCGCCTAGTGTGCCATGTTCATCGACACACTTGCCATCCCGGTAATATACTTTCTTACCTACAAAAATAAAGTAATCCATGTCAGCGCCTGCAGGAGCTGTGGCATCGGTCACTAATACTAATTTTTCACCCTTAATTTTGTGCGCAATTCGGATGTTGGCGTAATCGACGTGGAAGCCGTCTGCAATGATGCCCGCGTAAACATCTGGCGTGTCATAAATCGCACCGACCACCCCTGGCTCTCGGCCAACCATTGGGGTCATGGCATTGAAGAGGTGAGTGGCAAACGTCACCCCTGAATCGAAGCTTTGACGAGCTTGTGCATAGGTGGCATTCGTGTGACCAATCGAGACCACGATGCCGGCTGCACTTAAGCGTTCAATATGAGCGGCGTCATTGTGCTCTGGCGCGAGTGTGACTTTAGCGATGACATCGGCGTTGTCACACATAAAGTCAATCATGCTGTCATCGGAAGGGCGAATATAGTCGACACTATGAATGCCTTTTTTCGCTACGTTGAGATAAGGCCCTTCAAGGTGAAGACCGAGAGATTGGTTTTGATATTGAGCGTGATACTCGCGAGCCGCCGCGACGGCGGAGCGCATGTCTTCATCGGAAGAGGTAATCAGAGTCGGCAGGTAACTGGTACAGCCCGATTTTAAATTGGCTTGATGCATGATTTGCATAGTCTGCGCTGTGATTTCGTCATTCAGCATTACGCCGCCACACCCGTTCAGTTGCAGATCGATAAAACCTGGACTGACGTTTGCGCCTTTTAGGTCGATGGTTTTGATCGTCTGTGGCAGAGTGTCTTCGGGGCAAACTGCCTCAATGAGCCCTTGGTTCACAATCACAGCGTGGTTCGTTAGAACGTCACTGCCGGTGTAGAGTTTGCAGTTGGTTAGCGCATACATGGTCAGCAAATCCTTATAGGTATAGACCCGTCAACGAGTTAGGGTCACATTTCTCATTCTTTTATAGATCAAACTGAAGAGCAATGAATTGATCCGACAACTTTATTTGAAAACTTCAATTAGATCGCGAAATATCTTTACCAGCCGAAGCGTCATTTTACGCTGACTTGGTTCAGTTTTGAATTCTGTCCTAAGACAGTGTCAGGGCGAGTTTCTGTTTGTCTTTCTCTTTAAATGTCGTAATAACATCATGTTATCCATGAGTTTTTACTATGTTTCCGCCTCTGACTTATGCACTGATACTAGCCGATAAATCTCATTTATTCGCATTGTAAAATAAGTTTTATGATCTGGCTAGCAAAAACCTCGAAATACCCCTGTATCTGGTGATTATGATCACAAATGATGAGCTTTTAATTTGCGGAGCAAAATTAATATCATAAACTGACAAGGACTAAATTGAGCAACTAAAAAAAGTTACTCGACCAATTAAAAATCCTATAGGGGGAACTTAAGGTGAATATTCTTGGTTATTTCCAAAAAGTAGGTAAAGCGTTAATGGTGCCTGTCGCCACGCTACCTGCTGCAGCAATACTAATGGGTGTTGGATACTGGATCGATCCAAACGGTTGGGGCGCAAACAGCGCACTTGCTGGTTTCTTGATTCAGGCTGGTGCCGCTATTATCGATAACATGTCATGGCTATTTGCTGTGGGCGTGGCTTACGGTTTATCTAAAGACAAAGACGGTGCCGCTGCTCTGGCTGGTCTCGTCATGATGTACGTAGTGACGAAACTGCTTTCTCCAGGTGCCGTTGCTCAAATCCAAGGTATTGATGCAAGCGAAGTCCCTGCGGCATTCGGTCGTATTCAAAACCAGTTCGTGGGTATCCTAGTGGGTATCATTTCGGCAGAAATCTACAACCGCTTCTCACATGTTGAGCTGCACAAAGCGCTCGCGTTCTTCTCCGGTAAGCGTCTTGTACCTATCATGACATCGTTCGCAGGTATCTTCCTATCGTTCGTATTGATGTATGTATGGCCATCAGTATACGGCGGTCTAGTGAGCTTTGGTGAAGGTATCCAAGGTTTGGGCGAAGTCGGTGCTGGTATCTACGCATTCTTTAACCGTCTACTTATCCCTGTCGGTCTACACCACGCATTGAACTCAGTATTCTGGTTCGACGTGGCGGGCATCAACGATATTCCTAACTTCCTAGGTGGTGCGAAATCCATCGCTGAAGGTACGGCAATCCCAGGTGTAACGGGTATGTACCAAGCGGGCTTCTTCCCAATCATGATGTTTGGTCTACCTGGTGCAGCGCTAGCGATTTACCACACGTCTAAAGCGAAGAACAAAGAAAAAGTCGCGTCTATCATGATCGCAGCAGGCTTTGCTTCTTTCTTCACAGGTGTGACTGAGCCTCTAGAGTTCTCATTCATGTTCCTAGCTCCGCTACTGTACGTATTGCACGCGTTGCTAACAGGTATCTCTGTTTATATCGCTGCATCAATGGAGTGGATTGCAGGCTTCGGCTTCTCGGCTGGTCTCGTGGATATGGTACTATCAACGCGTAACCCACTGGCGGTTAAGTGGTACATGCTGATTGTACAAGGTCTTGTGTTCTTCGGTCTCTACTACGCAGTGTTCCGTACCGTTATTCTGAAGTTTGGTCTAAAAACACCAGGTCGTGAAGACGACGAAGCTACTGAAGTTTCAGGTTCTGAGAACTCATCTGAGTTGGCTAAACAGTACCTAAAAGCAC
The DNA here is from genome assembly GCF_059834135.1 of Vibrio sp. R10-SG-ISO4. Classification (NCBI taxonomy): domain Bacteria; kingdom Pseudomonadati; phylum Pseudomonadota; class Gammaproteobacteria; order Vibrionales; family Vibrionaceae; genus Vibrio; species Vibrio sp. R10-SG-ISO4. The sequence continues at coordinate 323,327 of NZ_JCBDHJ010000002.1, forward strand.
TAGGTGGCCATGAGAACCTAACTAACATCGACGCTTGTATCACTCGTCTACGTCTGACTATCAAAGATACCAGCATTGTTGATGAGAAAGTGTTGAAAAACCTAGGAGCAATGGGTGTGGTTAAACTTGGCGCGAACAACCTTCAAGTTATCCTTGGCCCACTTGCGGAAATCATTGCCGGCGAAATGAAAAACATTCCAGCCGATGAAGATCTGACGCCAGTGCAACTGCCTTCTTAATCGAGTCTAAAGACAATTAAAACGGAGCCTCCCCATTGGGAGGCTCTTTCTTTTGCGGCCCAAAATCTCGTTTGGACCGGGCTATGTTGGTTGAAAACTGCGCGCTTTATCGGGCATCGTTTATCAACACTCATTATTTCTCAAGAAAAGACCTGTTCTTGTTGTGTATCCGCTTAGAATTGTGGATCATTACCCGCTATATGCCCTAAAGGACTTTTCCCTTTAGAGAAATTTTTCTGAACAATACTAAAACAATTGAGGTGCTATAGATGAGTGAAGCTGAAGCTCGTCCATCGAATTTCATTCGCCAAATCATTGATAAAGATTTAGCGGATGGTAAACACACTAGCGTGCATACTCGTTTTCCGCCGGAGCCAAACGGCTACCTTCATATCGGTCACGCTAAGTCAATTTGCTTAAACTTTGGTATTGCTCAAGACTATCAGGGCAAGTGTAATCTGCGTTTTGATGACACGAACCCAGAAAAAGAAGACGTCGAATACGTTGAGTCGATTAAGAATGATGTGAGCTGGTTAGGCTTTGAGTGGGATGGTGAGATTTGTTACTCATCCAACTACTTTGACAAGCTTTACGAGTACGCGGTTGAATTAATTAACAAAGGCTTAGCGTATGTTGAAGAGCTAAGTCCTGAGCAGATTCGTGAGTACCGTGGTACGTTGACTCAACCGGGCAAACCTAGCCCATATCGTGACCGCAGTGTTGAAGAGAACCTCGCGCTATTTGAAAAAATGCGTGCGGGTGGTTTTGAAGAGGGAACGGTTTGTCTACGCGCCAAAATCGATATGGCCTCGTCGTTTATGGTGATGCGTGATCCTGTGCTTTACCGCGTTCGATTTGCAACTCACCACCAGACCGGTGACAAGTGGTGCATTTACCCAATGTACGACTTCACACACTGTATCTCTGATGCCCTTGAAGGGATCACTCACTCTTTGTGTACGTTGGAGTTCCAAGATAACCGACGTTTGTACGACTGGGTGCTAGAGAACATCACGATTGACTGTCAGCCACACCAGTATGAGTTCAGTCGTCTGAATCTTGAATACACAGTCATGTCTAAGCGTAAGCTAAGTCAACTAGTGACTGAGAAGTTGGTGAGCGGCTGGGATGATCCTCGTATGCCAACCATCTCTGGTTTGCGTCGCCGAGGGTTCACGCCGGGCTCTATTCGTGAGTTTTGTAAGCGCATTGGTGTGACCAAACAAGACAACATGATCGAAATGAGCTCGCTTGAGTCTTGTATTCGTGATGACCTGAACGAAAACGCACCACGTGCGATGGCGGTACTGGACCCTGTTAAAGTGGTTATCGAAAACTTTGACGCAGAGCGCGTAGAGACATTAACGGTCGCCAACCACCCTAACAAGCCTGAGATGGGTGAGCGCCAAGTGCCGTTTACTCGTGAGGTTTGGATTGAGCGTGAAGACTTCCGTGAAGAAGCCAACAAAAAGTACAAGCGTTTAGTTCTTGGTAAAGAAGTGCGTCTTCGCGGTGCTTACGTCATTAAGGCTGAGCGTATCGAGAAAGACGAGCAAGGTAATATCACCACTATCTACTGCAGCTACGACGACCAAACACTCGGCAAAAATCCTGAGGATGGCCGTAAAGTGAAAGGTGTGATTCACTGGGTATCAGCAGATAAGGGCTTACCGGCTGAAATTCGCCTTTACGATCGCTTGTTTACTGTGCCAAATCCAGCCGCAGCGGACAACTTTGCTGAGACGATCAATCCTGATTCACTGATGGTGATGAATGGGTTTGTTGAGCCAAGCCTAGCCAACGCTGAAGCGGAGAAAGGTTACCAGTTCGAGCGTATGGGCTATTTCTGCGCGGACGCGAAAGACTCTAAGCCAGAGGCGTTGGTCTTTAACCGTACCGTTGGCTTGCGTGATACTTGGGCTAAGATTGAAGCTCAGTAAGCGCAACGAATCCTATTAGAGTCGCCAGTGAGCGATAAAAAATGCCAGTCTTGATGACTGGCATTTTTTTAATCAGCAGAAAAGAGACAGTGCCTAGTTAGCTTTTGCACTGATCTACTGTTATTTTTTAGGTTTGTGCGCGTCAGGGTTGTCTTTACAACTGCCATCGCCACACTTACCGTATAGGTACAAGCTGTGGTTGGTCAGCTGGACATTGTACAGAGAGGCGATCTCTCGTTGACGCTCTTCGATGATTTCGTCTGAAAATTCAATCACTTCACCACAGTCTAGACACACTAAGTGGTCGTGATGGTGTTGAGTGCTCAGTTCGAAGACTGATTTTCCACCTTCAAAGTGGTGACGGGTCACAATGCCAGCATCATCAAATTGGTTTAAAACGCGGTAAACAGTAGCCAGACCGATTTCTTCACCCAGATCGATGAGTTTCTTGTACAAATCTTCAGCACTGATGTGCGCGCAGTCTGGTTGCTGTAATACTTCTAAAATTTTGAGTCGCGGAAGAGTGACTTTAAGACCGGCATCCTTCAGCGCTTGGTTGTTATCTGACATATACTTTCCTGTTGATGTTCTGCGGCATTAAACAGAATCCAATATTCCAATCATTATAGGGTACTCGTTAATAACAATAAACCCGAATCTCAAAGGGTTACTCATGTTTTATCATAAACTAGCGAGCGGTCACTTATAGTACTGGTCTAATGAGTTACAATTTGTTAACGTTTTGGCAATGTAAACAGTTTAGGATTTCACGGATGTCTACGCTACTTGAAAAGATCTATAAACCCAGTGTTGTGAAGTTTGCCCTTAATATTTGGCCACCGTTTTGGGGGGCTGGGATTCGTATTGTGTCGATCAGTGAAGACTTTCGTGAGGTGAAGATGAAGCTCAAGTTACGCTGGTGGAACAAGAATGCCAATCGTACCCAATATGGGGGCAGCATTTTTTCCCTGACCGATCCCGTCTATTCGTTAATGCTGATGGGGATTTTGGGCAAGCAATATTACGTGTGGGACAAAGAAGCGAGCATCAACTTCATCAAGCCGGGACAAAGTGACTTGCACGCCGATTTCTTGATTTCTCAGCAGATGCTTGATGATATCCTGACTCAAACCGCAGGGGGCGACAAGTGCTTTCCAGAGTTCATTACGCATGTAAAAGACAGCAACGGTATGGTGGTATCGGAAGTACAACGTAAGTTGTATGTACGTAAAAAACCGAAGTTTAGGGATGAGGAACAGGCGCCTCAATCGGCATAACAGACTGGATTAAGTACAAAAAAACCTCCAAAGATGGAGGTTTTTTTAAAAGGTCAGCTTAGTCTTCCAACTCAGCTAAGCACATCTCTTCATGGATTTGCTTACACCAGTTGTTAACGCGGTCTTCAGTCAATTCTGGTTGGCGATCTTCGTCGATACACAAACCGACAAATTGGCTATCGTCACCCTCAACTAGGGCTTTTGATGCTTCAAACTCGTAACCATCGGTTGAGGTGTAACCGAGAATCGTACCGCCTTTTGCTTCAACGATATCACGTACTGTGCCCATGGCGTCGCAGAAGTACTCTGCGTAATCTTCTTGATCGCCACAACCAAATAACGCAACTAACTTGGTCGAGAAATCGATTTGCTCTAGCTCTGGGAAAAAGTCATCCCAGTCACATTGTGCTTCACCGTAGTACCAAGTAGGAATACCCAAAAGCAGAAGATCGAAGCTATCAATGTCTTCTTTACTGCTTTTGGCAATATCTTGAACGTGAACCAGTTGTTTACCCAGTTGCTTTTGAATCATCTTCGCAACAGCTTCAGTGTTACCTGTGTCGCTACCAAAGAAGATACCTACACTTGCCATAGATTCGTTACCTTTACTTTTACGTGTTGTGGCGGGCCAAATGGCGAACCGCGTTTGGCCTGTTACCCCAGACCACCACCTTCCCAGCTAAGCTGAATGATGCCTTTGGCAATAAAGCCAGCGCAGCCCAGGAATAGGACTAACCATACAATTCGACGACCAAATGGTGGGACATTTCCCGCTTTGAGTACATCTTTTATCGCCATACCGATGAGAAAAAAGATAGACGCAAAAAGCAAGTCGAGACCTATCGACTCAAGCATGTTCATATAGTCGTAAAGCATGGAATCCCTTATGCCAAATTACTTGCGCTGCACTATACCATTGTTAACTCGTAAAGTTAACGGTCAGGAGAGATTGAACGCGTATTCGATGGCTAGCCAATAAACTTGCGAATCGCGCGCAATACTTCAGCGGGCTTTTCTGCGTGCAACCAATGACCTGTATTGGCAATAACGTGTGCTTTAGCGTGGCGAAATTGCGCCTGAACCGCTGGTTGATGCTCGGCGGTAAGGTAATCCGATTCGCCTCCTTTGAGAAAGAGGGTCGGGACATCTACTGGGGATAAGGATTGCCAGCCTAAAATATCCCAGTAATTGTTTTTTAGGCTCGTTACGTTGAAGCGCCACGCGAGATGATCGCCTTCTTTATACAGCGACTTGCTCAGAAACTGCCTGACGCCACCGATGTCAATGTGCTGCGCTAGAAGGGATAGGGCTTGCTGACGAGATTGTGGCCGATCTGCGAGTACGGCTTCTAGTCCTTTAAAGACATTATCATGTCTTGCTTGTGTATATCGCACTGGCGCCATGTCGAGCACGATCAGCTTATGTACTCGAGTTGGGGCCAATCCGGCCAGCGCCATGGCGACTTTACCGCCCATCGAGTGCCCTACGACGATCGCGGTTTCAATGCTCAAATGATCGAGCAAACGCAGGACATCACTGGCCAACACATCGTAATTGTGTTCGTCGCTGTGAAAAGACTGGCCATGATTTCTAAGATCAACACTTAGCACTTGGTGGTCTTCACGCAGATCGCGCGCCAGTAAACCGAGATTGTCCAAGTTACCAAATAAGCCATGAAGCAGAACAACGGTGGGTCCTTGTCCTTCAAGTTTGTAGTTGAGCAATGGTGACATTTTAAAACTTCGTTTTTTGTTTATTCGTGTGGGTTTAACGTAGAGTCTGCGCGAAGATCTCGCTATAATCCCCAAGAGTTTAAACATAGAGATTGTGAAAAGCGAATGAAAACAATTGAGGTTGATGAGGATCTATACCGTTACATCGCAAGTCAGACCCAGCATATTGGGGAGAGTGCTTCTGATATTCTCCGTCGTTTACTAAACGCTGACCGCCAGCAAACGGAGTCGCTCGCAACAACGCCCACAGCAAAGAAAGGCGTGGTTGTCAGTAAAGACGCTGTGTTTGAAGAGCGTGTGGATAGCGTCAAAGCGATGCGCTCACTGCTGATTTCCGATGAGTTTGCAGGGCTGAAGAAAGCGATTGACCGCTTTATGCTAGTACTCTCTACTCTTCATCGAATCGACCCAACTGGTTTTTCAGAAGCAACACAAGTGAAAGGTCGTAAACGTGTCTATTTCGCTGACAATGAAGCGACCTTGTTAGAAAGTGGCAATACGACCAAGCCTAAGGCGATTCCTGGCACGCCATTTTGGGTGATCACCAACAACAACACGAGCCGTAAACGCCAAATGGTTGAGCAATTGATGGCTCGCATGAATTTCCCCGCCGATCTGATTGAGAAAGTGATTAACTCGATTTAGAAACTTGTAATCACCGTCAAAGAAATCGGATTTAAACCTCATAATGCACGAATAACTTCAAGTATTATGAGGTTTTTTGTTTTCTTCCCAATTTAAGAAAGGATGTCGACATGGCTATGCACCCGAGAGCGGGACAAAAGGCTCAGCAGCAAGATCTGCATAATATCCCTGCCTTAGTGGCAAACTACTTTTTACTTCAACCTGAAGCGAGCAACCCAGATCATAAAGTGGAGTTCGGTACGTCAGGCCATCGTGGTAGTGCAGACAAATCTACGTTTAACGAGCATCATATTTTGGCGATTGCCCAAGCCATCGCAGAAGTGCGTGCCGAGAAAGGCACCACCGGGCCATTGTTTGTCGGTAAGGACACACACGCGTTGTCAGAGCCAGCGTTCTCAACGGTGGTTGAAGTGCTTGTTGCCAATGGCATCAAGGTGATTGCGCAGCAAGACAACGGCTACACGCCGACGCCTGGCGTCTCTCATGCGATATTGAGTTACAACCTCCAGCATGAGCAAAAAGCGGACGGTATTGTGATCACGCCTTCTCACAACCCACCGCAAGATGGCGGAATTAAGTACAACCCGACGCATGGCGGCCCAGCAGAAGATGCCCTAACCAAAGCCATTCAGGATCGCGCGAACGTGTTGATCGCAGAGGGTTTACAAGGCGTGAAGCGCATGCCGTTGGCAGAAGCGAAAACCTCTGAACTGTTTTCTGAAGTCGACTTGGTGAAACCGTATGTGGACGACCTAGTCAATGTGATTGACATGGAAGCGATTCAAAAAGCGAATTTGACCCTCGGCGTTGATCCACTCGGTGGCAGTGGTATTGATTACTGGCGTCAAATCGCATCCACTTACAACCTTAACCTCACTTTAGTTAGCGAAGCGATTGATCCCTCGTTCCAGTTTATGTCGTTAGACAAAGACGGTGTGGTTCGTATGGACTGCTCATCACCGTACGCTATGGCGGGGCTGCTCGCGCTGAAAGATCAATATGATCTCGCGTTTGGCAACGACCCTGACTACGATCGCCACGGCATCGTGACGCCAAAAGGGCTTATGAATCCTAACCACTTCCTAGCTGTCTGCATTGATTACCTCTACCGCCATCGTGAAGGATGGGAACAAGATGTCGCCGTGGGCAAGACCTTGGTCTCAAGCGCCTTGATTGACCGTGTTGTGGCGGATTTAGGACGTGAGCTGTGTGAAGTACCTGTCGGTTTCAAATGGTTTGTGGATGGCCTGTATGAAGGTAAGTTTGGCTTTGGCGGCGAAGAGAGTGCTGGCGCGTCATTCTTACGTAAAGATGGGACACCTTGGTCAACAGATAAAGATGGCATCATCTTGTGTTTGCTTGCCGCTGAGATCACTGCCGTCACCGGCAAGAATCCACAGCAGTACTACGAAGAGTTGGCGGCAAAGCATGGCGAGTCTCAATACAACCGAATTCAAGCGGTCGCAAATGGGCCACAGAAAGACGTGTTGAAAAAGCTATCTGCGGAAATGGTCAGTGCGCAAACCTTGGCGGGCGATCCTATCACTGCTCGCTTGACGCATGCGCCAGGTAATGGTGCGGCCATTGGCGGTCTAAAAGTCACGACCGATAACGGTTGGTTCGCGGCTCGTCCATCCGGTACGGAAGACATCTACAAGATTTACTGTGAGAGTTTCAAAGGGGCTGAACATCTTAAGCAGATTGAAGCGGAAGCGCAGCAGATCGTGAATCAAGTGTTTGCTGACGCAGGGCTATGATAGCGACGCTCTCGGTTTAAGTCACAGAGAGACTCCAAACTAGGCTACTTTATGGTAGCCTTTTTTGTTTGTGCTGCTTTATTATCATGCCACATGATATCCAATGTTGTCTTTCACTTAGCGACTTGCTGTCGGGTTGTGAGCGTCTTAGTCACTCTGCGTTTGACGTCAGTTTGGCCAAGTATCAGGAACAATAAACCAAAACTCTCCGTCTTGCGTTTGTGCATGGACAAATCGTTCTGAGTCGAGCGTCACTACCTCTCCCTCCTCGCCGTTGCCCACCGCCCATTGATGCTTATCCAAAGCGAACAATGGCTTATTGATCTGTTCCCATTGGCTTGCATAGCACCAGTAGCCACTGATTTGATTCGGGTTGAGCTCATAACCTAGGCAGTGGCTAGGAATGGTCTCAGGCTGAAATGGATTGATGTAGAGGCGGCCCTGGAGTAACAATTTACTTTCCAGTGGTTGATATTGTGGGTATTGCTCAACAAACGCCGCCGTTTGACTCATCAATAGTTGGTGATTGAGCATTCTGTCGAGTTTTTTATCCAGTTGATCGTGTGCATTGGGCCCATACCATCGACCGTTGTGGAGTAAGTAAAACTTAATCGCCAGCTCCCAGTGCTGATGCTGAGAGGCTTGGTGGTCATAAACTATCAAATCAATCGCGCCCAAGGTTCTTCCCTCTGGGCTTTGAATTTGCAATTCATCCAACACGACGTCATAGCGCTTGCTGTTGTTTAAGGCTTGAGTAACTAAATATTGATAGACGAACCCCAAACGTGCGTTGCCAGTATAGGGCTGCGAGTCAAAAGGGGCAGGATCGAGGGTCGCGAGTGAGCAAAACGGCGGGGTGAGCTCAAACAAGGGCGGCGTTGCGGTCAGCCATTGATAGAATCGGGTGAATCGTGTCATCTTTCTTTAGGGCTTGGTTGTCACTGCGGACTAGCTTGACATACACTGGCCGCTAAGCAAACAACCGATAATGTGGAATGTGGTCATGAATCACTTACAACTCGAAGCAATCCTCAATCAAAAGTTATCGCCAGAGCAAATCAAAGATTACGCGCCGAATGGCTTACAAGTGGAAGGCGCAGCTGAGATCACTAAGGTCGTGACGGGCGTCACCGCATCGCAAGCCCTGATTGAGCAAGCGGTCGAGCGAGGTGCGCAGGCGCTACTCGTCCATCATGGTTATTTTTGGAAAGGTGAGCCAGAGCCCATTCGTGGGATGAAAGGAAAGCGCATTCGAACCTTGATCAAAAATGACATCAATTTGTATGGTTACCACTTACCTCTTGATATTCATCCGGAGCTTGGTAACAACGCTGAGCTTGCCAAGTTACTTGATATCGATGTCGAAGGTGGACTGGAAGGGCACCCTCAATCCGTCGCCATGTTTGGTCGTTTAAGGCGTCCTATGACAGGCGCTGAGTTAGCACACAAGATTGATGCAGCACTCAATCGCCCGCCACTGCATATTCTGCCGGAAAGCGGCGACAGTGTGATTGAAACCATTGGCTGGTGTACCGGAGGTGGTCAGGATTTCATTGAGCTGGCTGCCAACCAAGGTCTGGATGCGTTTATTTCTGGTGAGATTTCAGAGCGAACGACGTACACAGCGCGAGAGCGGGGTATTCACTATTTTAGCGCGGGTCACCATGCGACTGAGCGATATGGGGTGAAAGCTCTAGGGGAGTGGTTAGCCGCGCAGCACGGCTTAGAGGTTGAATTTATCGACATCGATAATCCAGTATAACTGGGCGCGAATACTCAAAAAAACAAAAAAGGGTTGAGACGATCTCAACCCTTTGTGTTTCTTATGGCAGGCTATTCACGTTCATGAATAGGCTGAAAGTCGCGTTGCACTTCACCAGTGTAGAGCTGACGTGGTCGGCCGATACGGTTGAGTGGGTCGCTGTGCATTTCGTTCCAGTGTGCGATCCAACCAATAGTACGAGAAAGCGCAAAGATAACAGTAAACATCGAGACAGGAATCCCAATCGCTTTAAGAATGATGCCTGAGTAGAAATCGACGTTCGGGTACAGTTTCTTCGAAACGAAGTACTCATCGGATAGCGCAATACGTTCTAGCTCCATCGCGACATCGAGCAATGGGTCTTGAATGTTGAGTTCTTTAAGTACGTCGTGACAAGTTTCACGCATCACGGTTGCACGCGGGTCGTAGTTTTTGTAAACACGGTGACCAAAGCCCATCAGACGGAATGGGTCGTCTTTGTCTTTCGCGCGTTCAATGTACTCTGGGATGTTGTCAACGCTGCCGATTTCTTCGAGCATCTTCAAACAGGCTTCATTCGCACCACCATGCGCAGGGCCCCATAATGAGGCGATGCCTGCCGCGATACAAGCAAACGGGTTCGCGCCAGAAGAACCAGCAAGACGCACTGTTGAGGTTGACGCATTTTGTTCGTGGTCAGCGTGCAGAGTAAAGATCTTATCCATCGCACGGGCGACAACAGGGTTCACTTCGTACTCTTCACAAGGGTTTGCGAACATCATGTGTAGGAAGTTCTCTGCGTAGCTGAGATCATTCCGTGGATAAATGAATGGCTGGCCAATCGAGTATTTGTAGCACATGGCCGCCAATGTTGGCATTTTCGAAAGTAGACGATACGCTGTGATTTCGCGATGTTCGTCGTTGTTGATGTCCAGTGAGTCGTGGTAGAAGGCGGCAAGAGCGCCGACCACACCACACATGACGGCCATTGGGTGAGCATCACGTCTAAAGCCGTGGAAGAAGCTAGCGATTTGCTCATGAACCATCGTATGACGGGTTACTGTCTTTTTGAATTGCTCATATTGTTCACGTGTTGGGGCTTCACCATAAAGAAGTATGTAACATACTTCTAGATAATCAGCGTTGTTAGCGAGCTGATCAATGGGGTAACCGCGGTGCAAAAGAATACCCTTGCCGCCGTCGATGTAGGTGATTTGAGATTCACAAGATGCAGTGGCAAGAAAACCAGGGTCAAAAGTAAAGAATCCATTTGCTCCAAGTTTACGAACGTCAATTACAGGAGTACCTAGGGCACCTTCCATAATTGGCAGCTCGATCGGCGCTTGACCTTCGACATGAAGGGTCGCTTTCTTATCTGCCATAACAATCTCCTTTGTTTATTATTAATCCATCCAGGATGTTTGTGTGACATTTTTGTACGTGTCTTCCGTATTAAAGTCAATTCTTCTACTCTGATGTGTGCACTTGTTTTGATTTTTTGAAGCTGTAAGGTTAAAAATCTGTTCTGTGTAGCAAAAATTGTTACATCAATTGTATTAGAATGTTGCGAGCCGTATAGTGACGCTGTAAATTTTGGTGTAAACCTAATAAATTCAAGGTCTGAAACAAATGTGAGGTGACGTTTCGAATCTTGTTGTTAACAATTATTTTACAATTCAGTTGGGGTATATAACCTGTTGGGTGTTAAATAAATGTTAGCTTTTGTGGGTTTGCAACCAAATTTCATCCATAACAATAAATGCTCAATGGAGCTGAGTGAGCAAGCCCGTGAAAGAAAGAAAGTCAAGACCTGTTAATTTAGATTTGCAGACCATTCGCTTTCCGATCACAGCAATCGCATCGATTTTACACCGGGTCTCTGGTGTGATTACGTTTGTCGCGGTCGGGATTTTACTTTGGTTATTAAACATTTCCTTATCATCCCCTGTCGGTTATGCGCAAGCCGCTGACATCGTCGATGGCTTCTTCGTGAAGTTCATCTTATGGGGCATTCTGACGGCATTGGCCTATCACATTGCAGGCGGTATTCGTCACCTGTTGATGGATTTGGGTCATTTCGAAGAGCTGGAATCTGGCGCGATGAGCGCTAAGGTTGCATTCGCAGCAACAGCCGTGTTGTCTCTACTTGCGGGGGTAATGGTATGGTAAAACACATCTCATCCTTTGGTCGTAACGGTGTGCACGATTTCTTACTCATTCGTGCTACGGCCATCATCATGACACTCTATACGATTTATCTGGTGAGCTTTTGTGCCTTCACCGATATCTCTTACATATCCTGGACTCAGTTCTTTGGTGGTACGTTTACGAAAGTATTCACCATGCTCGCCCTCGTGTCTGTCCTAATCCACGGTTGGATTGGTTTGTGGCAGGTGCTGACCGATTACATCAAATGCGCCAAGTTACGTGGTGCGCTTCAGTTGGGTGTGATCGCGATTCTATTGGGTTATTTCTTCTCTGGTCTATTTGTATTGTGGGGTGCGTAAGTGTCTATTCCAGTTCGTGAATTTGATGCCGTAGTAATCGGCGCTGGTGGTGCAGGTATGCGTGCTGCACTGCAAATTTCAGAGCAAGGCCTGACGTGTGCTTTGCTGTCCAAAGTCTTCCCAACTCGTTCTCATACCGTATCAGCGCAAGGCGGTATTACCGTTGCGCTCGGTAACTCGCATAGAGACGATTGGCAATGGCACATGTACGACACCGTTAAAGGGTCGGACTATATTGGCGACCAAAACGCAATTGAGTACATGTGTAAAAACGGACCAGAGTCTGTCATCGAACTAGAGAAAATGGGTCTGCCATTCTCTCGTTTCGACAATGGCAGCATTTACCAACGTCCTTTCGGCGGTCAGTCGAAAGAGTTTGGTGGCGAACAAGCCGCTCGTACTGCTGCTGCTGCTGACCGTACGGGCCACGCGTTATTGCACACGCTGTATCAGCAAAACGTCAAACACAAAACCACCATTTTCTCTGAGTGGTACGCGCTTGATTTGGTGAAAAACCAAGACGGCGCCATCATGGGTTGTACCGCTATTTGCATGGAAACGGGTGAAATCTGTTACTTCAAATCTAAAGCTACGGTACTTGCGACAGGTGGTGCGGGGCGTATTTATGCCTCAACGACTAACGCACACATCAACACAGGTGATGGTGTGGGTATGGCGCTTCGTGCTGGTGTGCCAATGCAAGACATGGAAATGTGGCAGTTCCACCCAACTGGTATTGCCGGCGCGGGTGTTCTGGTTACAGAAGGTTGTCGCGGTGAAGGTGGTTACCTTCTTAATAAAGATGGTGAGCGCTTTATGGAGCGCTATGCGCCGAATGCGAAAGACTTGGCAGGTCGTGACGTGGTCGCGCGCTCAATGATGATTGAGATTCGTGAAGGTCGCGGTTGTGACGGTCCATGGGGTCCACACATCAAACTCAAGTTGGATCACTTGGGTAAAGATGTGCTTGAATCGCGTCTACCAGGCATTTGTGAGCTTTCTAGAACCTTTGCTCACGTCGATCCGGTTAAAGAGCCTATCCCTGTTATCCCGACCTGTCATTACATGATGGGTGGCGTACCAACTCAAGTGTCCGGTCAAGCGATCAAACAGCTGGCAGATGGCAGCGATGTTGAAGTTCAAGGTCTGTTTGCTTGTGGTGAAATTGCCTCTGTATCTGTGCACGGTGCTAACCGTCTCGGGGGTAACTCGCTGCTTGATTTGGTGGTCTTTGGTCGAGCGACGGGTCTACACCTTGGCGAGACTTTGGCGGCTCAAGCAGAAGCACGCCCAGCGACAGAGTCTGATATTGAAGCTTCTCTGGCGCGCACTATGCGTTGGGAGAACAGTAAAGGTGGTGAAGACCCAGTTCAGATCCGCAAAGATTTGCAAACGTGTATGCAAAACAGCTTCTCTGTCTTCCGTGAAGGCGACGCGATGGCAACGGGTCTCGAAGAGCTTAAAGTCATTCGTGAGCGTTTAAAAGACGCACACCTTGCGGACAAATCTTCTGAGTTCAACACCCAGCGTATCGAGTGTTTAGAGCTAGACAACCTCATGGAAACGGCGTTCTCCACTGCCGTTGCAGCGAACTACCGTACGGAAAGTCGTGGAGCGCATGCCCGTTTTGACTTCCCTGAGCGTGATGATAACAACTGGCTATGTCACTCAATTTATAACCCGGAAACCGAAGCGATGACCAAGCGTGATGTCAACATGACACCTGTTCATCGTGAAGCATTCCCGCCGAAAGTACGTACATACTAAGGGAGGATTGAATCATGAAACTAAACTTCTCTTTGTACCGCTACAACCCAGATGTAGACAGCAAACCTTATATGAAGGACTACACTCTAGAGGTCGACGAAGGCTCTGACATGATGGTGTTGGATGCTCTGATTCTTCTGAAAGAGCAAGATCCTACGATTGCATTTCGCCGTTCATGCCGTGAAGGTGTCTGTGGATCTGACGGTCTGAACATGAATGGTAAAAACGGATTAGCCTGTATTACACCGCTGTCGGCATTGCAAGGTGACAAGATTGTCATCCGTCCACTGCCGGGATTGCCTGTCGTGCGTGATCTAATCGTTGACATGACGCAGTTCTATGATAACTATGCGAAAGTTAAGCCATTCTTGATTGACGACGGCGCACTTCCCCCATCAAGAGAGAACCTACAATCTCCTGATGAACGTGCCCATTTGGATGGATTGTACGAATGTATTATGTGCGCATGTTGTACGACATCCTGTCCGTCTTTCTGGTGGAATCCTGACAAATTTATAGGCCCTGCGGGCCTACTTGCCGCTTACCGTTGGCTGATTGACAGCCGCGATACGGCGACAGATGAACGCTTATCAAATCTTGATGACGCATTTAGCGTTTTCCGTTGCCACGGCATCATGAACTGTGTAAGTGTTTGTCCGAAAGGGTTAAATCCGACGAAAGCGATTGGTCACATTAAGACCATGCTCGTGAACCGCTCGGTTTAATGGACAATAAAAATTGCCGGTCATAATGTCGTGACCGGCTCTTATTAGCTCGGCGCAGACCGAAGCAAACGTGAAAACTACTGGTTAAGGGAAAATATGCACAACGGCGTGATGAAGGCATGGCTCGAGTCTTCACACTTGGCTGGCGCCAATGCAACGTATGTAGAGGACCTCTACGAACTGTATCTAAGTGATCCCGATCTGGTAAGTGAGGAGTGGAAACGCGTGTTCGATGGCTTGCCTAAGCCTGACAACGAAGTGGTTGAACAGCCACATTCGCGTGTCCGTGACTACTTCCGACGACTCGCTCAAGAAACAAAGCATTACAATGTCCAAGTTAGTGATCCAGATGTCGACGCTAAACAAGTAAAAGTACTTCAGTTAATTAATGCTTACCGCTTTCGTGGACACGAAGCGGCTCAATTAGACCCCCTAGGATTATGGCAGCGCCCACCTGTGGCTGAGCTTGATCCTGCTTTCCACTCTCTCACAGAAGACGATCTAGAAGAATCCTTCAACGTAGGTTCATTTGCTATTGGTCAAGAGACCATGCCGTTGAAAGACATCTACTCCTCGCTGAAAAAAATCTACTGTGGTTCAGTGGGTGCTGAATACATGCACATGACCAACACCGAGCAAAAGCGTTGGATTCAACAACGTCTCGAGTCGGTCGTCGGCCAGCCGACGTTCAGCCAAGACGAGAAGCGAACATTCCTTGACGAGCTTACCGCAGCGGAAGGCCTAGAGCGTTACCTTGGCGCGAAGTTCCCTGGCGCGAAGCGTTTCTCACTCGAAGGTGGGGATGCCCTAATCCCTATGACCAAAGAGCTGATTCGTCACGCAGGATCAAGCGGTATGCGTGAAGTCGTGATTGGTATGGCGCACCGTGGCCGTTTGAACATGTTGGTCAACGTGCTCGGTAAAAAGCCACAAGATTTGTTTGATGAATTCGCGGGCAAACACGACGAAACATGGGGAACGGGTGATGTGAAATACCATCAAGGTTTCTCTGCTGACTTCGCTACCCCAGGTGGTGATGTCCACCTCGCGCTTGCTTTTAACCCGTCTCACCTTGAAATCGTCAACCCAGTTGTCATGGGCTCAGTACGTGCACGTCAAGACCGTTTAGGTGATAAAGACGGCAGTACCGTTTTGCCAATCACCATTCACGGTGACTCAGCGATTGCCGGTCAAGGTGTTGTGGCAGAGACGTTCAACATGTCTCAAGCACGCGGCTTCCAAGTGGGTGGTACGGTTCGTATCGTGGTGAACAACCAAGTCGGCTTTACGACGTCTAACCCAAGAGATACGCGCTCAACCATGTACTGTACGGACATCGCTAAGATGGTCCAAGCACCGATCTTCCATGTTAACGCAGACGACCCAGAAGCGGTGGCGTTTGTGACGCGTATCGCCCTTGACTACCGTAACGAATTCAAACGCGATGTGGTGATTGACCTGGTTTGTTACCGTCGTCACGGTCACAACGAAGCGGACGAGCCGAACGCGACTCAGCCGCTGATGTATCAAAAAATTAAGAAGCACCCCACACCACGTAAGCTCTACGCCGATGTGTTGATGGAGCGCGGTGATTTCGGTATCGACGTGGCCACGCAACTGGTCAACGAATACCGTGATGCACTTGATCGTGGTGAAGTGGTGGTCAAAGAGTGGCGCCCGATGGCTCTGCACTCAGTGGATTGGTCTCCATACCTTGGCCACGAGTGGGATATGCCGTGGAGCAATACCTTTGATAAAGCGCGTCTGCTTGAACTAGGCAAACGTATTTGTCAGTACCCAGAGAGCCACAAGCTCCAGAGCCGAGTGAATAAGCTCTACAACGATCGTCAAGCTATGTTAAGCGGTGAGAAAGCGGTCGACTGGGGTATGGCTGAAACCTTAGCCTATGCCACCTTGGTTGACGATGGTAAGCGTATTCGTATCTCCGGTCAGGATTCAGGTCGCGGCACCTTCTTCCACCGTCATGCAGTACTGCACAACCAAGCGGACGCCAGCACGTATGTGCCACTGTCTAACATCCACGACAAACAAGGCCCGTTCCAGGTATTTGACTCGGTGCTGTCTGAAGAAGCCGTGCTTGCCTTTGAATATGGCTATGCGACCGCTGAGCCGGGCGGCTTGACGCTATGGGAAGCGCAGTTTGGTGACTTTGCCAACGGCGCGCAGGTCGTGATTGACCAGTTTATCTCGTCAGGTGAACAGAAGTGGGCCCGTTTGTGTGGTTTGACGATGTTGTTGCCGCACGGCTATGAAGGTCAAGGACCAGAGCACTCTTCTGCGCGCCTAGAACGTTATCTACAGCTATGTGCAGAGCAAAACATGCAAGTGGTTGTGCCGTCTACGCCAGCTCAGGTGTACCACATGATTCGCCGTCAAGTGGTTCGCCCGATGCGTCGTCCTCTGATTGTGATGTCTCCGAAGTCGCTGCTGCGTCATCCTTTGTGTACGTCTACTATGGATGAATTGGCCGATGGCACATTCCAAGCGGCAATTGGCGAAATCGACAACTTAGAGCCAGCCAAAGTGAAACGTGTCGTGTTCTGTTCCGGTAAGGTCTACTTTGACCTACTTGAGCAGCGTCGTAGCAATGAACAAGACGACGTCGCGATTGTTCGCATCGAACAGCTTTACCCATTCCCGCTGGAAGAGGTGAAAGCCGCTATCGAACAATACACCAACGTGGAAGATTTTGTCTGGTGTCAGGAAGAGCCACAAAACCAAGGGGCTTGGTACTGCAGTCAACACAACTTCCGTGCTGCTATTCCGAAAGGCGCAGATCTTAAATACGCGGGCCGTCCTGCGTCAGCATCTCCTGCGGTCGGCTATATGTCAGTACACTTGAAACAGCAAAAGGCGCTAGTTGAAGACGCGCTAAACGTGAATACAAAAACTTCGGATTAAGAACTAGAAGTTAAAGGAAGAAACCGATATGACAATTGAAATTCTGGTTCCAGATTTACCTGAATCTGTTGCTGACGCTACGGTCGCGACGTGGCACAAACAACCTGGTGACGTTGTAGAGCGTGACGAGGTGTTGGTGGATATTGAAACGGACAAAGTGGTTCTAGAAGTCCCAGCGCCAGAAGCGGGTGTACTTGAAGCCATTATTGAAGTCGAAGGCGCAACCGTGCTCTCGAAGCAGCTTCTTGCCAAACTTAAGCCAGGTGCGGTCGCCGGTGAGCCAACGACTGACACAACAGAAGCGTCAGAAGCGTCACCAGACAAGCGTCACAAGGCGTCATTGAGCGAAGAAAGCAACGATGCACTTAGCCCAGCAGTGCGTCGCCTGCTCGGTGAGCATGGCCTTGAAGCGAGCCAAGTCAAAGGCACGGGCGTAGGTGGTCGCATCACGCGTGAAGATGTTGAAGCGCACCTTGCGAACGCGAAAGCAGCACCTCAAGCGGCAGCGCCTGCAGCCGTTGAAGCGCCAGCAGCGGCACGTAGCCAAAAACGTGTGCCTATGACGCGTCTTCGTAAGACAGTGGCTAACCGTCTACTGGAAGCGAAGAACAACACCGCGATGCTGACAACGTTTAACGAAGTGAACATGAAACCTATCATGGACCTGCGTAAACAGTACAAAGATCAGTTCGAAGAGCGCCACGGCACTCGCCTTGGCTTTATGTCTTTCTACGTCAAAGCGGTGACGGAAGCGTTGAAGCGTTTCCCAGAAGTGAATGCGTCAATCGATGGTGACGATATCGTTTACCACAACTACTTCGACATCAGCATGGCGGTATCGACGCCACGTGGCTTAGTGACGCCAGTATTGAAAGACTGTGACACCCTAGGCTTTGCAGATATCGAGAAAGGCATCAAAGAGCTTGCGATTAAAGGTCGTGATGGCAAGTTGACGGTCGACGAATTGATGGGCGGTAACTTCACTATCACTAACGGTGGTGTATTTGGGTCATTGATGTCAACGCCAATCATCAACCCACCTCAGTCAGCAATCTTGGGTATGCATAAAATTCAAGATCGTCCAATGGCGGTGGATGGCAAAGTCGAGATCTTGCCGATGATGTATCTCGCGCTTTCATACGACCACCGTCTGATTGACGGCCGTGAATCCGTTGGCTTCCTAGTGACCATCAAAGAGCTACTGGAAGATCCAGCACGTCTGTTATTGGACGTTTAATATCGCTGAAACGTCTAGCTGTCTTAGATAGCTAGACGTCTAAAGTTTCAAAGGCTAGACTCGCTCAACTGTCTGGCCTTCATTTGAATCGCAGTGTCGGTAACGAGATATGCGGTTGATTTGAGAAGACCCTACAGACGTAATGCAGTTCGCTGCGACGTTATGGAAATAATAATCCCTTAAGGGAACATAAACGGAATATCAAAATGAATTTGCATGAATATCAAGCCAAACAGCTGTTTGCAGAATTCGGTTTGCCTGTACCTAAAGGTTACGCGTGCAGCACGCCTCAAGAAGCGTACGAAGCAGCCGGTCGAATTTCGACAACCAAGAAAGTAGTCAAATGTCAGGTTCACGCGGGTGGACGTGGTAAAGCGGGCGGTGTAGAACTGCACGAAACCAAAGACGGCGTAAAAGAGTTTGCGCAAAAGTGGCTAGGTAAGAACCTAGTGACTTACCAAACTGATGCGAATGGCCAGCCGGTTACTAAGATCTTGGTTGAAGAAGCGTCTAACATCGCCAATGAACTCTACCTTGGCGCAGTTGTCGACCGAGCAAGTCGTAAAATCGTATTCATGGCCTCAACCGAAGGCGGTGTGGAAATCGAGAAAGTGGCAGAAGAAACGCCAGAACTGATCCACAAAGCGGCGATTGACCCATTGGTTGGCCCTCAAGCTTATCAAGGCCGTGAACTTGCCTTCAAACTTGGCCTTGAAGGTGACCAAATTAAACAATTTGTGAAGATCTTTATGGGTCTTGGCACTATGTTCTCTCAATATGATCTTGCTCTGCTTGAGATCAACCCGTTGGTGATTACCGGTGAAGGCAGCCTGCTTTGCTTGGACGGTAAGATTAACATCGACTCCAACGCACTTTACCGTCAGCCTAAACTGCGTGAAATGCACGATCCTTCACAAGAAGATGAGCGTGAAGCACACGCTGCTCAGTGGGAGCTAAACTACGTTGCACTTGATGGTAACGTTGGCTGTATGGTCAATGGTGCTGGCCTAGCGATGGGTACGATGGATATCGTTAACCTACATGGTGGCAAGCCTGCAAACTTCCTAGATGTGGGTGGCGGCGCGACGAAAGAGCGTGTTGCTGAAGCCTTTAAGATCATCTTATCTGATGACAATGTTAAAGCCGTACTCGTCAACATTTTTGGTGGTATCGTGCGCTGTGACATGATCGCAGAAGGCATCATCGGTGCGGTTAAAGAAGTAGGTGTAAACGTACCGGTTGTGGTTCGTTTAGAAGGTACAAACGCCGATCTCGGTCGTGAAGTGCTTGCGAATTCTGATGTTGATATCATTGCAGCTGAGTCGCTTACCGACGCAGCTCAGAAAGTTGTTGCTGCTGCGGAGGGCAAATAATGTCTGTACTAATTAACAAAGACACCAAAGTAATTTGTCAGGGTTTCACCGGCGGTCAAGGCACTTTCCACTCTGAACAAGCGATTGCTTACGGCACGCAAATGGTCGGTGGCGTTTCTCCGGGCAAAGGTGGCCAAACTCACCTCGGCCTACCGGTATTCAATACCGTACGTGAAGCCGTTGAGGCGACAGGCGCAACAGCCACTGTGATTTATGTACCAGCACCTTTCTGTAAAGACGCGATCTTAGAAGCGATCGACGCGGGTATTGAGCTTATCGTTACCATTACCGAAGGCATCCCAACCACGGACATGATCGAAGTGAAAGTGAAGTTGGAAGAAACTGGCGTTCGCATGATTGGTCCAAACTGTCCAGGCGTTATTACTCCTGACGAATGCAAGATCGGTATCATGCCGGGTCACATTCATAAGAAGGGTAAAGTCGGTATTGTGTCTCGTTCTGGCACGCTTACTTACGAAGCGGTTAAGCAGACGACAGACGAAGGCTTTGGTCAGTCAACATGTGTGGGTATCGGCGGCGACCCAATTCCAGGTTCAAACTTCATTGATATCCTGAAATTGTTCCAAGAAGACCCTGAAACGGAAGCGATTGTCATGATCGGTGAGATCGGCGGTACTGCGGAAGAAGAAGCGGCGGCGTACATCAAAGAAAACGTCACTAAGCCAGTTGTTTCTTACATCGCGGGTGTCACTGCGCCTCCTGGCAAACGTATGGGCCACGCGGGTGCGATCATTTCAGGTGGTAAAGGAACAGCGGAAGATAAATTTGCTGCACTTGAAGCGGCAGGTGTTAAGACGGTGAAATCACTGGCTGAGATCGGTAAAGGTCTCCGCGAAGTGACGGGCTGGTAATCTTAGCATTGCGCTAACGTATACAAACAAAGGCTTGGCAGTGAAATGCCAAGCCTTTTTATTTGTCGGGCTCGTTGGATTATTAGCCTAGCTTCGCTTCAATTGCTGCTAATCGGGCGGTGAGCTCGCGTACTTGCTGCTCAAGTTGAGCAACGCGATCTTCTTCAAGCGGCGGCTTTGCCGCGACTTCAACTTTTGGTACGCGCTGTGACGATTTCCAGCTTTTAATCGTTGTGATCAGCGCTGGCATGGGAATGGGAGTAGAAAGCCGGGCTTTGACCAAGGCAACCGTCGGCTCTTTGCCTTCTTGGCTGAGTTGTTCTAATACTTGTTTGAGCTCTTGGCTAACATCCTGAGTAAGCATAGTGACTCCTTGTGTGTAATCGATCACATGATACTCGTCGACGATGAAGAAAACGAATAGAAAATTTGGTAATTGCGTGTGCGAGATCTCGCACAAAGAGTGTGAGAAAAATTCGTCATTTTGCTAGCTCTTATATCAATAGTGAAATATAACTGTTTGATAGTATTCGATTATTTGTGTTGTTTATGAGTTGTAAACATAAAAGAAATGACCATCAGACTTGTCCAAAATCGTCAATCACGTAAATTAATCCCTGTCGGAAGGATGCTGACACGGAACAGGAAACAGCACGTATTGCACTCTTCAGGATGAAGAGAGATTGGCCAGGATGGACAATCGCGCAGGATGCTAGGATAGCCGTACGGACACGGTTTCGCTGATAGGACATTAGCGATCAAGGAACGAAATGGACCCCTCTAGGATGAGGCAGGACAGCATCAGGAAGATGCCAAGGACACCGCTCAAGGAACAAGTGATGAGCGCTAACGGGGAAGGTTAGCACAAAGGACAAACAGGACACCGCTAGGATGGCGAAGTAGGAAGAGACTGACGGATCACAGTCACTATTAAGGAAGATGCATGGAGCACCTTTTGTAGCCGGACTGCTGCGAGTAAGACTATAGCCCCGATACGTAAGTATCGGGGCTTTTCTTATTCCACGCTTTTTCCTATCGATGCTTTTGCCTACGGACGTTAGTCTAGCGGCCCTGCGTGTTTAATCCTTTGTGCGTCTACAGGCGATGTGGCTCTAACCAGATATCACGCAGGTGAAACCCTTGCATGGTGATCTTTCCTTGATAACAGTCGTCACCAAGCGACGAAAATTCAAACAGGTAAATCGTATGCCAACGCCACTGACCTTGTGGCGTTTTTAGTTTGTGTCCATCTAGCGCCACACTTAAGAGCTGTAAGCCTAATTGGTCGCACTTACGTATGGCGATTGCTTTGGCGATCTCGGCCTGACGACGATGTTGCCAAAAAATAAAACAGCCAAAGCTCAGTGCCAGGATGGCCAGCAAGTTGTCAATCATACGCCCTCTTTTCTACTCGGCTTTGGTCGCTTTCTGAAGGTTCAGCAGCGCTTGAGCCAACTCTGGGGAGGGGCTGGTGTGGAGCAACGGCAGCAGGACCATACGCAGCTCAGGGAGCATCACCAGATCGGCAAACAGCTGATTAAAGAGTGTTTGATTACCAGTTTGCGCCAGTCGCAGCAAGAACTGCTCAGCGATGTCTTGATCTGACAGCCAGTGCCAGCAGCGGCCAGCAATAGCGATGAGCACTTCTTGATGACTGAGCAGCGGAGAGGCTAAGAGGGTTTTAACCAAGCGGTGACTCAGTTGATGGTGACTGCCCGATAACGCGCGAGTCAGTGCGGAGAGCAAAAACAGATCCGGCGTTTTGGCCTCCATCTCCTTGT
The DNA here is from genome assembly GCF_059834135.1 of Vibrio sp. R10-SG-ISO4. Lineage (NCBI taxonomy): Bacteria > Pseudomonadati > Pseudomonadota > Gammaproteobacteria > Vibrionales > Vibrionaceae > Vibrio > Vibrio sp. R10-SG-ISO4. The sequence continues at coordinate 345,843 of NZ_JCBDHJ010000002.1, forward strand.
GCGCCATTTCACTGAGTCGCTCGGCTAATTTGCTTGGTAGTGGTGACGTATGTTCGAGCACCCCAAGCAGAGCATACAGGGGCTGGCTAGGCAGCGATGTGAGGGACTTACATATATGCACGCCATTTTGGTCACGTCCTAGACGTGCGCACATATCACTGATGCCTTGAAGCCCGACAGTCTGCCACTGTTCAAAACCTAATCCACCTGAGAAATAGTGTTGCGCGTGTTCATAGTACTGACTACAAGGAAGGTCGAGCTCGGCACGAATTTGACTATGGAAAACCGCCATTTTGTCATCGCTGGGTTTGAACGTATAGGGGTTGTTGGATAGCTTCTGTTGCTGCTCCTCACTCATCTCTTGATTTAAGCGTGAGCCCATCGCCTCGATGACGTATTTAATAAATTGGCCAATGTCCGATTGTTGAAACAAGCCGCGCTCATCCAACTCGAATTTTAAAAACCAAATCCAAGGTTGCTTGTGTTCATTCCAATAGGCGATCGCGAGGTGTGCTTTACGTTGAAGTGGGTAAGGGTAGGGTTTCTGTCCTTGTTCCACATCAGAAAATGTCTGAGCATCAATGACGCTGATGCGACGGCCTAAATCGTAGACACGGTAGTCGCAATGGCTGTTTTTCAGCAGGTCAGTGAGTGAGTGAATGGTATCCATCGATGAATTGTCCTAACTTTCTTTCCTCTATAAATGGTACTCTTATCATTAATTTCAAGGTTTCACGTTTAGGTTTATGACACAGCAACAACAATTGCTCACCTTGTTTGCGTCTATTCAAGCGCAACTGCAAGCATTACAACTTTGGCAACATACTCGACCTGATGAGTCACAACTTGTGAGCGCACAGCCCTTTGCGATGGATAAGCTTGCTCCTGAAGCTTGGCTTCAATGGATCTTTGTCGACAAAATGACCGCAATGATCGAGAACGGTGAGCCTCTTCCGAGCGGTTTTGCTATCGCGCCCTATTTTGAGCAGTGTTGGCAGTCAAACAGCGACTATCAGCCGTTGCTTGAACTGATAAGACAGGTGGATGAGGTGTGTCAATGACGCTAGAGATTCTTTACCAAGATGCGTATTTTGTCGCGGTCAATAAGCCTGCGGGTATGTTGGTACACCGCAGCTGGTTGGATAAGCACGAAACGCAATTTGTGATGCAGACGCTTCGCGATCAAATTGGTCAGCATGTATTTCCTCTTCATCGCTTAGATAGACCAACATCGGGCGTGCTGATGTTTGCGTTGTCCAGTGAAGTGGCAGCAGAGGCGATGTCGATGTTCGCTGAACATCAAATGGAGAAAACGTACCATGCCGTTGTGCGCGGTTGGATTCATGAGGCGGCTCGCCTCGACTACGCGCTTAAGTTAGAGTTGGATAAAATCGCCGACAAGTTCGCGAGCCAAGAAAAGGAAGCGCAAGAGGCCATTACCGATTATCGTCCACTGGCAACAGCGGAGGTGTCTTATTCCACAGGACTGTTCCCTACGTCTCGCTACGCGTTAATGGAGTTAAAGCCTCTTACCGGTCGCAAGCACCAGCTTAGACGCCATATGGCCCACCTGAGGCACCCTATCGTCGGTGATACTACACATGGTGATGGTAAGCATAATCGATTGTTTCGTGACGTCTTTGATGCACACAGGTTGATGCTGCATGCCTCGCGGTTGAGTTTTGTTCATCCTTATACCCAAGAGCCCATCACCATCGTTGCGCCAGTCGATGAGTGTTGGCTGAGGATCATGGCGTCGATGTCTTGGCCGCTCGAACGCTTAACGGATTGATGAGAACACAAACGCAAAGAGCGCAGACTGGGTCTGCGCTCTTTTTATGACTTGAATTGTTAGGGCAAGTGCGTTAAATGGTAAAGTACGCGCTTAGCAAGCAAGATAATCGCGAATCGCGCGCTCTATGCCCTTTGCATCTAGGCCAAGCTCTTGATGCAACTCTTCTTGTGTACCTTGAGCAATAAACTCATCCGGTAAACCCAGGTTAAGCACAGGTTTGAGTAGCTTATTCTTCATCATGAACTCAATCACGCCTGCACCTGCGCCGCCCGCAATCGCGTTTTCTTCAATGGTAACCAGCACATCGTGTTGCGCTGCCAGTTCAAGAATCAGAGCTTCATCAAGCGGTTTAACAAAGCGCATGTCAGCAACTGTGGCATCTAGGCCCTCAGCCGCCTCGAGTGCGTTCGCAAGGAAGGTACCAAAACTCAAGATAGCGACACTCGGGCCCTCTTGAGAGTGGCGAGATTGACGAACCACTCGCCCTTTACCGATCTCCAGTGCCGTGAACTCGGTTTCAATCTCAACGCCCATGCCGCTGCCTCTCGGATAACGAACGGCACTAGGACCTTGATGCTGATGGCCGGTGTAAAGCATTTGTCGGCATTCATTCTCATCACTCGGCGCCATGATGACCATATTCGGAATGCAACGCATAAAGCTTAAGTCAAATGCCCCTTGGTGGGTCTGACCGTCAGCGCCCACCAGACCGGCGCGATCGATGGCAAACATGACGGGCAAGTCCATGATCGCGACGTCATGAATCAGTTGATCGTAACCGCGCTGCAAGAAGGTCGAGTAGATCGCGACAATAGGGTGATTGCCTGCAATCGCCATGCCCGTTGCTAAGGTCACAGCATGCTGCTCTGCGATCGCAACGTCGAAATACTGTTTGGGGAACTCTTTAGAGAAGCGCACCATGCCAGAGCCTTCGCGCATGGCTGGCGTGATGGCCATCAATTTCGGGTCGATGGCCGCCATGTCACACAGGAAGTCACCGAAGATTTTTGAGAATGTCGGCTTACCGCCGCTGCTTTTTGGCAGCGAGCTGTGGCTTGGATCAAATTTAGGTACACCGTGATAACCGATGGGATCTTTTTCTGCGGGCTCATAACCTTTGCCTTTTTTGGTCATGATATGCAAAAACTGTGGCCCACTGAGTTCGCGCATGTTTTTTAGCGTTTTCACTAGTTCATTAACGTCATGGCCGTCAACAGGACCAATGTAGTTAAAGCCCAGCTCCTCAAACAGAGTCCCTGGTACCACCATGCCTTTTAGATGCTCTTCGGTACGACGAACCAGCTCTTTAATCGGCGGCACGCCAGAGAGGACTTTTTTGCCCCCCTCACGAATCGAGGTGTACAAGCTGCCAGACAACACTTGCGCAAGATGGTTGTTAAGTGCACCAACGTTTTCTGAAATGGACATTTCATTGTCGTTGAGGATCACCAGCATGTCAGGGTGAACGTCACCGGCGTGGTTCATCGCTTCAAACGCCATACCTGCGGTGATGGCACCATCACCAATTACACTAACGACTTTACGATCTTTCCCTTCACGCCCAGCGCTGATCGCCATGCCGAGCGCAGCACTGATCGATGTGGATGAGTGTCCGACAGAGAGGGTGTCATACTCACTCTCTTCACGCCAAGGAAAGGGGTGCAGTCCGTCTTTTTGACGAATAGTTGGCATTTGCTCACGGCGACCCGTCAGAATCTTGTGCGGGTAAGCTTGATGACCCACGTCCCAAATCAACTTGTCAAATGGCGTATTGTAGACATAGTGTAAAGCGACCGTGAGTTCTACCGTACCAAGGCCGGAGGCAAGGTGACCACTCGATTGGCTCACCGAGTTGAGTAAGTAGGTGCGTAGCTCGTCACACAACGCTGGCAGCACATCTTTCGGCAGCGAGCGTAGCTCCTGCGGCGTGTCAGCCAGTGCAAGTGTCGGATACTTTGAAATATCAAGAGTCATAGTTATGCGCGCTTATAGTGTTAGTTCTTGCGCTCGATGACATATCGGGCGAACTCTTCCAGTAATTCTGTATTGTAGGGGATCGCTTCCAATGCTTGAAGCGCCTCATTAAACAGAGTGTGAGCTTTGTTTATGGCTCCCTCTAATCCTAGCAAAGCGGGATAGGTACTTTTGTTGAGCGCTTGGTCTGAGCCTTGCGGTTTGCCGAGCGTTTGCGTATCACTGATGATGTCCAAAATGTCATCTTGGACTTGAAACGCCAGCCCAATGGCATCGGCGTAACGATCAAGATGTGGCAGTACCTCGACTCCTCGTTCACCGGCGGCGAGGGCGCCAAGACGAATTGCAGACTTCATCAGTGCCCCCGTCTTGTTCCGATGGATGGTTTCGAGCTCCTCAAGAGACACGGCGCGATTTTCCGCTGCTAAATCCAACGCTTGACCTAAACACATACCATTGGCGCCCGAGGCATTCGCCAACTCCTGTACCATCTTTATACGTAGACTTTCGGCCTCAGGGTGTAATGGGCCTTGCGCTAAAATGGTAAAGGCGAGCGTTTGCAATGCATCACCCGTGAGCACCGCGGTCGCTTCGTCGAACTTAATGTGGCAAGTCGGTTGGCCACGGCGAAGCTCATCGTCATCCATCGCGGGTAGGTCGTCATGAATCAAGGAATAAGCGTGGATACATTCCACCGCCGCTGCGGGCGTGTCCAATGATTCCAACTCACATCCGAGCATCTGGCCGGTGATGTACACTAAAAAAGGTCGCGCGCGTTTTCCACCGAGCAGTAAGCCATAGCGCATGGCCTCCAGTAGCGGAAGATGCTGGTGTGGGTAGCTATCGAGCCAAGCTTGCAGCTGAGCGTTGTTGCGCTGTTGAAGAGAGGTTAAGGCCTCAATCATAGGAGAATCTTCTAAAACCGTTATTCAGGCTGGGCATCAAAATCAACGAGCGGCGCGTCATCGTCATTACGAAGTAGCAGGCTGACACGTTGTTCTGCATCGCTCAATTTAGCTTGACCAGCACGAGCAAGAGTGATTCCGCGTTCGAATTTCTTTAATGCGTCGTCGAGCGACAAATCGCCATTCTCTAAATTTGCAACAATTGTATCCAGTTCTTCAATTGTTGCCTCGAATGTCATATTTTCGGGTTTCTTGCTCGCCATAACTTTTCTACATTTGTAAAGATGGACGAAAGTTACCTTAGCCGCCAATGATGGTCAAATTTAACCGAGTAAATTTGTCAGAAAAATCGAGCTTGCGCGGTGGCTCCGGTCAAGCAAAGATGGATGTTGTGACGCGCAACTTATAAAAAACTAAAGATCTGAACATGTTGCCGATATAATTTGGTAGAAGCTTGGAGTTAGCATGAGGAGTGCTTTGTGGATTTAGCAACGCTTTTGGGATTGCTTGGCGGATTTGCCTTCGTCATCATGGCCATGATACTTGGCGGAAGCATCATGATGTTTATCGATGTTACATCGATATTGATCGTGGTCGGCGGTTCGACCTTTGTTGTACTGATGAAGTTTACCATGGGGCAATTCTTTGGCGCGGCGAAGATTGCTGGCAAAGCCTTCATGTTCAAGGTGGACGAGCCAGAAGATCTCATCGCTAAAGTGGTCGAAATGGCTGACGCTGCTCGTAAAGGTGGCTTCCTTGCACTCGAAGAGATGGAAATCACCAACAGTTTCATGCAAAAGGGCATCGACTTATTGGTTGACGGTCATGACGCCGATGTCGTGCGCGCCGCGTTACAAAAAGACATCTCCTTGACGGACGAACGACATGAATTTGGTACCAGCGTATTTCGCGCCTTTGGTGACGTAGCGCCGGCGATGGGCATGATTGGTACCTTGGTCGGTCTGGTGGCGATGCTGTCGAACATGGACGATCCTAAAGCGATCGGTCCTGCTATGGCGGTGGCGTTGTTGACAACGCTGTACGGTGCGATCTTGTCTAACATGGTGTTCTTCCCAATTGCCGACAAACTCTCCCTACGCCGAGAACAAGAGAAGTTAAACCGTCGCTTGATCATGGATGGCGTACTGGCTATTCAAGACGGTCAAAACCCTCGTGTTATCGACAGCTATCTGAAAAATTACCTCAATGAAGGTAAGCGTGCCCTTGACGTCGATAACGAGTAAGGAATAAAGATGGACGATGAGAACGATTGCAAATGTCCGCCACCTGGTTTGCCCTTGTGGATGGGGACGTTTGCCGACTTGATGTCGCTGCTCATGTGTTTCTTCGTACTGCTGTTGTCATTCTCTGAAATGGACGTACTGAAGTTCAAACAGATCGCGGGATCAATGAAGTTTGCGTTTGGTGTACAGAACCGCTTGGAAGTGAAAGACATCCCGAAGGGGACCAGTATCATTGCTCAAGAGTTCAGACCAGGTCGACCTGAACCAACGCCGATTGACGTCATCATGCAGCAAACCATCGACATCACTCAGCAAACGCTGGAGTTTCATGAAGGCGAGTCCGATCGCGCCGGGGGAACCCAACGTGACAAAGGCAAGCTGACTGGCGGTAAATCACCCGACACGTCAACGGAAGACAACCAGAACTCTGAATCAGACAACGAACAACAGCAATCGGCAGAGAAGTCGCAAGAGCTTGAAACCTTGATGGAAAGTATCAAGAAAGCGCTAGAACGTGAAATTGAGCAAGGGGCGATTGAGGTAGAAAATCTTGGCCAACAAATCGATATCCGAATTCGTGAAAAAGGTGCCTTCCCTGAAGGTTCTGCCTTCTTGCAGCCTAAGTTTCGTCCTTTAGTGCGCCAGATAGCGGATCTTGTTAAAGACATTCCTGGTGTGGTGCGCGTCTCTGGCCATACGGACAACCAAAGGTTGGATTCGGAGCTCTACCGCTCGAACTGGGATCTGTCCGCTCAGCGTGCGGTATCAGTAGCACAGGAAATGGAACGTGTGAGAGGGTTTGACCATAGCCGTTTAGAAGTGCGTGGTATGGCGGATACTCAGCCGCTCGGACCTAATGACACCGAAGCGCAGCGCTCACGCAATCGCCGAGTTGAAATCAGCATCTTGCAAGGGGAAGCCCTGCTCAGCGATGAAGTGCCTGTACTGGACAACTAAGCTAAAGCAAAAGTAAGCAAAAGTAGTCAGGGCAAAAACAGTTAGGATAAAAGCGCGATTCGAGAGGCGGAAACTTAGCGTCATCGAGAATGGTCAAAAGGCGAGCGATGGCTCGTCTTTTTTATGCGCACTCATTCGTGTATAATCTTGCGCCCTTAGCCAGCGCAACGCGTTAAGGCTAACCTCTATTTATGTGCGAAACAGAACTTGTGAAGTGAACTATGAAATTTATCGTTAAGCCCCATCCAGAAATCTTCGTAAAAAGTGAATCGGTGCGCAAGCGCTTCACCAAGATTCTAGAGTGTAATATTCGCAACATTATCAAAAGCCGAACGGAGTCTGTAGCGGTATTTAACCGTCGTGATCACATCGAAGTGACCTCCGAGTCTGATAAGTACTACAACGAAACCATCGAAGTGTTGACGCACACGCCGGGCATTCATCATGTCTTAGAGGTTAAGCAGTCAGAGTTTAAAGACTTGCACGACATCTACGAGCAAGTGCTAGAACTTAATCGCCCCAACATTGAAGGTAAGACGTTCGTGGTGCGCGCAAAGCGTCGTGGTAAGCATGATTTCACCTCTATCGAACTGGAACGCTATGTCGGTGGTGGCCTTAACCAAGCGGTGGAAAGTGCCAGCGTTAAGCTGCAAAACCCAGATGTAACAGTCAAGGTTGAAGTCGCAGGCGACAAACTTAACCAAGTGATCGCACGCCACAAAGGCTTGGGCGGCTTCCCATTAGGGACGCAAGAAGATGTGCTGAGCCTGATTTCAGGTGGTTTTGATTCCGGTGTTTCTAGCTACCTGCACATCAAGCGTGGCTCAAAAGTGCATTACTGCTTCTTTAACTTGGGCGGTCCGGCGCATGAAATCGGCGTTAAACAAGTCTCTTACTACTTGTGGAATAAATACGGATCGTCGGCCAAAGTGCGCTTTATTTCGGTCGATTTTGAACCTGTGGTCGCAGAGATCTTGGAAAAGGTCGACGATGGTCAAATGGGCGTGGTGCTAAAGCGTATGTTTATGCGCGCAGCCGGTATGATTGCTGAGAAGTTTGGTATTCAGGCCTTGGTCACAGGTGAGGCGCTCGGCCAAGTATCAAGCCAAACCTTAACCAACCTGCGTCATATTGACGGCGTGACCGATACCTTGATTCTTCGTCCGCTGATCAACTGGGACAAAGAAGACATCATCAACCTAGCGCGTAACATCGGCACCGAAGATTTCGCTAAGACCATGCCAGAATATTGTGGGGTGATCTCTAAAAAGCCAACCGTCAAAGCGGTGAAAGGCAAGCTAGAAGCGGAAGAGGCCAACTTCAACTTTGATATTCTTGAGCAAGTGGTGCGCGAAGCGCGTCAAATGGATATCCGAGATATTGCGAAAGAGACAGAGCTAGCGGCGCCTGAAGTTGAGCAAGTTCAAGCGGTGGAAGATCACGCAGTGGTTTTGGATATTCGTAGTCCAGAAGAGGAAGACGATAAGCCATTAGAAATAGAGGGTGTTGAGGTTAAGCACATCCCGTTCTACAAGCTAGCCACGCAATTTGGCGATCTCGATCAGTCGCACACGTATCTGCTTTACTGTGAGCGTGGGGTGATGAGTCGCTTACAAGCGCTCTACTTGCAAGAGCAAGGCTTTAGTAACGTCAAAGTCTATCGCCCATAGTGGTTTTTTAAACCCTATAAACGCGCAGCCTGAGTTGTCTCACGCTGCGCGTTTTTGTTTGACTGGGTAAATGAGCAGATAAGGAAGCGTTAAGCCGTTATTGTCTGAAGAACACGAATACAGGGCATAAAAAAACACCGCCATAAGGCGGTGCTAAAAAATTTGACAGACAGGTCAAAATAAATACAGGAAGTATGCGCTTTGATAGTTATCAAAGCGGGTAGAATACTACCGAACTCGAAATTCGAGTTTGCAAACACAACATCGCAACAAGAAGCCAATTGATACCGAAATATCAAGCCGTTCAGGCTCTTGGTGCGGTGAGAAATATAGAATTTCTCTAGTCGTCAGGCAATGGACAATTTATAATGTTTCAGATTAAAAAAACTAATCCATATAGAGGCGACCCTAATGTCCAGAAGATTGCCCCCTTTGAACTCATTAAAAGTGTTCGAGGCCGCCGCACGTCATTTGAGCTTTACCCGTGCTGCCGAAGAGTTGTTTGTGACTCAAGCGGCAGTGAGCCACCAGATTAAAGCGCTGGAAGAGTTTCTCGGCTTGAAACTGTTTCGTCGCCGAAATCGCTCGTTACTGCTCACCGAGGAAGGTCAAAGTTATTTCCTTGATATCAAAGATATCTTCTCTTCACTGGCCGAAGCGACAGATAAAGTTCTGGAAAGAAGTGAGAAAGGTGCCCTAACCATCAGCTTACCGCCGAGCTTTGCGATCCAATGGCT